>CAZKLA010000057.1:0-10061 GCA_964553455.1 uncultured Aquiluna sp. | reverse complement strand
TTGGTCCACTCCGGGAGATTTGGAATCGGGACCATGGCAGGATCCTCATCGAACATGCCACCGAAAAGATCCACCTGGCCACTGGCTGCCTGCTTCTTCAGAACCGCAGAGGCATCAATTGCCTCCTCGTGGACCGCAATGAGGGAGCGCCTGGTGTGACCGAGTGAGTCGAAGGCGCCCGCTTTAATCAAAGACTCAACACAACGCTTTGTTGAGGCTTGGGCGGCAACCCTGGTTAGGTAATCCTGGAATGACTCGAATGGCGCTTCCGAGCGCGCTTCGACAATGGCATCGACCACGTTTTTTCCGACGTTGCGGATGGCGTTCAGGCCGAATCGAATGTCATCTCCAACCGCGGCAAAACCACTGATTGACTGATTCACATCCGGCGGCAAAACCCTAATTCCCATCCTGCGACACTCATTGAGGTAGACCGCAAGCTTGTCCTTCGAATCCCCCACTGACGTCAATAGCGCTGCCATGTATTCGGCAGGGTAATTTGCCTTGAGGTAGCCCGTCCAGTAGCTCAGCACGCCGTAGCCGGCCGAGTGCGCCTTATTGAAGGCGTAGTCGGCGAACGGTAGCAAAGTGTCCCACAGCGCTTTGATTGCGGCGTCAGAGAAGCCGTTGGCCTTCATGCCGGAGCGGAATACTTCTAGCTGTTTATCCAGCTCTTCAGGTTTTTTCTTACCCATAGCGCGGCGCAGCAGGTCAGCTTGGCCCAGCGAGTAGCCGGCAACTCGTTGCGCTGCTGCCATTACCTGCTCTTGGTAAACGATCAGCCCGTATGTAGGATCCAGAATCTCACTCAACGGTTCGGTTAGCTCCGGGTGGACACCCTCGGACTGCTGCAGGCCATTTTTGCGCTGCGCATAGTTGATGTGTGAGTTCATGCCCATCGGGCCAGGGCGATACAGCGCAATAACGGCGGAAATGTGCTCGAATTCGGTTGGCTTCAAAAGCCTTAGCAGCTGGCGCATCGAATCACCATCGAGCTGGAAAACGCCAAGGGTGTCACCTCTGGATAACAGCTCAAAGGTCTTCTCGTCTGCGTTGAGATCAAGTTCTTCCAGAACCACCGTCTCACCGCGGTTCAGCTTGATATTGAAAAGCGCATCATCCAAAACCGTAAGGTTTCTAAGGCCCAAAAAGTCCATCTTTAGAAGACCCAGCGATTCACAAGGTGGCTGGTCAAACTGAGTAATGATTGCACCGTCTTCTTCGCGCTTCATGATTGGAATTACATCCATCAGCGGCTCGGCAGACATGATCACGCCGGCGGCATGAACACCCCACTGGCGCTTGAGACCTTCTAGACCCTGAGCCAGGTCAAAGACCTTCTGACTGTCCTCATCGGTGTCCAAAATCTCCCTGAACTCCGCCGCTTCTGAGTAACGCTCGGCAGCTGGGTCAATTAGTTCACCTAGCGAAACATCTCGACCCAGCACCATGGGTGGCATTGCCTTGGTCAGCTTCTCTCCAACGGAGTAGGGCATTGCCAGTACGCGAGCGGCATCCTTGAGTGCTTGCTTGGCTTTGATGGTTCCAAAGGTCACAATCTGCGCTACGCGATCATCGCCGTACTTCTCTGTCACGTAGCGAATTACTTCTGGACGTCTGCGGTCGTCAAAGTCGACATCGATATCAGGCATCGAAAGACGTTCTGGATTCAAAAAACGCTCAAAGATCAGATCGTGTGCCAACGGGTCCAGTTCGGTAATTCCCAGCGCAAATGCCACCAGCGAGCCAGCCGCCGAGCCACGCCCGGGGCCGACGCGAATCCCCTGCTCCCTGGCCCAGGCGATAAAGTCAGAGACCACAAGGAAGTAGCCAGGGAAACCCATGTTGCGAATGACGTCGATCTCGTAGGCCGCCTGCTGCTTGTGCTTGTCCGAATATCCATTCGGGAAGCGGCGATCCATACCGCGCCAAACTTCCTTCTCAAACCAGCCACTCTCAGTCTCCCCCTCGGGCACTGGGAATCTCGGCATCAGATCGCGCTTCTCGAAGCTGACCTCGCAGCGCTCAGCAATTAACAAAGTGTTGTCGCAGGCGTCGGGGAACTCCTTGAAAATCTCCCGCATTTCAGCCGCGGACTTTAGGTAATACTCCTGGGATTCAAACTTGAAGCGATTCTCGTCGTAAAGGTTGGAGCCGACCTGAACGCAGAGCAACGCGTCGTGAGCATGAGCATCCTCGGGCTCCGTGTAGTGCAGGTCGTTGGTTGCCACCAGGGGAAGATTTAGATCTTTGGCCAGCTTGAGCAGATCTTCACGAACTCGCTTCTCGATATCTAGCGAGTGATCCATTAGCTCGACGAAGAAGTTTCCCTCACCGAAGATGTCCCTGAATTCCGCGGCGGTCTCGACCGCCTCCTTGTACTGCCCAAGACGAATTCGGGTTTGAACCTCGCCACCGGGGCAACCGGTGGTGGCAATTAGGCCCTTGCCGTACTTGTGAAGCAATTCACGATCCATGCGTGGCTTGAAGTAATAACCCGAAAGGTAAGACTCAGATGTCAGTCGGAACAGATTCTGCATCGAGGTGTTGTCGGTTGCCCACATCGTCATGTGTGAATAGGCACCGCCGCCAGAGACGTCGTCGTCACCGCCATTCCCCCAGCGGACCTTAGATTTCTCACGGCGTGACCCAGGGGCTAGGTAAGCCTCAATACCGATGATCGGCTTAATTCCCTGCTGGGTGGCTTGGTTCCAGAATTCGTAAGCACCGTGAGCATTGCCGTGGTCTGTCATGGCAATTGCAGGCATTTCCAACTTCGCTGCCTTGGCAACCAACTGCTTGATGCGAGCTGCGCCATCGAGCATTGAATACTCGGTGTGGTTGTGTAAATGGACGAATGAATCGCTCATTTTTACCTCCACTTATTCAACGACGGGCCCTTAGCCTAGAGCCGAAAATCGACATCCCTCAGTCGGTCAAGGGCGAGTTTCAATTCTTGCGGGTATTGGCTTTCAAATTCGACCCAATCACCCGAAATCGGATGAGAAAAAGCTAGTTTGTGAGCGTGCAGCCACTGCCTATCCAGCTTCAGCGCAGCCGCCAATTTCGGATCGCTGCCATAGAGCGGATCCCCCACCAAAGGGTGGCGGAAATGGGCAAAGTGAACCCTGATCTGGTGGGTGCGGCCGGTCTCCAGGCCAATCTCCATGAGGGCAGCCGAAGGTAAGAGCTCGATGGTCTGATAGTGCGTGACGGCATGTTTGCCTTCGGCAGAGATTGTGAACTTGTAGTCGTGCTTTGTGCTGCGAGCAATTGGAGTGTCAATTGTCCCCTGCGCAGGATCTGGGTGGCCTTGAACTAAAGCGTGGTAGGTCTTCTTTACCGATCTGTCGCGAAATGCCTGCTTGAGAACTGAGTAAGCCCGCTCCCCCTTGGCAAGGACCATTAGACCGCTGGTCCCAACATCCAGGCGCTGAACAATCCCCTGTCGCTCCTGCGCGCCTGAGGTAGCAAGCTGAATTCCGCGAGCCAGCAGCACTCCAGGGACGCTTGGACCTTCAAATCCCAGTGACGGGTGAGAAACCACACCAGCCGGCTTGTCGATGACGATTATGTGCTCATCTTGAAACACCACTTTGAGTTCCGCAACATCCTCTGCGATAACTTCGGGCTCCGTTGAGCGCTCAATTAGCTCAACCTCAATGATTTGATCTAGCTCAAGCCGATCCGATTTACCGACTGCCTTTCCAGCGCGAGTAACAGCCCCCGCGGTCAGCAGCTCAGCCGCTTGACTACGGCTTATGCCCAGCATTTTCGCTAGGGCAGCATCCGCTCTTTCGCCCGAAAGGGCGTCGGGAACTGGCAGGTACTTACTTGGCAACCTTGCCGCCCACTTCGTCGCCCATCACGGTCCTGATCATGGCCAGCGAAACGCCAATTACCAAGAAGGTGTCGGCCAAATTGAAGATCGGGAAGTTGAATGGGATGGAGATGAAGTCGACGACGTGACCGTTTAGGAATCCAGGCGCTCTGGTCAATCGATCAACCAAGTTACCGGCCGCACCGCCCAGCACAAGGCCCGCAATAACAGTCCAGGTGATGTTCTTGGCTTTTGGTCCAAACCACAAAAGAGCCAAAACCGCAAAGATTGCGATAATCGCCAATACCCAGGTGTGACCAACCCCAAGCGAGAAGGCTGCGGCATCGTTATAGACCAGGCGGAAACGCAAGATTTCGCCAATTACCGGAACGACCGAACCATCTGAGAGATTCGCGATAGCGAGCTCTTTGGTCAGCTGATCTAGAAAAACTAAGACAACACCTATTCCGAGGAAAAGGAGGGTTCTAGCTCTAGTTCCGCTCACTTCTGGCTTCAGCTTCGTCTTCATCCTCAACGTCGGCGGAGCTAGCTACAACTTCCTCTAGCTCTTCCTCTTCCTCTTCAGCTTCAACCTCGGCCGCAACCTCGGTAATTGCTGCGAATTCAATCTTTGCGGCGGCCTCTAGCGGCTGCTCGAAGGACTCTTCGCGGATCAAGGTGGTTAGCTGGGACTCGATGTACTCGCGCAGGCGACCACGGTAGTCGTGCTCGAAGTCACGAAGCTCGTCAATGGTGTTCTCGATGGCCTTGCGGTCAAGCTCTAGCTGACCCAGGACCGCCCTGGCCTGAGCCTCGGCATCGCGAACCAAACGAGCAGCGTTCTCCTGGCCGTCACGAATCAGCTGGTCGCGCTTGGTTAGACCCTCGCGAACGTGCTCTTCGTGCAGCTTGCGAGCGAGCTCCAAAAGGCTGTGTGAGTTGCTGGCGTCGGCGGCGCTTGGAACAGCGGCGGCCAATACCGGAGCTACTGGGTAGTCTGCCGCGGATACAGCTGGGGCAGCATCTGCCTGAGCCTTGGCAGTCTCTAGCTGCTGTCGCAGCTCATCGTTCTCGCCACCAAGTCTGCGAAGCTCCAAAACAACTTCGTCTAGGAAGTCATCAACTTCATCCTGGTCGTAGCCCTCACGGAACTTGACGATGGTAAATCTCTTGTTTACAACTTCTTCGGGCGTCAGCGCCATTGTTGCACCTTCCTGATACAGCGCAAAAGCGCTTCGACTATGTTATTCGCCTTAGAGGCTTCGAACCAAGCCCTGGAGAAAAAGTGCCGCAATAAGCACAATTGTCCAGGCTAGGTCCAAAGCCACCACGCCCAGTCTCAGCGGGGGCACGAACCTTCTCACCAGTTTCAAAGGTGGGTCGGTGATAGTGAAGGCAAGGTCAACCACGGGCATCAAGATCGCAGGGGGTCTCCAGCCGCGGTTTACAGACATCACAAAGTCAACGATGAACCTTGCCCACATAGCCGCAATAAAAATGGAGAGCGCCCAGCCAAGGACTGTTCCGATAATGCCCATTATTAGTCGAGCAACGGGTCAGAGTTGTTTGCCTCTGGCTCTCCGTCGTTCACTTCAACGTGGCTTGGGCTGAGCAAAAATACCTTAGGGGTGACACGGCGAATCTGGCCCTCGAGGGCTTCCTTTAAGCCGAGCATGAAGTCCAGCATGCGCTTGGCGTCTGCTTCGCTCATGGCGCCGATGTTTACGATCACCGGCACACCTTGGCGGTAGTGGAAAGCCACTTCCTTAGAGTCTTCGTAAGTCTGAGCCTCAAGAGTGATGATTTCTGACATCTCGGAACCGCGACGAGGTCTAGCGGCAGCCGGACGAGGCTTAGCACTGCTAGCTTCCACCTTCTGAGGTTCGGCCGAGCCAAACCCGAAGAAATTCATAACTGAATTAACTGCGCCCATCATTACTCCTTAGATTGCTTAAAGACTAAGCGTTAGTAGGCCTTGGGCCCGTGATTGCTGAGCCAACTCTTATGTGTGTCGCACCCATCGCTATGGCGATCTCAAAGTCTTCACTCATGCCGATCGACAGCTGATTCGCACCCGGCGATAACTCTTGAAGCTTGTTGCTGGCCACTAACACCTTTTCAAACTCTGATTTCGGATCTTCACCGAGCCCAGCCACTGCCATTACCCCTAAAAGCTCAAAGTTTGGAAGATTCAATACCGACTCTGCCAGCGGCAATAGGTTTTCTGGCAGCACTCCCCCGCGACCCTCGTCGGAAGTCAGGTTGAGCTCAATAAAGCCGGCATATTGACCCTCGAACTTAGGTAACTGCTTTGCCAGTTCAATAACCAGCGACGCTCTGTCGATGGAGTGGATGACTTTGGCATAGCGCAGTACAGATTTGACCTTGTTGCTCTGCAGCTGGCCGACAAAGTGCCAGGTGGGGTTGGCTTGAGGTCTAAGCTGCGCCAGCTCCAAGCTCTTTGGGCTGGCTTCTTGATCGCGATTCTCGCCAAATACCAAGTGTCCTAAATCGACCAGTTCAGCCACCACCTCAGCCGGATGGTTCTTGGTGATAGCAACCAATTCGACGTCGTCTGTACTGCGGCCAGAAGCCAAACAGGCACTGGCAACTCGTGCCAGTACCTGTTGGTATCTATAAGCTAATTGGCTCAACGGAAGAATTCAGGAAGATCCAAATCATCGCCGAATTGGCCGCTGGAGTTTGGAACGCTCTGAGCGCTGACCAGGGTCTCACTCTGAATCAGCTGCTCGCTGGTCGGTAGCTCCTGAGCCGCCTCCGCTACTGCGTAATCCTCCGCTGGAGCAGCTGTTGTGGTTGGTTCAACAGGTAGCGCGACAGCAGCTGGGGCCTCGAACTTGCGGTATGTAGGCTCTCCACCGTCAAAGCCAGCGGCGATAACAGTAATGCGAACCTCGTCGCCCAGGGTGTCCTCAATGGTGGCACCAAAGATGATGTTTGCCTCTGGGTGAACAGCTTCCTGTACCAAACGAGCAGCGTCATCGATTTCGTGCAGACCCAGGTCAGATGCACCCTGAACCAAAAGCAGCACGCCGTGAGCACCCTCAATGGTTGCCTCAAGTAGTGGCGAGGAAACAGCGATCTCTGCGGCGCGAACGGCTCGGTCCTCGCCCTTGGCGGTACCAATGCCCATAAGCGCACTTCCCGCACCCTGCATAACCGACTTCACGTCATTGAAGTCAAGGTTGATCAAACCTGGGATAACAATGAGATCGCTGATGCCCTGAACGCCGGCACGAAGTACGTCGTCCGCGGTGATGAAGGCTTCGATTGCGGAAATCTTCTTGTTGGACATTTCCAAAAGACGCTGGTTTGGAACCACAATCAGGGTGTCGACCTCGGCGCGTAGCGCACGGATACCCTCATCGGCCTGCACCGCACGGCGCTTACCTTCAAAGTTGAATGGGCGGGTAACCACACCCACGGTCAAAGCGCCAAGGCGCTTCGCAATTCTCGCAACAACCGGCGCAGCACCAGTTCCGGTTCCGCCACCCTCACCTGCGGTAACAAAGACCATGTCGGCACCCTTTAGGGCTGATTCGATTTCGCCCTCGTGCTCTTCAGCAGCGCGTCGACCAACCTCTGGGTCAGCACCAGCACCGAGACCACGAGTGATGTCGCGACCGATGTCCAGCTTGACGTCAGCATCGCTCATCAATAGAGCCTGCGCATCGGTGTTCACCGCTACAAACTCAACTCCGCGAAGCCCAGACTGGATCATGCGGTTGAGTGCGTTTACACCGCCGCCACCAACGCCAACGACCTTGATTACTGCCTGATAGTTCGGTGTCTGTGCCACGTGGTTCCTCCTTGTGAAAACTCTCAAGTTAAGGCTGAGGCTTAACCTTTTGAGACGAATTCAATTTGCGCGTAGAAGTTAGGTCCCGTTTGCCCTTATTTGCTCGAGGATCTCGGGCGTGTCGCAAATGAGGACAATCAGTAGTTTGGATAAGTAACTACCGGTGCCTTCGGGGACGAAACATCGATCGTTACACCTGGCTTGACGCCGGTCTCGATTAGCGAATTCAGCACTTCGGCCTTGAGTAGCCCCTGCTTGGCATTGCCCCAGATAACACGGGTGTCGCTCTTGCGAAGGATCAAGTCTGTTGTTAGCTGGTCGCTCACTTGAATTGAGAAAACTTGCTTATAGGTCGCAACCGGTAGGGAAAGAAGGACCTCCATCGCGGTTTTGTACTTCTTGTCCTTCAGTGGGTCAGCAGTAAAGCGGAAGTATGGATATTTGTCTTTGGCATTTGCCACGTCGATGCGAACGCCTGCTGCGTCGTAGAGGTAGTTCTTGCCACCTCGCACCAAAATCACGATCGGTTGGCGCTCACGAATCTTCACGGTGAGGGTGTGCGGTGGCTCAGCCTGGAGCGCAAAAGTTTCAATCAGAGCAAAATCTGCCAGCAGCTCGGCGACATTGTCCTGAGAAACCGTGGTGAGAGGTCTGCCAACCAGCTCCTCAAGTGCCCCCATCACCTTGTTCGCTTGAATACGGTCATTGCCGCTCACCTTGATTTGCTCAATCGCCAACATCGGGGTGAAAAAAGTCGCAACCACAAGCAAAATCAGAGCAATTGGTCCGCCAATAAACAAAGAGCTGCCGAGAATGCGAAATCCAGAGGCCTTAGTTGCCTTTGCCTTGGCGGGCTTAGCGCTGTTCTTTACGCGCTTTATCTCCCTACCAACAAGCTCGCGCTCTGGTCTCTTCAACTACGCCTCCAGGGCTTCCAGAAGCGCTGGCACCATGCGATAGATATCTCCGCAACCCATAGTGATTATGAAGTCGCCGCTTTCAGCCAAACCAGCCGCAACTGCCGGAACGTCATCCCAAAGGGGTACGTAATGCATGCGGGATGGATCTTCGAAGCGATCAGCGATTAGCGCGCCTGTGACACCCGGCTCCGGGTCCTCACGCGCCGCGTAGATGTCTAGGCAAACCACCTGATCGCTCAATGCGAGGGCCTGAGCAAACTCGGCCTGAAAGATGCGAGTCCTAGAGAAAAGGTGAGGCTGGAAGACTGTAATCAGGCGGCCTTTACCGACTACGGCGCGAGCCGCCGTGAGCGCTGCCACAACCTCGGTTGGGTGGTGTGCGAAGTCGTCGTAGACCCGCACTCCCCTGCGCTCCCCGTGTAACTCGAAGCGACGCTCGGTGCCAGCGAATTTTGCCACCGCCGATGCCGATGCTTCGAATTCAAACCCCAGGCCCACCAGCACGGCAACCGCTCCCGCGGCGTTCAGAGCATTGTGGTGACCTGGAACCTTAAGCTCGAGCGACTTTACTTGCCCCTGGTAACCAAGCTCAAAAGATACGTTGCCGGAATCAGCCGAGACATTTCTCACCTGAACCGTGGCATCGCTAGCTGTACCGAAGGTAATGACGTTTGAATGCTTGAGACGCTTAGTCACCCGCACCGCACCCGGGTCATCGCTGGAAATCGCCACCAGGGTCCCTGCGGCATCGGCAAACTTCGCAAATTCACCCTCAAAGGCATCAAGTGAACCAAAGTGGTCTAGGTGATCCGGATCGACGTTGGTAATCAAAGCCACTTCGGTTTTATAGTGCAGGAAAGAGCTGTCTGACTCATCAGCTTCGATGACAAAGTGCTCACCCTTGCCAAAACCTGCCGATGCGCCATACTCCTGAATCACGCCACCGTTCACAAAGCTAGGGTCAGCACCTAGACGATTCAACGCGGTAATCACCATGCCGGTGGAGGTGGTTTTGCCATGTGCTCCGGCAACTGCGATCAATTTGCCACGTGATGCCAGATGAGCCAAAAGGGCAGACCGGTGCAGGATTGGCAGGCCGCGCTGCTGTGCCAAAACCAGCTCTGGGTTAGTGGGCCAGAGGGCGCTGGTGACCACCACGGTGTCTGGGTTGCCGAGGTGCTCTGCCGCGTGTCCAATGTGAATCTCAGCCCCGAGTTCACGCAGTGCCTTGACGTTTGAAGTGTCGCGCAGATCCGAACCGGTGACCTTGTGCCCCATCCCAATGGTCAGTCGAGCGATGCCAGACATTCCACTACCGCCGATTCCGATGAAGTGGACGGTGCCGAGGTCGTTGGGGATGGGTTGGGAGAAGTCTGGCTTAATCACGGGTATTAGTATTCACTGCCGCAAGCACTAGATCGCGTAGCCGCTCGGTTGCGTCGGGAATTCCTACTGATTTTGCCGCCTCAGCCATGCGCCGAAGCGAAGAACTGTGACTCAT
>CAZKLA010000056.1:0-10408 GCA_964553455.1 uncultured Aquiluna sp. | reverse complement strand
TCGGTAGCAAGTGCCCCGGCATTCATTTGAGCTCCAGCGGTCTTGGTTGGGTCCTGAGCGTGCTGGGCAATCACTCCACCAAACGCCTTGACGGCTAGCAGTGCTTGGCGCATTAGGTCCGCATCGAAGACGCAAACACCATCGTCACTAAACATCCGCACTTGGGACTTGGAGTTAGCAAGCCCAGCGATGTCAGATAACGCCTCTCCCCTAAGCCCAATCGTTACCGAACCAATTGGCTGAACCTCTACGTAGCCTGCGGTGGTGCCGGAATCCAGGATGAAGTCTGCGACCTCGGCGTTATCGGTGACTGGCATAGTGTTGGCCATCGCCAATACCGCCGTGTAGCCACCGGCAGCAGCGCTTCTACTTCCAGTGAGGATGGTCTCGCTTGCCTCAAATCCTGGTTCCCTAAGGTGCGTGTGAACATCCACGAAGCCAGGCAATGCGATCAAACCTGAACAGTCGATTCCGCTCGAGTAAGACTTACCAATCTTCGTGATGCGGCCATCTTCAATCTCAATGTCGGCACTCGCACCGGAAGGCAAAGCGACATTACTCAGAATCATTGAGCTCATAGCTGCTCCCCACTAAGGCAGCGATACAGCACTGCCATCCTCAAAGCGACACCATTTCTAACCTGCTTTAGAACTTGAGATCTTGGATCATCAGCTGCCTGGCTGGAAATCTCGAAACCGCGGTTCATTGGCCC
This sequence comes from uncultured Aquiluna sp., assembly GCA_964553455.1. Lineage (GTDB taxonomy): Bacteria > Actinomycetota > Actinomycetes > Actinomycetales > Microbacteriaceae > Aquiluna. Next base: position 9,696 of record CAZKLA010000056.1, on the reverse strand, counting down.
AGGGTGCATAATCAATGCCTTTGGCGAGACCATCGCTAAGCGATCGCCTTCCAGGCTCCACGAGCGCGAGTAGTCGGCCGGAGAGCTAAAGAGCTCCCCCTGCATCCGCTCCTTCTGAACCCTTAGCATCATCACAACATCTGGCTTTTGCTCAAGAGCGGCTTCGAAGGAGTTTTGGATCTTCGCGCCCATGGCATCAATACCCTCTGGGATAAGAGTTTCTGGACCGGCAATTGTGACCTCAGCGCCGAGTAGTTGGAGCAGCAGGATGTTTGAGCGTGCGACTCTTGAGTGCCTGATGTCCCCGACAATCAAAACCTTTAGGCCGGCTAGGTCTTCGCCTAGCCCAAATCCCTGTCGGATGGTCAGCGCGTCCAGCAGAGCCTGAGTCGGGTGCTCATGCGCTCCATCCCCTGCGTTTATAACGCTGGCTGAAATCCAACCCTGATCTGCCAATAGCTTGGGGGCACCGGAGAGCGGGTGCCTGATGACAATCGCATCAGCTCCAATCGCCTCAAGCGTCTGCGCTGTGTCCTTGAGGGACTCTCCTTTGGAAACCGAAGAGCTTTCCGCTGAGAAGTTGATGACATCGGCGCTAAGACGCTTAGCCGCCACCTCAAAACTGATTCGAGTTCGTGTGCTGTTCTCGAAAAAGAGATTCACTACCGTCTTGCCGCGAAGTGCCGGAAGCTTCTTTACCTCGCGGTCGTTGACCTGTGACAGCTGTTGAGCGTTGTCCAAAAGAGCGATAGCTGAATCGCGGTCTAGTTCTCTGATTGAAGTTAGATGCTTCACTGTCCAATCACCACCTGGTCGATACCATCGGTCTGAGAAAGCAATACCTTTACCCGCTCGGTCTTGGCGGTAGGTAGGTTCTTTCCCACAAAGTCAGGCCTGATTGGCAACTCGCGGTGTCCGCGATCGACCAGCACAGCAAGTTTCACCTGACGCGGACGACCAAGATCTGTAATGGCATCCAGTGCCGCTCGGACTGTCCTGCCGGAATAGAGCACGTCGTCCACCAGCACAACTACCTTGTCGGTTATGCCGCCCTCAGGAATTGAAGTGCCGTGAATCTTGCGTTCGGTGTTTGTGACATCGTCGCGATACATCGTGATGTCGAGCACGCCAAGATTGGATTGGTAGTCGGCGTCTATTTGAGAAAGCAGCGCATCTATGCGCTCTGCCAGTTGCTTGCCCCTGGTTGGAATGCCAAGCAGAACAAGTCCTGACGGACCTTCATTGGCTTCTAGGATTTCATGGGCAATGCGCTTTAGCGCCCGATCAATGTCGGGCGAATCGAGTACGACGCGCTCTTGCATTTGCGTTCCTTCTTCGCCTCACAGGACGAATTTAAAGGTGAATTTGTAAAAGTATACAGCTGTTAAAGGGCTTGGCGACCCTTTGCCAGGCGTGCCAGAACTCCGTTGATGAACTTCGGTGAGTCGTCGGTAGACAGCTCAGCCGCCAGGGAGACAGCTTCGGAGATAGCTACCTCGTTAGGAACCTCGGCATTGTGAAGAATTTCCCAGGCTGCCATACGCAGAATTGCCCTATCTACCGCAGGCATTCTCTCTAGCGACCAGTTATCGGCGAGCATCTGAATCTCAGAGTCAATCTGATATGCGTTCTCTAGGAAGCCGGTGACCAGCATCTCTGCGTAGTCAAAGATCGCCTGCTGATTCTGTCGATCCTCAACCTCGAGCTCGGTTTGCTTGAGCAGCTCGAGAGCCTCATCGCCACGAACGTCTGACGCGTAAAGAGCGTCCAGGGCTCGTTTTCTTGCCTTAGTGCGCGCGCTCAACTATTCGCTCACCCGGCCAAGGTAGTCACCAGTTCTGGTGTCGACCTTAACTTTGGTGTTGTTTTCGATAAACAGCGGCACCTGAATCTGGAAACCAGTCTCCAAAGTCGCAGGCTTGGTTCCACCGGTGGAGCGATCGCCCTGCAGACCAGGCTCGGTGTAGGTGATCTCTAGAACAACCGAAGGTGGTAGCTCAATGTAAAGCGGAGCACCCTCGTGAAGTGCCACGGTAGCCATCTGGTTCTCGAGCATGTAGTTTGCTGCGTCGCCAACGGTCTCCGACGGGATAGTGATCTGGTCGTAGGTGGTGTTGTCCATGAAGACAAAGCCGCTGCCATCGTTGTACAAGTACTGCATGTCGCGACGATCTACAGTCGCAGTCTCAATCTTGACGCCGGCGTTGAAGGTCTTCTCAACGACCTTGCCGGAGAGTACGTGACGCATCTTGGTGCGCACGAATGCTGGACCCTTGCCAGGCTTGACGTGCTGGAATTCGATGACCGACCAAAGCTGGCCTTCCATGTTTAGGACCATGCCGTTTTTAAGATCGTTTGAGGTTGCCATTTTTCTCCTTGATAAACCTGTGAAATTCTAGTTGCGAGTTAGCTGCGCAAGTGCCAATAGATAGCTATCCACGCCAAAACCGGCAATAACTCCGGTGGCAACACCCGAGATCACGCTGTTGTGACGAAACTCTTCACGGGAGTGAGGGTTTGAGATATGAACCTCAATGAGTCTTGAGCGACCCTTGAGCATGGCGCATGCGTCTCTTAGCGCATACGAATAGTGCGTGAAGGCGGCGGGGTTCAAAATTACGTCCGCGCTTTCTTCGAAGGCTGCGTGTAGCCAGCCGATCAGCTGGTCCTCACTGTTGGATTGACCGAAAACAAAATCAACCTCAGGGGCAAGACTGCGAAGTTTGGCTTCGATATCGCTGAGGTTCATGGTTCCGTAAACCTCAGGTTCACGAGCACCAAGCATGTTTAGGTTTGGCCCGTTTAGGACGTAGATCTTGCTCATGGGTAAACGCTATTCCACAATCGCCTGAAAAGCAGTAAACACCAGCTCCGGAGTTGGTGCGCTTAGAATTCCCGGCTTGCCAATTCCATCGAGTACGACGAATCGCAGTGACCCTGCTCTGCTCTTCTTGTCGCGTTGCATGGTCGCAAGCAGCTGCTCCCAGCGATCTGCTCTGTAGGTAAGTGGTAATCCGAGCTTGGCAAGCACGTTTCGATGTCTTTCAACATCCGCCTCTTTGAGCCTGCCGCTAAGCATTGAAAGCTCGGCAGCGAAAACCATGCCAATGGAAATAGCAGCCCCATGGCGCCACTTATAGCGTTCGGCGTGTTCGATAGCGTGACCAAGGGTGTGGCCGTAGTTCAGGAATTCACGCTGACCAGATTCCCTGAAGTCACTAGTGGTTATATGCTCCTTGATCGCAACCGAACGCTTGATGATCTCTGTGAAGACATCGCTCTTGATGTCGGTAGCTTCGTCCGAAGACTCCACGGCTTCCAGAATCCATGGGTCGGCGATGAAGCCGTACTTTACGACCTCCCCCATTCCGGCTAGCAGTTCGTTGCGCGGCAGGGTTTCCAAAGTGTCGAGGTCAATGATTACTCGATGCGGCAAGTGAAATGCACCTACCAAGTTCTTGCCCTCAGCGGTGTTGATGCCGGTCTTACCGCCGATGGCGGCATCCACCATGCCAAGCAGCGTGGTTGGAATCAAGATTGATCGAATCCCGCGCAGCCAGGTCGCTGCTACAAACCCAGCGAGGTCGGTGGTTGATCCCCCGCCGATCCCTACTACCGCATCGTTCCTGTGGAAATCAGCCTGCCCCATTACCTGCCAGCAGAAAGCGGCTACCTCAATTCGCTTTGCGTCTTCGGCATTTGGAACCTCGACGACCAGGGCTTCAAAACCCTTCTCGCGCAGATCTTCCTGAACCGCCAGTGCTGTGGCGCTTAGCGCTTGTGGGTGAAGGATTAGGACCTTCTTTACTCCATCCAGCGAAAGCGCGACCTCTGGAAGTAGTGAGCGTCCGATGATTGAAGTCATTTGCTTGCCTCTTGCTTAAGTTGAGTAATCAACGCCTTGATTGGCTTACCGCCGGTGAAAACCGTAGCAGTTGCGCACTCTTGATAAAGCGCTTTGCGAGCGTTGTAAATCTCTTCCCAGCGCTCTGGGTTGTCTTTGAGCAGTGGACGCTTTGAGAGGTTAATTTTTCCAAGAACGTGCTCGCTAGATGTGTCCAGAAAAACGGTTTTGTACCCGCCCAGTAAGCGTCGGTTCTCTTCGCTCAGCACTATTCCCCCACCGGTGGCAATAACTCCACCAATTGCTAGGGCCTTTATCAGCGCACTGGTCTCCAAAGTGCGGAAGTGCGCTTCACCAAACTTGGAAAAAATGTCAACTATCGCGCCATGGTCCTTGGCAACCAATTTGTCAGTGTCAGAAAATGGCACACCAAGTTCGCGAGCAAGCTTCTTTCCAAGTGTGGTTTTTCCAGACCCCATTGGTCCAATCAGGATCAACGTCTCCACTATGGCTGCGCAATGCGAGACTTTAGAACATCTGGGATGTTGGCCAGGTAGGAGTCTAGGTTTCGCTTGGTTTCTCCAAGCGAGTCTCCCCCGAACTTCTCTAGCACCGAGTTCGCAATAACAAGCGCGACCATGGCCTCCACAACAACACCAGCTGCTGGCACAGCACAAACGTCTGAGCGCTGGTGATGAGCGGTCGCGGCATCGCCGGTGGCGGTATCGATAGTCTGAAGTGCCCTCGGCACGGTGCTAATTGGCTTCATGCCCGCTCGCACTCGGATTACCTCACCGTTTGACATGCCGCCTTCGATACCACCGGCACGGTCGGTAAGTCTGTGAACGGAGCCGTCTTCACGAACAATCTCATCGTGAGCAACGCTGCCACGACGCTTGGTGGTCTCTAGGCCGTCGCCAATCTCAACCGACTTCATGGCTTGAATTCCCATGACGGCAGCAGCAAGCTGAGCATCCAATCGGCGGTCCCAGTGCACGTAGGAACCAAGGCCTGGAGGGCAACCGTAAACCAAAGTCTCAGTAACACCGCCGATTGTGTCGCCCGAAGAGTGGCAGTCGTCGATTTCACTCACCATGGCAGCGCTAGCTTCGGTGTCAAAGCAGCGAACAGCGTCCTCGTCCAAAGCAGCACGGTCACTTGGCTTTGGCAGGACGACGCTGGTGTTCTGCGCGGTGCCGATAGCGACGGTGTGAGTCACCAACTCGATTCCGAGTTCGCGAAGGAAATTCTTGGCGACCTGACCCAGCGCCACGCGAGTCGCAGTCTCTCTAGCCGATGCACGTTCCAGAACAGGACGTGCTTCGTCGAAGTTGTACTTCTGCATCCCGGTAAAGTCTGCGTGTCCAGGGCGAGGCCTGGTCAGCGGAGCGCTTCTTGCTCCGGTGAGCTCATCCTCGGCAACCGGAGCAGCCGACATAACGGTTTCCCATTTCGGCCATTCGGTGTTCGCGATTCTGATGGCGATTGGTCCACCCTGGGTCAACCCAAAACGAATACCGGTTGAAAGTGTGACCTGATCCTGCTCGAACTTCATTCGAGCTCCGCGACCGTACCCCAGTCGTCTCTGAGCTAGCGCTTCTTGAATGTCCTCGACTAGAACCGGGACTCCGGCAGGCAGGCCTTCGATGACCCCAATCAGTTCAGGGCCATGAGATTCCCCAGCAGTTATCCAGCGCAACATCTGTCTATTTTGCCATGTTTAGCGCGCTACGAACTGCCGCAAGCAATTCTTTCTCGTTGGCAAGTGGCTCATCAAGGTCATTACCCGCGAAAAGACGCTGCTGTCCAAGTGCTTGCCAGATCAGCATTTCGATTCCAGAAATGGTTCTCTCGCTGCCCCACAGTTCCGCAGCCCTGGAAGGCCACGGGTCGTAGGCAACATCAAGCAGCATCCCACTGGGTTTGGTCTTTAGGGACAAAAGATGATCGTCGATCGCCTTGGGTGGAAGGGTGGATATAACCAAGTCAGCTTCGCACGCCTTGTGGAATTGAGCGTGGGAGGTCACTTCAAACTCTGCTGAAAGTTGTCTCACCGAGCCAGCATTTCTCCCCCAGATAGCGACCTGCTTCCCGAGCTGCTCCATGGCAACAATGGCACTTCTTGCTGTTGCTCCGGTTCCGATTACCGACACTGTTTTGAAACGTGTACCCGAAACCGCCTGCTGGATACCAAAGACATCGGTGTTGTATGCGTCCCAACCGCCATCTGCTCGAATCAGAGTGTTGGCCGCACCAGTGGCTATCGCTAGTGAATCCACCCTTTCGGCGAAGTTCAACGCCTCTTCCTTCAATGGCATGGTGATGCTGAAGCCCTGGAATCGCTCCAATTGCGTGCTGATGAATTGGGAGAGATCGCCAGCGACTTCAATGGCGACGTAATCTGCATCGGTGCCAGAAGCAGCAAAGGCTGCTGTGTGGATAAGTGGTGACTTGGAGTGTGAAATAGGTGATCCAAGCACGGCGTAGTGCTTAATCTTTCCACTCCGGGTTCTCACGAAGCCAGGCGTAAAACTCCTGAGCCGCACGCTCGTGCTCTGCCAACGTCTCGCTGAATTTGGTCTCGCCAGTCTTGAGATTAACCGTCACAAAGAATAGCCAGTCGCCATCTGCGGGCCTCAGCGCTGCCTCAATGGCAAGCTCGCCAGGGTTTGATATTGGACCAGCTGGTAAGCCGGTGTAAACGTAGGTGTTGTATGGACTCTTGTCAGCACGTTGCGCATCAGTAGTAGTTACCGTTTTGCCATTGGTTCCGTAGTTCACCGTGGCATCGGATTGCAGCATCATGCCGATGTCTAGGCGGTTTTGGAACACTCTTGACACCTTGAAAAAGTCATCCTTCAGCTTTGCTTCGGACTGGATCAAGGCCGCCATGTTTACTACTTCAAAGGAATCCTTGAGGGAAATTTCGTACTGAGCTAGCTCGGCCTCGGTGCGGTCCACCATGGTGTTGATCACGGTCTGTGCGGTGACCTGCGGGTCAAAGGTGTAGGTGGCCGGGAACAAATAGCCTTCTGCGTTTACTGCCTGGTCAGGAAGACGAGTTTGAATGGCGGAAATCGCATCTTCAATGTCCTGGGTTTCAAGTTTTAGGTCTGCTACCAGTTGCGGAATGATCTCGCGAATCCGGAACCCCTCCGGGATTGTGGTGCGCAGCACAACGCGGTTCTTTCCCTCAATCAAAATCTCAAGGGCCCGTTGCCCCGATAGCTTCGTAGGGAAAGAGTATGTCCCCGGATAGATGATGAAATCTGCGGTGAGCATGTCTCGGTAGATCGCATCAAAACTCAGGATGATGTCGGCATCAACCATCTTGCGCGCAACCGCCGCACCATTGTCGCCAGGCTCGATCACTAGCAATGTTTCAGGGCCAGGCTCACCCGCGTAGTCGGCCACCTGGAACTTGGAGATGAAATCTCTGATGCTGTCGGAAGCGAGCGTGACTCCCCCAGCTACCAGCCCTAGCGTTACTAAGGCGGCCAGAGCGGCGAGAATGAGCCGTCTGCGCTTTATCTTGCTATCGATCGATGATGTCATCAAGAGCCGTCCCTGCCAGGCCTCCACGCTCCGAATTCAGAGCAAAATCAAGAATAAGTGCTGCCGCCTGAGCATCGATGTATTCGCGAGACTCTTTCACGTTTTTGCCAGAACTGTGTAGCAGCTGCTGGGCCGACTTGGTCGTCATTCGCTCGTCAATCATGCGCACTGTAAGCCCGTTAGCGCTGAGTAGCTTCGCGAATTCGATTGCTTTGTTGGTAGATGGCGTGAACTCACCTCTAAGGTTCAACGGCAAACCAACATAAACCACGGTTACATCACGCTTTGTGGCGATCTCTTGGATAACAGCCAATGACCCATCGGTTGCGTCAATCGTCTCCAGGGGAAGGGCCAGCGATCCTTCGCTGATGGCAAGACCTATCCTGGCCGTGCCGACATCAACCGCTAATCGACGGGTCACTTGATTGAAGCAGCCGCTTCTGAAATTGCTTGGTTTAGCTTTGAGCTATCCACTCCGCCACCCTGGGCGAAGTCGGCTTTACCGCCACCGCCACCGCCTAGAACCGCTGCTGCCAATTTCGCTAGATCTCCCGCACGAACACCTTGCTGCTGCGCTACCGCTCCAGATGCCACCATAACCAGTGGCTTCTGAGCAATATCTGCGCCCAGGATCACGACTGCGTCGTTGCCGAGTTGGCTCAGTGCTGCGCTTGCCAAACTGCGAAGCTGATCGGCATTCACCGAAGAGTCAATCTTTGTCGCAACCACATTCAGTCCGGCAATCTTGGTTGCGCTTGCCACCAGCTGAGGAACTAGCTGGAGGGCCTGCTGCGATTCGAGCTCGGTAATGCGCTTCTGGGCAAGCTTCAACTCCTCTAGTGCGTCTGTAACACGGGACTCAAGTTCAGCTGCTGGCGCCTTTACGGTGCTGGCTAATCTTCTGATGATGTCGCGCTCTGCGGTCAGAGCGCGCAACGCATCGATACCAACGAGAGCTTCAATGCGTCTTGAACCGGAACCCACAGATGACTCTCCAGTAACTGAAACCAGCCCAATCTGAGATGAGCGCATGACGTGAGTTCCACCGCAGAGCTCTCTGGACCAAGGTCCACCAACCTGGACGACACGGACTTCCTCGTCATAAGTTTCACCAAATAGGGCAATCGCACCCCACTCTCGGGCCGCCGGCAAAGTCATGAACTGAGCACTTACGGCTAGATCCGAACGGATTGCGAGGTTTGACACTTCTTCAATCTCACTCTTTGTCGCATCGGACAGCGCCTGAGTCCAAGAGAAATCAAGGCGCATGTAGCCGGGTCGGTTGTAGGAACCAGACTGGAGTGCTTCCGGTCCTAGCACCTGACGCAAAGCTGCGTGAACAACGTGAGTAGCCGAGTGTGCCTGCGCAGCACCGAGTCTCCAGTTTGCGTCGACTAGCGTCTGAGCTTCCGCTCCTACCGAAACTTCACCCGAGACAACTCGCACCTTGTGAGAGAACAGTCCCTTCACTGGCTTCTGAACATCTAGTACCTCTAATTCGAAGCCATTGCCCACGATCCAGCCAGCATCGGCTGCCTGGCCGCCAGACTCGGCATAGAGGGTGGTCCGGTCCAAGAAGACCTCGCCTAGTTGACCCTGGGTCAAACTTGCTGCGCTCTCGCCATTGCGAATTAGTCCTAGAACCTTGCCGGTTGTCTTTAGTGCGTCGTAGCCCAGGAACTGGGTTTCTCCAAGACTTCTGAATTCGCTGTAAACCTGAAGCCCGGCTCCGCCGGTCTTCTTCGACTTGGCATCCTGTTTGGCGCGGTCTTTCTGCTCGCGCATAAGTGCGTCAAAGCCATCGCGGTCAACGCTCAGGCCATTCTCCTCGGCGATCTCGACCGTTAGGTCAATTGGGAAACCATAGGTGTCATGCAGCAAGAAAGCGGTCTCGCCAGAAAGCGACCCGGTAGCAGTCGAAATTGCTTCTGAAAGCACAACCAGACCAGTGTCAAGGGTTCTTGAGAAACCAGTTTCTTCGGCGATGGCTGCCCTCAAAACTCTAGGGAAACTCTCCTCAAGCTCTGGATATGCCTCAACCATTGCGTTCTTACTGGTGGTGAAAAGCTCCTCAAAGCATGGCTTCTGAACACCCAGCAGTCTCAGCGAGCGCACCGATCGGCGCAGCAGGCGCCTAAGAACGTAGCCGCGACCTTCGTTGGATGGGGTAACTCCGTCGGACATCAACATCAATGCGGAGCGGATGTGGTCTGCGATAACGCGCATGCGGATGTCGTCTGACTCATCGGCGCCGTAGGTCTTGCCAGAGAGCTTTGCCGATAGATCAACCAGTGGTC
>CAZKLA010000055.1:0-10651 GCA_964553455.1 uncultured Aquiluna sp. | reverse complement strand
GCCAGTGCCTTTGGCTTACGCTTTGGCTTCTCGACTGCTGGCGCAGGGGAGTGGTCGGCGTGAGCAAGCTCGTATTCAGCCTTAGACACCGGCGCAATCCTGTCTTCGAAGTAGAAGCTGGATAGTGCTGCGCGAAGTTTGCTGCTGAGCGTGATCTTGCCCTGAGCATTTGGACGAGCCAGGGTTGGCTGGTAGTCCTTGAAGTCCACTAGCTTCCATAGCTCATACTTGTCCACTGGCTCGTGAACCTCAATGTATTCACCGTGAGGCAATCGCACCACGCGTCCGGTCTCACGACCGTGTAGCGCGATTTCGCGGTCCTTACGCTGAAGCGCAATACAGGCTCGCTTGGTCACCCAGTAGGCAATAACCGGTCCGATGATCAGCAAGATCTGCATGCTGGTTAGCACGTGGTTAAGTGACATCTGGAAGTTAATTGCGATCAAGTCGGTGGAAGCACCTGCCCAGAGCACAGCGTAGAAGGTCACTCCAGCAGCTCCGATACCTGTTCTGGTTGGCGCGTTTCTTGGACGGTCTAGTACGTGGTGCTCGCGGTCGTCTCCGGTTACCCACTTCTCAACGAATGGGTAGACAGCCACGACAGCCAAGAACAGCAGCGAGATAACCAAAGGCAGAAGCACGCCCATTGGCCAAACAATTCCGAACACGTAGAAGTCCAGGTTCGATGGAGCCAAACGAAGCGCTCCATCTAGCCAGCCGATGTACCAGTCAGGCTGAGTACCCGCGGACACCGGTGATGGGTCGTAAGGTCCGTAGTTCCAAATCGGGTTAATAGTGAAGGTCGCCGAGATGGCCATCAATACACCGAAGACTAGGAAGAAGAACCCACCCGCCTTGGCCACGTATACCGGCATCAGCGGGAAGCCAACGACGTTCTCGTCGCTCTTTCCAGGGCCTGAATAGTGGGTGTGCTTGTGAATAATCACCATCATCAGGTGAACTGCCAACAGCACAATGATCAGCGCAGGGATGATCATGATGTGAAGGCTGTACAGACGGGCAATTACCTCGTCACCCGGGAACTCACCACCGAATAGTCCTGAGGAGATAGAAGGACCGATGAATGGAATTGCCTTGAGCATTCCGTCGATGATGCGAAGACCGTTGCCGGAGAGTAGGTCGTCTGGAAGGGAGTAGCCGGTGAAACCAGCACCCATTCCAGCAAGGAATAGGAAGAATCCAACCAACCAGTTCAGCTCACGAGGCTTGCGGAACGCACCGGTGAAGAACACGCGAAGCATGTGCAACCCGGCAGCGGCCACGAACAACAGTGCTGCCCAGTGGTGAACCTGACGCATTAGCAAGCCACCGCGAATGTCGAAGCTGATGTCCAAGCTGGAAGCGTAGGCGATCGACATCTCGGCACCCTTTAGAGGTGCGTAGCTGCCCTCGTAGTAAACCGCAGCCATCGATGGCTGGTAGAAGAAGGTCAGGAAGGTTCCAGAGATTAGAAGCACCACGAATGAGTACATGGCAACCTCACCCAGCATGAAGCTCCAGTGGTCTGGGAAGACCTTGCGACCGAAGTTCTTGAGAACTCCACCCAGGCTCAAACGCTCATCTAGATAGTTCGCTGTGTTACCAATGAAGGTAGTTGGCTTTTGTTCGGTAGAAGTGCTCATTACGACTGCCTCATATCCCAGAATGAAGGCCCTACGGGCTCGGTGAAGTCGCCTTGGGCGACCAAATATCCTTCAGCGTCAACTTCAATAGCTAGCTGAGGTAGTGGCCTTGCTGCCGGACCAAAGATGACCTTGCAGTGCTCCGCTAGGTCAAAGGTGGACTGGTGGCAAGGGCATAGCAGGTGGTGGGTGTGCTGCTCGTAAAGAGCAACCGGGCAACCCACGTGGGTACAAATCTTGGAGTAGGCGACGATACCGTCGTAGCTCCAAGAAGCCTTTGCTGGATCTTCCTTTAGGTCGGAAGGGTCGACACGGACCAAAAGCACAGCAGCCTTGGCCTTTTGGTTTAGCTTCTCGCCGTGGTCTTCGATGTCCTTTAGGTTCTCAGGAACTACGTGGAAGACCGATCCGAGAGTGACGTCCGACGCCTTGATCGGAGTTCCACCCTCGTGAGAGTCGCGAACTAGACGAACACCCTTCTTCCAAATGGTGTGCTTCAGGGTGTCGCCAACCTGCGGGCCAAGGTCACCGAAGATAACCAGGGCCGGAATTGGGAATACCGCAAGTGCTCCATAAAGCGAGCGTCGGATTAGCTTGCGACGAGTGAAGCCAGACTCGGCGTCGGCGGTCTTGATGATCGCAATCGCTTGAGCGCGGACCTCATCTGGGGTGCGAGCCTGGTGGCGGGCTTCGGAGACCTCGTGATCAGGCATAAGGGTTTTTGCCCAGTGGACGGCACCAAAACCAATACCGAGCAGGCTCAAGGCCATGCCGACACCCATCCACAGGGTGTTGTTTCTGGTGTCTTGCAGGCTGTCAATTGGGAAAGCAAAGAATCCCCAAATCGCGACGATTGCTCCAACAATGGAGATGCCAAACATCACGGCAACCTGACGCTCAGCGCCTCTGGCAGCCTTCTCACTCTTGTCCGTCATGCGGACGCGGTGAGGCTCGATGCCGGGGTCGGAGATTGGCTTTTGGATGTTAGTCGCTAGGCCAGCCGGGTATACCTTTTCGATTTCACTCATTCGAATTCTCCCTAGTTAGCCTTGGCGCCGAGCCAAACGGTGATAGCAATAATGAATCCCAGTCCGAAGATCCATACGAATAGACCTTCTGCAACTGGACCGATAGACCCAAGTTCATAACCACCGACGGACTCAAACTCTTCCGTGTACTTCAGGTAGGCGATGATGTCTCGCTTGTCTTCGGGGGTGAGGTTTGCGTCATTGAAAACCGGCATGTTTTGAGGGCCGGTAACCATGGCCTCATAAATGTGCTTTTCGGTCACTCCGGCCAAGCCAGGTGCGAACTTACCTTCGGTTAGAGCTCCACCGGCTCCAACTGCGTTGTGACACATTGCGCAGTTGATGCGGAATAGCTCGCTACCGTGAGTTAGGTCAATGTCATCACCAGTAGTCCTGAGGTACTCAGGGTCTGGGATAGCAGGGCCAGGAGCCAAGGAGGCTACGTAAGCAGCCATGGCTGCGATTTGCTCCTCGGTGAACTGAACAGGCTTCTTGTAAAGCTGAGGTCCAGAGGCCTGTCCAGGCATGCGACCCGTACCAACCTGGAAGTCAACCGAAGCCGCACCAACACCAATAACGCTTGGGCCACCAAGCGCGCCCTCGCCGTTTGTGCCGTGGCAGCTTGCGCAGTTAGCCAAGAAGAGCTTGCGACCTTCGGCTATCTGATCAGCGCTTGATACTTCAGACTGAACCACGTTGGTTGCGGCTGCGTAGCCACCACCCGATAGCACTAGTCCTAGAAAGATTACGAAACCAATCGCCCAAGGGCGACGGCGCATCGGCTTTTCCTGATTCAACGGTTTCTCCATTTATTTCAAGATGTAGACGACTACGAATAGTCCGATCCACACCACATCGACGAAGTGCCAGTAGTAGGAAACCACGATGGCGCTGGTGGCTTCCTTGTGGCCGAAGTTCTTGGCCGCGTAGGCGCGACCAATCACGAGCAAGAATGCGATCAAGCCACCGGTCACGTGAAGTGCGTGGAAACCAGTGGTGATGTAAAAGGCGGAGCCGTAAGAATTTGAGCTGAGGGTGATTCCTTCAGAAACCAACATCGCGTATTCCCAAACCTGACCGGCTACGAATATGGAGCCCATTACATAGGTAAGGAAGAACCACTCCACCATTCCCCACTTGGCGGGGGACCAGCCGGTGCGCTTTGGCTGTAGGCGCTCAGCCGCAAAAACACCAAACTGAGCGGTGAAAGAGCTGGCAACCAGGATCAAAGTGTTGATTAGCGCGAACGGAACATTCAAAATCTGAGTGTCATTTGCCCACAGGTCCGGGGCACCAGCGCGGAGGCTGAAGTACATCGCGAACAGACCCGCGAAGAACATAACTTCGCTGCCAAGCCAGACGATGGTTCCAACGCTTGTCGCGTTTGGTCTATTGATGGTTCCGCCGTGCGCGGCAGGCAAAGTAGTTGCAGACATGCCTAAAGTTTACCCCACCAATATGTGCCCAACGATGTCTAAAACAAGGGATTTTGTGAGAATTTTTGGACTCAGGGGCATAATCTGCGCGGGTAGACTGCTCGCATGAGCGATCAAAGCTGGCCAGGCACCCTGAGCTCCCTGTTGGCAGGGGAGGACCTCTCGAGAGGGGCAGCAGGCTGGGCGCTGCGCCAGATCATGGCCGGTGAAGCCACCGAAGCTCAAATTGGCGCTTTCATGATGGCCTTGCGTTCCAAGGGCGAGACAGTAGCCGAGCTGGCCGGGCTAGTAGACGTCATGCTGGAAAACGCGGTGCTGCTGAATACTGGCAGTGACGCTGTCGACATCGTCGGCACCGGGGGAGACCTGGTTGGGACTGTAAACATCAGCTCGATGGCTTCGGTTGTTACCGCTGCCGCAGGCATACCAGTGCTAAAGCACGGATCCCGGTCGGCATCTGGCAAAACCGGCTCATCGGAAATGCTCGAGGTTTTGGGGATTCGTCTCGACCTAGCGCCTGCGCAGGTTGCGGAGGTCTTCAAAGAGGCCGGGATTACATTCTTCTTCGCCCCAGTGTTTCACCCAGCGATGAGGTTCGTGGCTCCGGTGCGAAAGCAGCTTGGGGTTCCAACCACATTCAACTTCTTGGGTCCCTTGGCAAATCCGGCGCAGCCGATCGCCACCGCTCTAGGTGTCTCCAATCTTGAGATTGCGCCGCTAATGGCTCAAGAACTTGCCCAGCGGGGGAGAACTGCGCTGGTTTTCCGCTCTAAAGATGGCCTGGACGAGCTTTCTGTGACTGCCCCCACCCAAATCTGGCAGGTATCGGGCGGCGAAGTCCGGGAGTTCACCACGGCGAGATTTGTAAAGTCAAACATCACCCTTGAGCATCTAATCGGTGGCGATGCCAAGCACAATGCAGAAGTTGCGGCCGCTCTGTTCGCAGGTGACCTGACCGGCAATCTATCGGCCATAAAGGAAGTTGTCCTTCTCAACAGCGCAGCCGGAATTGCTGCCTATCAGCTGGCTATAAATCCAGCGCTGGCATTTGAGTCAATCGACGATCGACTACAGGCTGGATACGAGTTGGCAAAGACGGCTTTAGAGTCAGGCGCCGCGCATCAAAAACTGGTGCAGTGGTCCCACGCCACGCAAGCCAAGTAATTCAAAATCACCCGCTAGAGGAGTGGGCCAAATAAACGTTACTTGACATAATGTTTATTATCGGCGTTATAAACCCAGTGTTGGCGGCGCTACTGGACCCTGGCTCCCATAACGTTCGATCAATAGCCCAATTGCTCCGGTTGGTCCAACCCAGAGCTGCTCGGTGAGAATCTCGCCAACCGAAACCCAGCGATGCGTAACAGTGTCTCTGTGTTCGTTCTCGGTCCAGTTTGCTGAACTTGGCTCAAATACCTCAGGGACTCTCAGTTCAAAGAAATGCGCTTCGCCAGTGTCGTGCTGGCGTGAATCTTCCATCTCATGCCAAAGCGTCGTTATTGGCACAAAGTCAGAGGCGTCAAATCGCCTGCCGGTTTCCTCAAACACCTCTCGGATGATTCCAGCGATCGGCGTTTCCTGGTGCTCCAGACCGCCGCCAGGGAAAACCCACTGCGGAGGAAGGCCAGATCCTGGGTCAAAGTGAGCTAGGAAGAGCAAAAGTTTGTGATTTGGGTCCAGGATGATCGCTCGGGTCGCGATCCGGTGCCTTAGGGTCACAGCTTGCCTTTACTGTCGACCAGTTTGAATAGTCGAAGCCCCAGTTGGTTGAGGTAGCCGATGGCGAAGGCAAATATAAGCGTTCCTTCGCGCACCTGGCCGCCAAGCAAGAATCCGACAGTGACGACCGCAATCTCAACAATCGATCTTGCCTGCCAGAAAGGTAGCTTGAGGCGCTCAGCGATACCTGTGTTTAGGCCGTCTCTGGGGCCTTTACCCATGCCGCAGGAGATATATAACCCGGTTGCGAAGGAGATCACAATCAACCCGAGGATGAACCAAGTCAATTGCGCAAGGTAGCCGTCGAGCTTCGGCATCAACGGCAACCAAAAATCGGCAAATACCCCCAACAGCACTGCGTTCAAGATAGATCCGATGCCCGGCTTTACTCTGAGGGGAATCCAGGCCAGCAAGACCATGACGCTTACCGCGATGGTGGATTGCCCAAAAGTCAGGCCGGTTTGCTTGGAGATCCCCTGAGCCAGCACATCCCAGGGTGCTAGTCCGATGGAGGCATGAACCATCATGGCTATGCCGATACCGTAGACAAACAGCCCGATGTTCAGCTTTAGAAAGCGAAACACGAAATTAGACTGGTCCACGGCTAAAGATTAGGGGCAGTTTTGTCGGATTCCAGCACCAAGAGCTATTTCGCCACCACTCGCCCACATTTACTCGCCCACCGCGGCCTTAGCCAGCACCGAATCGACGTGGACGAAAATTCCATCGCCGCAATCGAAGAAGCCATCAAGCACGGTGCTACCCACGTCGAGTCAGATGTCCACGCCACAAAAGACGGCATTGCGGTGCTTTTTCACGATGACGATCTTGAGAGAGTCGCAGGACTCCCCCTCAAGATCAGTGACTTAACCTTCGCTGAGCTGTCCGATATCCCTCTTGCGCACGGCTCCAGGGTGCCTAGCTTGAGCCAGGTGCTTGAGTGCTTCCCGCAGCTTCGCCTAAACCTCGATATCAAAGCTGAAGCTGGTTGTGAAGCAACCGCAAAGGTGATCAATCAACTCCAGGCGCACGATCGAGTCTTGGTCTCAAGTTTCTCTAGGGCTCGCAGGTTGGCCACTTCGAGATTGCTTACGAAGCCGGCGGCCACGAGTGCCTCTAGCAGCGAAGTGTTTGGGCTTTGGCTGACAAACCTACTTTTTGGCTTCGGTTTCCGGAGAATCTCCAGAGGGTTTGATGCCATCCAGATCCCCCGCTCCTTTGGCCCAATCAGGCTGGACACTCCAGGGTTTATTGCTCGAGCTCGAAGCTGCGATCTCGAAGTTCACTTTTGGACAGTCAACGATGTTGCCCAGGCCAAGGCTCTGTTAGCGCTAGGAGCGACCGGAATCGTCTCGGACCGGGTTGATCTTCTTCGAATCTGAGTTCTTGCTGTGAATCGCTTGGTTTAGGAATTAGCCCCAGCGCGGGCTAGTTGGGCTGTGTATGGCTGAATCTATGCGCGGTATGAGACTGGGATCCCAATCACTTGAGAGCGATCGTGGAGTTGAACTTGCGAGTCGACAGAGTTGCGAGTTCCGCTGCCAGGTAGGCCACACCTTCTCAGTAGTTTTCTCCTCCGAAGCAGAACTGCCGCAGACCTGGGAATGCTCGGATTGCGGTGCTATCGCGATTCGCCTTGAGAATGGTGCCGAAATCGAGGTCACTGGCCTGCAGTTAGAAGAGAAGCGCTCACACTACGACATGGTTCTGGAGCGTCGCACTCGAGACGAGCTGGAGGAGCTGCTGGCCGAAGTGCTGGCAGAGATGCGCGAGCGTCGTTCTCGCGGTCGACTCACCGCCTAGCCAATCTTTCAAAACCCCATTGGGTAGATAGGGCAAAAGCCTCTAACACAATCGCCATGGTCATCTTGCTGGAGCCGTTCTCGCGCTCGACAAACTGAATTGGCACCTCAATCACAGTTTCTTTTCTGGCTAAGGCGTTCTTTGTCATCTCGACCTGAAATCCATAGCCTTGGGCCGCCACGTTGTCCAGAGGCAGTCGAGCCAGCAGTTCGCAGCCATAGACGCGAAAGCCAGCCGTTAGGTCTCCGAGGTTAGAGCCAAGCATTCTGGCAGCGTAGAAATTACCAAATCTTGATATCAATTTGCGATACCAAGGCCAATTGTGTACCGCTCCCCCGGCGATCCAGCGCGATCCGATGATCAGGTTGTCCCTAGTTGCCTTGGCCATTAGCTTCGGTAGGTCTTCGGCTCGATGGCTCCCGTCCGCATCCATCTGGACCAGCAGTTCGTAGCCTTGCTCCAGGCCCCAGGCAATGCCGGCTAGGTAGGCCCTGCCCAGCCCCTGCTTCCCAGCCCGATGCAGCACGTAGGTCTTGGAGTTCTCTTTGCTAATCCGATCGGCAAGTTCTCCTGTGCCATCTGGGCTGTTGTCATCAATAATCAAAAGCTCAACATTTGGGTTGTGCTTGAAAAGCTCAATGACCGAACGCTCCAGGATTTCAATTTCATTGAAGGTCGGCATCATGACCAGCGTCTTCACTTTTTGCGCCTAAAACCAAATGCCAAAGCGCCCAATGCCAACGCGGCGTTCAGGCCATCGAACCACAGGCCAACACCGGTCGCCGGCGTGCCGCCCCTTATCAACGGAACGTTTTGAATCATGGCGTCCGCTGTGTACCAGGTCAGTTCGTCGAGTACTGAGCCATCAGGCAGGTAGATTGCGCTTAAGCCCACGGTTGAGATGTTGACCACTGCGCGACCAGTTTCAATCGCCCTAAGTCTTGCGATAGCAGCCTGCTGGAAAGTCTCGTCGCTGTAACCAAAGTCTGCGTTATTGGTCTGGGAGAGGATCAGCTCAGCTCCCTCCCTCGCCAAACCCCGCGGGATGTCATCCGCTGCGATTTCAAAGCAGATCAGGCTACCCACGGTGAATTTGTCGGTTGAGAATATGCCGTCTCGACTGCCAAAGGAGTATCCCCTTGGTACTAGGTCAATAAGGTCAGGGGCAAGGCTGCGCCAAAAGGCTCGGTCGGGGACATACTCCGCAAATGGCACCGGACGCTTTTTATCGTAGTAATCCGTTGGCCCTAGTCCAGGCTCCCAGAAAATGGTGGAGTTGAAGACATCATCGCCCCGCGAGGTGATGGTTCCGAAGCTGATTGGAGCTTGGTACTGATTTATCAGAGTTTCGATCTCAGCCCTGGCTTTTGGAGAATCAAGCGGCGAGATATCGGATGCGTTTTCCGGCCAAACAATTAAGTCCAACTTCTCGTCATCCGGAATGCTGGCATAGCTGGCATCGAGGTGGTTCTGCAAAATCGTGCCTCGTACTTGGTTGGAGAAAAGTCCCGCTAGGGCGTTTCCCTGCACCGCAGCGATGCGAATCTCCCCCACCGTCTCAGTCCCGAGCCCGATTGGTGTTACCACCGGCACCAAAACCACTGCTATCGCCAGGGTCGCGATGGGGAGAACTTTTTGTGGTTTGCGCTTTCTGAACTCAATAAAGATCAGTGCTAAAAGCAAGGAAACTAACACCAGCGCGAAGCTGATTAGCGAAATACCGCCCCACCAGGCATATTTTGCGAACCAACCATCCGCTTGGGTCATGCCAAGTCGCGACCAGGGGAACCCGCCGTATGGGAAGTTAGAGCCAAGCCACTCCCTCAAGGTCCAAATCGCACTCGCCGCAATCGCGAATGAAATCAAGCCATAACCCTTGGGCTTGAGTTTCTTGTAGAGCCAAGCTGTTGCGCCCGCACCGAGCGCGAAATAGATCGACATCAGTGTGCTCAGGGCGATCAGTGGCACCGGTCCCAAATAAAGGGCCAGCCACTCAATGTGGGTGATGTAGTAGATCTGGCCTGCTACAAAGCCAAGTGCGGTTGCAGCCCAAAAACCAAGGCCTCGGGTGGCAAGAAACAAAAGCCCAGGGATAAATAAGGCGACAATCCAAACGCCTTCGGTGGGAAATGCGAACAGTGCCAAAGCCGAGCCAAAAACGGCCAGCGGTATTCTCCAAAGCAGCTGCATCATCACCTAAGAAGCCTAAAACCTAGACGTAGTAGCTGTAGGCAACAATGCCGCGTTTAACCTGATCCATGGCGTCGTAGGCAGTCTTAGCAACCTCAGGATCCGCACCCTTGGAAATCTGGTCAAGCAGATCGATTAGCTGTTTGGTCCACCTAATGAAATCACCCGGCAGAAGTGCCGAAAGCTTGAGAACATCGTCCAATCGAGCACCCGAGGCCCAGCGATACACGGCCCAGGACATCCCCAGTTCCAGTTGAGTTTCCTTGGGAAGTCGATACTTGGTTTGTAGTTCCAAAAGTTCTTCTTGAATTGCCTCTGTCTGAGCAAGAACTTCGGCAAAGTTTCCCTTGGGAAGCTTCGGTTCATATTCCGCCTCATCGCGGCGACCCTCGTAGACGAGCGCGATCGCAAGGGCGGCCAGGTTCGCAGGGTCTAGCTTGCTCCAAACTCCTCTGTTGAGGCACTCCGCGATTAGTAGATCGCGTTCGCCATATATTTTTGCTAGTCGCTGACCCTTGGCGGTGATTTCTAGATCGTCACCGTCTTCAAGCATGTAATCGAGGTCGGTTAGCAGTAGACAAATTCGCTGGAAGGTCTTTGCCACCTGGTTAGTGCGGCCTTCAATTGCCGCGATGGTGCCATCGATTTCCTTGCGAAGTTTTTGGTAGCGCTCCCCCCACCTTGCGTGAGCCTCACGATCGGAGCAGCCATGACAGGGGTGGGCTCGCATCGCCTTTTTTAGATCGGCGATGTCGTTGTCGATCCGCCGCAGCGAACGGGAGTTGCGAATATCTTTGCCAGCTCGGTGCTTTGCGCTAACCCCGCTGCGCTC
>CAZKLA010000054.1:8874-10950 GCA_964553455.1 uncultured Aquiluna sp. | reverse complement strand
GAATTTGAAGATGTGACGATTGCTGTTAGGTCAGTGCCTCTCTTTGAGGGTGATAAGCGCCTGGGTGGCGTGGTGCTGTGTCGTGATGTGACAGAGCTGCGAGTTCGTGAGCGCGCTCTCCTGACAAAGGACATGACCATCCGTGAAATCCACCACCGGGTCAAGAACAACCTTCAAACCGTTGCGTCTCTCCTGCGCCTTCAGTCTCGTCAGAGTGAATCAGAGGAAGTCAAAGAGTCCCTTGCCCAAGCTATGCGTCGCGTCAGTGCCATTGCCGTGGTGCACGACGTGCTCTCGGAGGGCATTGACCAGGAGATTTCATTCGATCAAATCTTTAAGCGCATACTTTTGCTGGTTCCAGAGATTGCCGGCTACCACACCACTGTAAAGACTGAATTCATAGGAAGCTTTGGTGAGCTGACTGCCGAGCGCTCAACCCCACTGGCGCTCGTGCTAACTGAGGTGGTTGCTAACGCCGTGGAGCACGGTCTCTCCGATCGAAGCGGCACTGTTCAGGTCGAAGCGGTGAGGGACAAGAAGGTTTTGATCATCACCGTTACTGACGATGGTGCTGGCTTGCCCGAGGGCAAGGTTGGAACTGGATTGGGTACTCAGATCATTCGAACTCTGGTTGAGTCTGAACTGCGTGGAAAGATTCTTTGGACCTCGCCGATTCGCGGCGGGACCAAAGTGACAATCGAGCTCCCGGCTTAGCTCTCCAGGCTCTTGAGCATCTGAGCTACCGCATCGGCAGCGCTCATTCCCTGGGGGAACTGCGGAGCCTGACCAGAGATTGCCCTGGTGGCCAATCCGGTTTCGGTGTGACCAAGAAGTTCGCTAACAACCTTTACGCCACTTCGTCGCCACTCTCGCGCAACTGCGGTTAGGAAACCGTGCATCGCCATCTTTGAGGCTGAGTAGCTGGACATGGAAGGCAATGGCATCTGCGCCACGATTCCCGTGACGTTCAGCACAAAGGCGCCCTCTGAGTTTGCGAGGTTTGGCTGGAGCGCTACTAGCAAGTCACGAGGTCCTCGGTAGTTAACCTGGATCAGCTTTGCGTCAATCGCAGCTGGAGTATCAGTCGCCAACCCAAATCCAACAACTCCCGCAGCAACAATCACGCCATCAAGCTTCACCGCAGAGTTCAGATAGTTGGCAAGCGTGGAAATCGATTCTTGGTTCTCCAGGTCCAAGAGCAGCTTCTGCACCACCTGGTCTGAGATCTTTGCTGCCGATTCATTCGTCCTAGCGGTGGCGTAGACGTTTGCTCCAGCGGCGATAAGGCTTGAGACAAACTCACCTCCCAATCCGCCAGATGCTCCAACGACCAAGATGTTCTTTCCGGAAAAGTTCATATCTAAACCAACCCACATCCGGCGGGGGTTATTTCGAAGTAACAAAGATTCTTGATCTTGGGGTGAAAAGTAGAATTGGGGCACTACCCGCGCAAAGGAACTTGCCATGAAATTCGCCGCCCTTGGTCTCGCTCTGCTTCTAGCGCTTTCTGGCTGCACCGCTGCGCAAGAGAATGTCGCTGGAAATTGCGATGGAGTTGAGGTTGAAGTCAACTTTGGCTCGATGACAGCAGACCAGATTTCCTCATGTATCGCTTTTGAAGGCGAAGAGATTTTGGCTAAGGACGCGCTCAACCAAGCGGGTGTCGAGATTGAGGGAACTCTCACCTACCCGGACCAGATAGTTTGCCGCGTCAACGGCCTACCTAGCGCAACCGAGCCACTTGAAATTGAAGGGCAAGAACCTCACCTAGAGGCCTGCGCTGACATGCCTCCAGAGTTTGCCTACTGGGCACTCTGGGTCAAAGCTGATTCAGCCAGCCAGTGGGAGTATGCCACCGAGGGGGCAGCAACACTCAAGCTAACTCGCGGCCAGGCTGTTGGCTTGGCATTTGCTTCCGGTGACCAAGCGCCAACTCCAACTGAGTGATGTTCTCGCTAGCCCGGCAAATCCAATTGGCGATTCTTTTGCCAGTTGGATTCTTGACGGCCAGGGCTGTCTACGCAGGGCTTTTTGGAGGAGCAAGACAGGGCCAGACACTGCTGCTCGATCTGCCAA
>CAZKLA010000054.1:7393-8774 GCA_964553455.1 uncultured Aquiluna sp. | reverse complement strand
AGCCTGATTCGCGAACTGCAGAAAGAGCCAAACCTTCTGATTCTGGACGAACCATTCGCCGGGCTGGACGCCGAGGCGTGTCAGCAATTGGTCTCGTTGCTTAGAAGCTATCTGGCAAATGGCGGATCCTTGCTGGTGGCAGAACATCGACCTGAGATTTTGGCCGAAATCAGCACCGCTGCTGTCCACATTTCGAATGGTCGCCTAGTGCCAGGAAACTGGTCGCCCCGGATCCCTCGACTGGTGAGGAAAACTGCGCTATTACCTCGTGACGAGGTGTTTAGGTTTGATGCCAGCTCGATTGGTTTCGGTGCCAATGTGCTGATAAATCACCCCGCGCTTACCATCAGTCAATCCGAAGTCATCGCAATAACCGGTGCTAACGGCGTCGGAAAAACTTCGCTTTTAAACGCCATTGAATCAGTCTCAAAAGACTTCGTTTTGGTTCCAGAGCTAGTCAGTGATTTCTTCGTGACGACAACGCTAGACGCAGAGCTTTCACGGGCAGATCAAATTGCGAAGGTAAACCAGGGCTTCACCAGAGCGAATCTAGAGTCGATCCTGGGCTATGTGCCAAATCTTGAGACTCACCCGAGGGACCTTTCGGCAGGCACTCAGCTTGCGCTAGCAATCGCGATGCAGCTCAGTCACAAGCCAAAGATCTTGCTGATCGATGAACCCACAAAGGGTTTTGATCCACTAGTTAAATCACAAGCTATCGCCACAATCGAGTGTGTTCAAGAGACTGGTTGCGCAGTTGTGCTTGCCACGCATGACCTGGACCTGGTCGACCAATTAGCAACCACCGTCTACCAGATCTCCAATGCTGAGCTTAAGCAGATTGGCAAGGTGCTGGCATGACTCTAAACCTGCAGCGCATTGGCCTCGTCATTATTTCCCTGGTTGGACTCACGGGGTTCCTTTGGCCGCTTTGGTTGCCACAGGCTGTTGGCGACTCAGACTCAACTTCGGGCTGGCTGGCATTAGCACTGCTACCGCTCTTCGCTATTGCTGCACTTTGGTTGGCTCAAGGCAAGCTCGCAGGCCCAAGGCAGATTGCTCTTCTTGGTTTGCTCGCGGCTATCGCTGCGGCGACCCGAATTGCCACCAGTGGGGTGGGTGGCTTTGAGTTGATTTTTGTGGTTGTGATTCTTGGTGCCGCAGCGCTTGGCGCTAGGTTTGGATTCCTGCTCGGTGCGAGCTCAATCCTGCTCTCCTCGCTGTTCTTTGGCGGCATTGGCCCCTGGACAGCATTTCAAATGTTTGCGGTTGGCTGGGTTGGTGTTGGTGCAGGAATAATCGGAAAGCGTTTGGGCACAAAGCTAAAGATCTGGCAGCTTGCCCTCTACGCCGTAGTGTCCGCCTACCTCTTTGGCTTGAT
>CAZKLA010000054.1:0-7293 GCA_964553455.1 uncultured Aquiluna sp. | reverse complement strand
AGTTCAATACCTAGTCGCTCCGGCTTCAGAAGTTCAACAACCTTGCGGCGATCTTCCATCTCTGGGCAGGCTGGGTAGCCCAGCGAGAAGCGAGCACCACGGTATTTGAGGTCAAAGAATCCTGCGACATCGCTTGGATCTTCATTTCCAAAACCTAGCTCGGCTCGAATTCTGCTGTGCCAAAACTCCGCCAACGCCTCTGTTAGCTGCATCGCCAAGCCATTGAGCTCCATGTAATCGCGGTAAGCATTTTCCTTGAAGAGCTTCGCGGTGGTGTTATCAACATTGCCACCAACTGTCACAAGCTGGATTGGCATCACATCTATCTGGCCAGAGTCTTTGCTCTTTACGAAGTCGGCAAGGCATAGGTGTCGATCGCGACGCTGCCTTGGGAAGCTAAAGCGCAGTCGTTCGGTGCCGATTTCACCGGATGCCCCATCCGGCGCCAACAGACCTGGCTTGCCCAGGATGCCGGTTGGGTCGTCTGCGTGATGCAGCACCACGACGTCGTTGCCCTCTGAGTAAACCGGGAAGTAGCCGTAGGCAACCGAAGCATCAAACACTCCCTCAGCGAGAATGCGATCTAGCCAGTAACGAAGCCTCGGTCTACCCTCAGCCTCAACCAATTGCTCGTAGCTGGTCTGGTCATCGCCGCGCGAAGGCTTGAGGCCCCACTGGCCCATAAAGGTGGCGCGCTCATCCAGGAATGAAGAGTAATCAGCAAGCTTGAGCCCGCGCACCAAGCGAGTGCCCCAGAATGGCGGCGTTGGAACTGGGTTATCAAGTGCCACATCTGACCTGGCCGGCATGTTCTCTGGCTCAGTGAGAGTAACTGTGGTCTTGGCGTGAATGCGCTTTTTCAGAGCGGGGAGTCCAACGCTCTCTGGGTCTGCTCCGCGGGCGATTTGAACCAAAGGCTCCATGAGCGCAAGACCTTCGAAGGCGTCTTTCGCGTATCTCACAACCCCAGGGAACTGACCAGCTAGGTCATCTTCGACGAATGCCCTTGTGAGAGCCGCACCGCCGAGAATCACCGGCCACTTTTTAGCCAGCCCGCGGCTTTCAAGCTCCTGAAGGTTCTCCTTCATTACGAGGGTGGATTTCACCAGCAGACCCGACATTCCAATCACGTCTGCATTGTGCTCTTCGGCAGCAGCAATGATGTCGGAAATTGGCTGTTTGATGCCGATGTTAATCACCTGGTAGCCATTGTTGGTCAAGATGATGTCAACAAGGTTCTTTCCGATGTCATGCACATCTCCGCGAACCGTGGCCAGCACAATTGTGCCCTTGCCAGCCTCGTCGGTTTTCTCCATGTGTGGCTCGAGCAGAGCAACGGCGGACTTCATAACCTCGGCAGACTGCAGCACGAAGGGCAGCTGCATCTCGCCCTTACCAAAGCGTTCTCCAACCACCTTCATGCCCTCAAGCAGGTGATCGTTGATGATGGCGAGTGGAGCAATCCCATCTGCACGAGCAAGATCTAGATCTTGCTCAAGACCCTTGGCCTCGCCGTCGATGATTCTGCGCTGTAGTCGCTCGGTAACTGGAAGTGCTGCCAACTCAGCTGCCCTGGCGTCCTTGAGCGCCGCAGAACTCGCACCATCAAACATCTGCAAGATGGCCTCTAGCGGGTCGTAGCTGAGGTTGCCGTCTGCGTCGTATTCGCGACGGTCATAGATCAAATCAAGCGCTACCTTGCGCTGCTCCGGTGGGATGTTTGCCAGTGGCATGATCTTGGCAGCATCGATGATGCCGGTATCCAAACCAGCCTCGGTTGCCTCGTGTAGGAAAACAGAATTGAGAACTGCTCGAGATACCGGGTTTAGTCCAAACGAAACATTGGATACACCAAGGGTGGTGTGGACGCCCGGGTAACGGCGGTTCACCTCTCGGATCGCTTCGATGGTTTCGATAGCGTCTCGACGAGTCTCCTCCTGACCGGTGGCAATTGGGAAGGTGAGACAGTCAACGATGATGTCTTCGACCCTCATGTCCCAATCACTAATCAAGGTGTCAATCAGCCTTGATGCGATGCGAACCTTGTCTTCACGAGTTCTGGCCTGACCTTGCTCGTCAATTGTCAGAGCGACCACGGCTGCGCCGTGCTCTTTGACCAGTGGCATGGTGCGCTGGAAGCGGGAGCCAGGCTCGTAGCCATCCTCGAAGTTCACCGAGTTGATGACCGGGCGACCCCCGATTAGCTCAAGCCCCGCCTTCATTACCTCAGGCTCGGTTGAATCAATTACCAACGGCAAGGTCGAAGAGGTTGTGAAGCGAGAAACAATCTCAGTTATATCGCGAACGCCATCTCGACCAACGTAGTCAACACAAACGTCCAGCAGGTGTGCACCATCGCGAACCTGCTTCTTAGCAATCTCAACGCAGTCATCCCAGCGCTCATCCAACATCGCCTCGCGGAATGCTTTCGAGCCGTTGGCATTGGTGCGCTCACCGATTGCCAGGTAGCTGTTGTCCTGCTTCAGAGGAACGTGCTGGTAGAGACTTGAGACACCTGGCTCAATTTCGAGCTTGCGGTTTGGGACCGGAGTTCCCGCCAAGCGATCGACCACTGCCTTGAGGTGAGCCGGGGTGGTGCCGCAGCACCCACCCACCATGGCCAACCCAAACTCCTTAACAAACTGCTCGTGAGCAGTAGCTAGTTCGCTTGGTGACAGCGGGTAGAGTGCTCCATCGCCAGAGAGAATCGGCAAACCTGCGTTTGGCATAACCATTACTGGAACCCGAGAGTGCTTACTCAGCTGTCTCAGGTGCTCGCTCATTTCGGCCGGACCTGTCGCACAGTTCAGGCCAATCATGTCGATGCCTAGAGGCTCCAGAGCGGTGAGGGCGGCACCAATCTCGCTACCTAGCAACATGGTGCCGGTTGTCTCTACGGTGACCTCGACAAAGATTGGCAACCTGACACCAGACTCAACGATTGCCAAACGGCAGGCGTTGATGGCTGCCTTGGTCTGCAGTAGGTCCTGGCTGGTCTCAACCATAAACGCATCGGCACCACCGGATATTAGACCCTTAGCCTGAAGCGCAAAGGTTTGCTTCAGGTTGTCGTAAGTGGTGTGGCCCAGGGTTGGAAGCTTCGTTCCCGGACCCATCGAGCCCAGTACCCAGCGAGTCTTTCCGTCTTGAGCGGTGAAACGATCCGCGCTCTCGCGGGCGATCTGAGCTCCCGCCCGAGCTAGCTCCTCAATGCGATCCTCAATGCCATAGTCGGAGAGATTGGACCAGTTTGCGCCAAAGGTGTTGGTCTCGACGCAATCCACGCCTGATTCGAAGTAGGCATCGTGGACCGAAGATACGATGTCGGGTCTGGTGACATTCAGAACTTCGTTACAGCCTTCGTGGCCCTCAAAGTCTGCGAGGGTCGGCTTTTGATCCTGAAGCATGGTTCCCATGGCTCCATCGGCGATAACCACCCGGCTTGCGAGTGCGTCCATCAGGTCTTGAGCGCGTGGCGTTAGAGCTACCTTCTTGAACTCATGAAGATACAAAAGGACTCCGTAAAAAATTTGGGGATTCGCAGGCCTGCGCAACAACTCAAGATTACCCGCTAAATGAAGGCCAAAGCCCAATTGTTTCGCTCAAGCAGTATGTTTTAGGAATGCAGCTAATTGGTATCTGGGCAGTTATTGCCGCAACACTAGGTCCGATTCAAAACGTATTGGGCTGGGGCATCTCCGGAGCACTTTGGCCAGGTTACGACCCAGTCGCCAAGACCATCAGCGACTTGGCGGCCGATGACTCACCGGTGAAGTGGATCCAATCCAGCTTTTTCCTCTTTGGAGCTTTGCTAACTCTGATCGGAGCGTGGAGCGCCAGGTCCTTCGCACTCCCAGGTCGAATTGCGCTGGGCATGGCTGGGTTCGCCGCTCTTGGCTACACCTATTACGCGACCCCATCACAGATTTCCCACTCCGATGAGCATCGCTTTTATGCGACTATCGCGTTTGTTTTGTTCTCGGCTTGGCCGATCCTGGCGATGCGTTTCGATAAGCGTTATCACTGGGCCCTCAGGCCAGTTGGAGCGATTAGCGCAACCGTGGTGATGGGGCTAACCACACTGTGGTTCCTGCTTACGTGGTTAGAGCCAGGTCAGCCAATTGTCGGACTTTCAGAGCGAGTCATCGCTGTTATGCAGGTGATGTGGCTTTCCTTTGCCATCTGGGCGCAGTATCTGCACCAGCAGAAGCAGCGAAAACCAAAAGTGGTTGACCTGACCGGTGAAGAGCTTTACGGCTAGAGGCTAGACCTGATCTTCAGCGTCTTCAGCCTCGGTGGCGGCAATCTCGATTTCGGCAACCATAGATTCGATGGCCTCAAACTCCGGAGACGACTCGATGCCCGTGCCAGTCTCAACAGTGCGCAAGGTGCGCTCGATGGCATTGGTTCGAGTCTTTGCCGCCGAAACGGTGTTTTGCGCGGTGGCTAGCTGCTTCTGTAGCTTGTCCCAAACCTGGCCATACTTTTGGAACTCTGCCTTTGCCGCACTGAGGATGCGCCAGACATCACTGGTGCTCTTCTCGATAGCCAGTGTCTTAAAGCCCATCTGAAGGCTGTTCAGCAGCGCCATCAGAGTGGTTGGGCCGGTGATTTGAACGCGGAACTTGTTCTGCAAATCATTCGCCAGGCCAGGGCGACGAATTACCTCTGCGAAAAGGCCTTCGGTTGGCAAATACATAATTGCGAAGTCGGTGGTGCGAGGGACATCGATGTACTTATCAGAGATGATTTTGGCTTGTGCCTTAATCGCCTTCTCTAGCTCCTTGTTGGCAAGTTCAATTGCATCCTTATCGCCCAGCTCCTGAGCAGCTAGAAGTCTTTCGTAGTCTTCCTGCGGGAACTTTGAGTCAATCGGCAGGTAAACAATTTCGTCGATCTGGCGACCTGGCAGCTTGATGGCAAACTCAACAACTTCATTCGTGTTTGGTTTGATCCTGACGTTGGCCTCGTACTGCTCTGGTGAGAGCATGTCTTCCAGCTGCCTAGCGAGCTGAACCTCTCCCCAGCCACCACGGTTCTTTACGTTGGTAAGTACGCGCTTTAGATCGCCGACACCAGTGGCTAGCTGCTGCATCTCACCAAGACCCTTCTGCACGGATTCGAGCTGATCACTTACCAGCTTGAAAGATTCACCCAGTCGCTTTTCTAGGGTGCCCTGGAGTTTCTCGTCGACGGTCTCGCGCATCTTCTCGAGCTTTTCTTCGTTGCCCTTCTGCATCTTGTCGATGGAAGTCTGCATGGCGGTTTGCAGTTCTACCTGCTTGCGGGCATTGGCTTCGGTGAGGTCCTTGAGGGCTGTGGACATTTTCTCCAGCGACTCATTTAGTGTCTTCTGCAGCTCTGCGCGGCTTGCCGCTGCCTCATCGCGCTGGCTCTTGCCTGCGGTCTCGGTGGCCTGTCGGTGCAGCTCCAACTTGTTGTCGATTTGGGACTGCAAGTTGGTGATCAGACGGCTTAGCTCGTCTCTCACGTCACCAATCTGCTTCGAAGAGTCTCCAGCACCCTTAGATCTGGTCATGAACCAAACGGCAGCAATGATCACTAAACCAATAACAACCTGGACAACTACTAGCGCAACCGAATCCATTTTTCCCTCTCAAACCGCTCGGCACTCAGACTATCTCCAGGGTCTGACATTTATCGGTGCCCTTGGGGTAGTTTGATTTCATGAAACCTGTGATCGGACTCACTAGCTACCGGCAGCGCGGCCAAACTGGCGTTTGGGACACCGAGATGGCGATGCTGCCTGCCTTCTACCTAGAGGGTGTAACCAGGGCCGGTGGGATTGCGGTAATCCTGCCACCTCAGCAAATCGATTCCGAGGATGCCAGAAACCTACTCGCTGGTTTGGACGGTCTGATTGTCACCGGAGGTAGGGATGTCGAGGCATCCAGGTATGGGCACGAGCCTCACGAAAATGCCGAAAAGCCAGATCGCCTACGCGATCTGTTAGAAGACGAGTTGATTACCGCCGCCATCCAGATGAAGTTGCCATTTCTGGGCATCTGCCGTGGTGCTCAAATGCTCAACGTGAACCGCGGTGGCACCCTGATTCAGCACTTGCCTGACGTAGTTGGCGATAATCGCTATCTTCAGGGCGAGGGCAACTTTGCCCACATGAAGATGAGCGTGCGAGAAGGCTCGATTCTCAGCACAATCTTTGGGGAGTATGTCGATAACGCAGCGCTTTACCACCACCAGGCCATCGATGAACCTGGTGATGGATTGAATGTAGTGGCCTACTCACCAGACGGAATTGTTCAGGCCGTTGAGGTCGAGGGTCACCCATTCGGAGTTGCGGTGCAGTGGCACCCCGAGCAAACCTTGGATGATCTGCGACTGTTTGAAGCCTTCATAAAGGCCACCAAGCCAGCCTCTTAGAGGTAAAGGTCGAGCCTTGAAAGTAATAGCTTTCTCAAGGAGCTGACACTGCCCGAGAGAACCTTTAGGTCCGCGGCATCAAGCAGCATCGACATTGAGCCATCCGGGTACTCCAAGAGAACGCAGGGTTCTCTACCCGCGGAGGCTTTGAGCTCTCGTTCATTTCTCTCGTTCATGTGGATCATCTTTATTGCGGTGCCGTGCTCTTTCATCAGCTCTTTCTCGAGAGCTTTGAAGGAGGATTTTTTCTTTATCGGGGAGTGTGAGATGTCACACAAGCTGCAGCTTCTCACTCCCACGAGGTGACCAAAGAAGTATGAGAGCTCTCCGATGATGCCACCATCGGCCTTATAGACGCCGATGAGAGTTGCCCTGGGTTGATTCACCCTTTCTAAAACCCAATTGCCAACCCGATGCTTCCAAAACTCACTAAATTGCTTATCTTGCGAGTGCTGCGGACTTTTCTTGGGCATACTTTTCGTTATGACAAATCTAGAACGCCCAGAAGTAGAGCCAATGATGGAGCCAGCTCCTTCGGAGTTGACCCTAAAGGACATCGTTGTTGGTGATGGAGCAGAAGCTCCAGTTGGAGCAACCGTTGAGGTTCACTACCTAGGCGTGGACTACGAAACTGGCGAAGAGTTTGACTCTTCCTGGGGTCGCGGAGAGTCCATCACCTTCCCACTGCAGCGCCTAATCAAGGGTTGGCAGGAAGGAATTCCGGGCATGAAGGTTGGCGGTCGCAGAATGCTGATCTGCCCACCTGAGATGGCTTATGGACCAGCCGGCGCCGGGCACTCACTGTCGGGTAGGACTTTGGTGTTCGTTATTGACCTTTTGGGCGTTAACTAACTAGTTCAACACTTCAGTTCGATGTAACTCGAATACGTC
>CAZKLA010000053.1:5673-11162 GCA_964553455.1 uncultured Aquiluna sp. | reverse complement strand
GGTGACGTGACGCTTTCCCGCACCGAGGTAAACAGCCAAAGTGTCTATAGAAATGCCCCCAAGATTTCAACCTTGATTCGCCAAATCACCAAGGCTTTGCCTGGTCAGACCTTCAGCCAGATTGTGCTGGACAGCACGCTTTACGGCGCCAAAAACGGCGACTGGAAAGCAGACTGGGACCGCAAGGGCATAGCCGAGGGCTACATGTCCAGAGTTTCCGCACTGCAGTTTGATGGCGACCGCAACAACCCTGCCGGCAAGGACTCTGCTCGCGGTAGCGACCCAGTTGCTAGAGCGGGTAAGTGGTTCAAGGAGGCACTCGGTGCCGCCGGATCGACCGCAAAGGTTGTGAATGGCGTTGCCCCAACCAACGCCAAGGAAGTTGCGAAGGTTACCTCCAGGCCTATCAAGGAGTGGATCGATTACATGCTCGTGGTCTCGGACAACACCATCGCCGAGGCTCTTGCGCGATTGGTTGCCATTGACACTGGCTTCGGAACCAGCTTTGCCTCGCTGGATGGCGCTTTCAAGCTGGCGCTGAAAAACACCGGCCTGGACCTAAGTTCACTGCGCATTGAGGATGGCTCTGGTCTGTCTGATTACAACGCGGCATCCCCCGCGCTGATCAACTCGCTACTTGGTTTGGTTCAGTCTGGATATGGTGACTTTGAAGTCATCAAGGACGGCATGCCAGTTGCTGGAACTCCAGGTTCGCTGTCCTCTCGCCTCGAAGATGCGGCCGGAAAAATCGTGGCTAAAACCGGCTGGATTCAGTCTGGCTACACCCTCGCCGGTTTCATGCAGACCCCGGATGGTGGCAACCTAATCTTCACCCTCTACAACCTCGGCAGGGTTAGCGAAGCCAATCGCGACGCAATGGACGATTTAGCGATGGGTATCTATAAATGTGGCACCCTGCTTGGAAATGAATAGCGATGTCTAAAGCGCTGTTTGTCATTGATGTTCAGAATGACTTCTGCGAGGGCGGAGCATTGGCCTGTCAGGGTGGCGCGCAAGTGGCATCCAGCATCACCTCGTACCTCAAGGCTTCTAAGGGTGACTACCAGCACGTCATTGCTTCCAGGGATTGGCACACACCAAACAGTGCAAACGGCGGCCACTTTCCAGCACAAGGCAATCAGCCCGACTTTGTGAACACTTGGCCACTTCACTGCATCGCTGGGGAGCCGGGGGCCGACTACCATCCGAATCTCGATAGCTCGCTAATTGATATCCACATCAAAAAGGGCCAGGGCCAGCATGGCTACTCCATCTTCGAGGGCGTCACCGAATCTGGCGAGCGCATCCAGGATCTAATCCAAAGACTTGGAATCTCCGTGGTTGACGTGGTTGGAATCGCAACCGATTACTGCGTTCGAGCCTCAGCCCTAGATGCCAAGAACTTTGGTCTTGAGGTAAGAGTCATTACATCGCTCACCGCTGGAGTTTCGGCAAGCTCAACCGAGGCTGCGATTGATGAGTTGGTTGATGCCGGCGTGAAGGTAGTAGCTACCGCTTAGAACTCGCGCTTAGCGCCTTCAGATGGGGTTACTGAGAAGACTCTGGGTTCTTTGAAGCCGGCCTTGGCAAATGCCGCTAGGCAGTTGGCTTCAAGTTCTTGGAGCTTGTCCTTGTGAATGATGGCAATTGCAGCACCACCAAATCCACCACCGGTCATTCGCGCACCAATAGCTCCGGTTGCCATCGCAGTTTCGACGGCTAGATCGAGCTCGGCAACCGAGATTTCGAAATCATCGCGCATTGAGGCGTGTGACTCCAAAAGCAAGCGGCCCAGCGAGGTTAGGTTGCCTTCGCGAAGTGCGTGCAGGGTGTCTAGAACTCGCTGATTTTCGGTAACTACGTGACGCACCCTTCTAAAGGTCTCATCATCCAGTTGAGATTCGGCTCTTGGCAGGTCTGAGAGAGAAAGTTCTCTCAGCGATGCCACGCCAAGCTTTTCAGCGCCAACCTCGCAGGAGGTCCTACGTGAACCATAACCACCGTGAGCATGCGAGTGAGAAACCTGAGTGTCAATTACCGCAACTACCAAGTCGTGCTTGCTCAGTCCAAGATCGACCACCGTGATCTCAAGATCCTGGCAGTCAATCAGCACCGCGGCATCCTCTTGGGCCATCATCGATGCGGTTTGGTCCATGATTCCAGTTGGAGCGCCAACCACTTGATTCTCAGCCTTTTGGCCAATTAGCGCTAGCTCTCGACGAGATAGGTTTGCGCCCCAAAGTTCGTTTAGCGCACTCGCCATTGAGCTTTCGATTGCTGCTGATGAAGACAGTCCGGCACCGATTGGGACATCAGAGGTGATGTAGCAGTCAAAGCCAGCCGTGGCGTGTTCGCGCATGACCCAAGCGACACCAAGCGGGTAAAGCGCCCAGTCCAAATCGGTTGGCTTTTCATCGTCCAGCGAAATCTCGTAGGTCTTACTGTCAATCTCGCTCATGACCCGACAGATGCGGTCAGTGCGAAGCGATACCGCAGCATAGGTGCGGTAGTTGATGCCAAATGGAAGCACGAAGCCGTTGTTGTAATCGGTGTGCTCGCCAATCAAATTGGCACGGCCTGGCGCAGACCAGATGCCAGTTGGAGCGTATCCAAAACTTGAAAGAAAACCGGCTTGAGCTTTGGCAGTTAGGTTCACTGCATGACCTCTCGAAGTCGTTGGGCGGTTGCCTCAGGGGTGACATCGCCCACCCAGGCGCCCATCGCTGCCTCGGAGCCGGCAAGGTACTTGAGTTTGTCGGCGGCACGCCTAGGCGAAGTGATCTGAAGCATCAGGCGGAACTGGTTGCGCAGCTCTACCTTCGGGGCCTGGTGCCAAGCCGCGATGTATGGGGTTGGGGAATCGTAAATCTTGTCCATTCCCTGCAGCAGGGTCTTGTAGAAGCTGGCTAGGTCAGCAATCTCATACTCGTTTAGCTGCGAGAAATCCTGCACCGCACGCTTTGGCAGCGCGTGAATCTCAATGGGCCACCTTGCCGCGAATGGTACGTAGGCAATGAAGTGCTCACTCTCCAAAATCACTCGCTCGCCCTTGGATTCAAACTCGTAAAGCTCCTGGAAGAAATTAGGACCGTGCTTTTCGATGGCGGCTAGCAGCTGCTTGGTCTTTGGGGTTACAAAGGGGTAAGCGTAGATCTGACCGTGCGGGTGGTGCAGCGTGACACCGATTTCCTGACCGCGGTTCTCGAAAGGGAAGACCTGAACAATTCCAGGCTGACTGTAAAGCTCGCGCGTGCGCTGACTCCAGGCTCGGATAACAGTTTCAATTCTGCCAACCGGCATGGAGCCGAGGCTGCCATCGTGCTCGGGGCTAAAGACCACAACCTCACAGCGACCAAATGCGTTGGTCGCGAACCCAAAGGGTTGCTCTCCAACTTCGGTCATCTCTCCAACGCTTGGTCCAAATGCCGGACCCTTGTTTTCAAAGACCGCAACGTCAAAGCGATCCGGGAGTTCTGAGAGGTTGGTCTCTGATGTTGGACAGAGCGGGCAGGCGTTAGCAGGTGGCAAAAACGCCCTACTCTGGCGGTGGCTTGCCACCGTGATGTAATCACCGGTTAGCGGGTCAAACCTAAGTTCTGCGGTTTGCGGGCGGACATCTTTTTCGCGCTGATCCGCCTTACGAGATTCTGGCAGGCTGGAGTGGGCATCGTCAAAGTAGTAGAGGTCGCGACCATCAAACAGCTTGGCTGCGATTGGCTCTCTCGGTGACACAGTGACTCCTGCTTTGGGTTGCGGTTAAGAATACGCTCAAAAACGAACAAATTCGAAACCACTAATTATCAATTTAATAAGCACTCGAAAAGCACCATTTGACCCACAGTGAGATAAAACTGTTATCCCGCAAGCCAACAAGTCCCTTTGATGAGCTCAATGTGAACGCTAACATTACTGCTACCACGCAGCGCCGCATTGAGGGAGTGTCATGTCTACAAAGAACTTCGAGATTTGGTTTGTAACCGGAAGCCAGAACCTCTATGGCGATGAGACTTTGCGGCAGGTTGCTTCGCAATCTCAGCTCGTGGTTGATCAACTAGCCAAGGGCCTAAGTGCCGATGTGAAGTTGGTTTGGCAGCCGGTGGTAAAGACCAACGAAGAGATTCGCGCCACACTCATGGCCGCTACCGCAAGCGAGAGCTGCGTCGGTGTTATTACCTGGATGCACACTTTCTCGCCAGCCAAGATGTGGATCAATGGCCTTGAGCTTCTAAAGAAGCCACTACTGCACCTTCACACCCAGGCCGGACAGTCGCTGCCGTGGGCAACCATCGACATGGACTTTATGAACCTCAACCAGGCGGCGCACGGAGACCGTGAGTACGCTCACATCCTCAGCCGAATGGATGTTGCTCGCAAGGTAGTGGTTGGGCACCCAACCGATCAGCGCGTGCAGAGTGAGGTTGACGCCTGGGCCTACGCAACCCTTGGATGGCAGAAGTCACAGCACCTAAAGCTCGCTCGCTTTGGAGACAACATGCGCTATGTCGCAGTGACCGACGGGGACAAGGTTTCGGCTCAGATGACCTTTGGCATGTCGATTGAGCAGCTTGGTGTAAACACCCTGGTCGAAGCTGTCAACCAGGTCTCAGACGAAGCCGCCGAGAAGCTTTGCTTGGTCTACGAAGAGCTTTACGATGTCGCTCCGGAGCTAAGGGTGGGCGGAGCTCGCCACGACTCTTTGGTTTATGGAGCAAAGATTGAGATTGCCCTGCGCGGCATCTTGGAGGCCGGTGGCTACTCCGCCTTCACCTCAAACTTCGAGGACCTGGGAGAGCTAAAGCAGCTGCCTGGCCTTGCGGTTCAGCGTCTGATGGCAGACGGCTATGGCTTTGGTGGCGAGGGTGACTGGAAGACCTCATCGCTATTGGCAATCATGAAGGCCATGACCCCTAAAGGTGGCGGAACTTCTTTCATGGAGGACTACACCTACCACTTTGGTCCTGGAACTCCGAAGGTCTTGGGAGCTCACATGCTCGAGGTCTGCCCAACAATCTCTGGGCAGAAGCCCCGCATTGAAATTCACCCGCTTGGCATCGGCGGCAAAGAAGATCCAGTTCGCATGGTATTCACCGCAAAACCAGCAGCCGGCCGAGTGGTTTGCCTGACAGACCTGGGTGGTCGCTTCCGCATGATCTCTAACGAAATCAAGATTGTTGAGCCCACCGAGGACCTTCCTAACCTGCCGGTCGCCAGAGCGGTTTGGGAGCCAGCGCCAAGCCTTGAGGTTTCTGCTGAGGCTTGGATGCTTGCCGGCGGCAGCCACCACACGGTCTTGACCAACTCGGTTTCCGAGGCCACGATTCAGGACTTCGCCCGCATCGCAGGAGTTGAGCTGGTAAACATCGACTCCAGCACCAGCTCGGTTTCGATTCGCAAGGAACTTCAGTGGTCATCGGCATACTACCGATTGGCTTCTAAGCTCTAACTATGTCTTCGCAAACCCTGACGCTGACCAACGGCGAATCTTTCGC
>CAZKLA010000053.1:0-5573 GCA_964553455.1 uncultured Aquiluna sp. | reverse complement strand
GTTACCAATCAAGGCCCAGGAAATGCTCCGGTCGCAATTGGCACGCACCCATACTTCCCCTACACGGCAAACACCAAGATCGAGATCAACGCTAAGACTGCAGCTAAGCACGGCAGCAACATGATTCCGATAGGTGAGGTGCCTGCCTCCGAGCTTGGGCTTGGCCCAGGGAAATCCGCATTGGTATCTGGACTTAGGTTGGATACTCAGTTCTCCCAGCTTGGCGATCCGGTGGCCATCGTTAGCAATGATGATTTCGGCTACGAGATTTGGCAGCAGGATGCCAATTGGCTAATGGTTTACAACACCGAAGTTTTTCCTTGGGTGACGGGTCCGGGAAATGCCATCGCGATTGAAGCGCAAACTTGCCCCGCCGATGCCTTTAACACCGGCGAGGATTTGCGGGTTTTGGCAAGTGGCGAAAGCACTTCGATGCGTTGGGGCGTAAGGCTTCGGGGCTAAGGTATAAGGGCTATGAAGTGGACGCTATTCGGCAATCGCCCTAAGGCCCCGGCCCCAAGTTGGACCGCGGCAATTTTGGCATTCATCTTTGCCAGCCAGACTTTTATTGATTCCTCGGCTGGTTACCCGGCATATATGAGCTACCTAGCATTTGGTTCGGGGCTTTGGTTTATGTATCTGGGAATTAAGGCCAAGGCCATCTTCTCCTTCTTGTTCTTGCCAGCGGCTGCGCTTTGGCTGTTGCCGCTTTTGGGAGAGGATCCATTCACCAGGATGAACCTGGTGACCTTCGGTGCTCACTCGTTTATCGCATTGCTATTTGGTGTTGCCGCTTACACATATGCCGCTCGGGAGAGAAGGCCGAAATGACCGACAACTTTGTTGGTTTTGCGCAGTCTCCTAAGCCGGATCCAAATCGCAGGGTTGAGTCGCTTTCTTACGAATTTCAGTCTGTTGGAGAAATCAAGTTTGCGATTCAATTGCTTTCCACCGAGGCCGGACTTAGCAGCTGGCTAGGAAAGCTAGCAAAGTTTGATTTTCGGCAGGGCGCAAAACTGCGCTACGGCGATGCTTCCCACGGAGCTACCTTCGCTCTTATCCAGGTCCCTAAGCGATTCGTCGTGATTGCCGAGACCTTGGGTGAGGTCGATGTTCGAATCCGGGAGCAAAAGACCGGCTACCAACTTTCACTCGGAATCAAAAAGGCCTTGCTGCCAGAAGAGCGTCAGCAGTGGGTCGATGACGTCGAGGCAATTGCCAAAGTGTTTGGGGGAGTAGCAAATGGCTAATCCGAAACAGGCAAATATTTACGACGTCGCGCGGTTAGCTAAGGTTTCGCACCAAACCGTATCGCGCGTTTTGAACAACAACCCCTCGATTCGCCCGGAGACTAAGACCCGAGTCCTCAAAGCCATGGAGGCACTGGGCTACCGTCCATCGCTGGCGGCGAGAGCGCTGGCATCCTCGCGTTCGAAGATGCTCGGCATTCTTTCTTCGGACACCGACTTCACTGGTCCAGCAGCGATGGTTCACCACATGGAGGCCGCAGCTCGAGCCCAGGGCTACTTCGTTGTGACCGTTGGTATTGATGCCAACGACGAAGAGTCGGTTCAGTCTGGCATCGATCACCTCATGAAGCTGGGGATTGAAGGGCTAGCCCTGGTCACCCCGCAGCTACGAGCCGTTGAGATCGCAAGAGCGGCAGTCTCGGGCATTCCGGTTGTGACGCTCGACAGCATGTATCGCATGGATGAGCTTGCGGTATCGGTTGATAACTTCGCGGGTGGGGCAGCGGCAACCCAGCACCTCATTGACCTTGGTCACCGCAACATCGCTCACATCTCAGGTCCCCAGGGTTGGTTCGAATCAACCACTCGAGCCGCCGGCTACACAGCAACCATGCTCAATGCGAACCTAACCCCGCAGGTCATCGATGGCGACTGGCAGATCGATACCGGATATCGGATTGGCAAGAAATTAGACATCGACAGCAAGAAGCTGACGGCGCTTTTTATCGCCAACGACCGAATGTCGCTGGGGTTCATGCACGCCATGCGCGAGCGCGGTGTCGAAGTGCCAAAGCGCCTGAGCATCGTAGGTTTTGATGACCTGGAGGAGACGGCCTACTCCTCACCACCGCTGACTACCTTGCGGCAAGACTTCAAAGCTCTTGGCAATCGAGCGATGAATCTTTTGCTCTCCGAAATCTCAGGCACCGCCACCAAGAAGCTCGATCGACTGATTCCAGAACTCATCAAGCGAGGCTCTACCGCGGCCCCGCCAAAGTTATAAAAGCGTGATGGTTTTTGCCCTTATCTGGGGCGATGTTATCGCTAACATTTAGGTAACGGACGGAGTTGTCATGCCTGGTAATAAATACACCATCGGTGTTGATTACGGCACACTCTCCGGCAGAGCCGTTGTTGTTGATGTTTCAGATGGCACCGAGCTTGGCTCCGCAGTCTTTGAGTACCCAAATGCCGTGATGGATCAGGTGCTAAATCGCACTGGCGAAAAACTCCCTCCCGAGTGGGCACTGCAGGACCCCAACGATTACGTAGATGTCCTAAAGCACGCGGTCCCGGAAGCGGTAAAGGCTGCAGGCATTGACCCGAGCGATGTCATTGGCATCGCCACCGACTTCACCGCCTGCACCATGGTTCCGGTCAAGATTGACGGCACCCCACTCAGCCAGGTGGCTGGATTTGAAACCAACAAGCACGCCTATGTGAAGCTTTGGAAGCACCACGCAGCTCAGCCACATGCTGATCGCGTGAACCAGGTGGCACGTGAGCGGGGAGAGTCTTGGCTCAATCGCTACGGTGGTCAGATTTCCTCCGAGTGGGAATTGGCAAAGGGCCTTCAGATTCTGGAAGAAGCCCCTGAGGTTTATGCCGAAATGGACAAGTTTGTCGAGGCTGCCGACTGGATTGTTTGGCAGCTCTGCGGCGTCTACTCTCGCAATGCCTGCACCGCTGGCTACAAGGGCAATCTGCAAGACGGTGCTTACCCGTCAAGGGAGTACTTCGCAGCGCTAAATCCTGACTTCGCAGGATTCGCGGAGGACAAAATCGCGCACCCAATTGGTCAGCTCGGTGACGCAGCTGGTTACCTAACCAAGGAGGCTGCGGCCTGGACTGGTTTGCCTGAGGGCATTGCGGTGGCGGTTGGCAATGTCGATGCGCATGTGACCGCACCAGCAGCCAAGGCCACAGAGCCAGGACAGATGGTTGCCATCATGGGAACCTCAACCTGTCACGTCATGAACGGCGATGTCTTGGCTGAAGTTCCTGGCATGTGTGGCGTGGTGGACGGTGGCATTGTTTCCGGTTACTACGGTTACGAAGCTGGCCAATCTGGCGTGGGAGATATCTTTGCCTGGTACGTGAAGAACCAGGTGCCGCAGCGCTACTTCGATGAGGCTGAAAAATCTGGCAAGTCCATCCACCAGTACCTAACGGACTTGTCTGCCACCCAAGCGGTCGGTGAGCACGGATTGGTTGCGCTTGACTGGCACAGCGGTAACCGCTCGGTTCTGGTTGACCACGAGCTATCCGGAATTTTGATTGGCGCAACCTTGACCACCAAGGCTGAGGATGGCTACCGCGCACTTTTGGAGTCCACCGCCTTTGGTACTCGCAAGATTGTGGAGACCTTTGCAGCTTCTGGCGTACCGGTTAAGGAATTCATTGTGGCCGGCGGATTGATCAAGAACCACTTCTTGATGCAGCTTTACTCGGACATCACGCGCTTGCCTCTTAGCGTTTTGGAATCCGAGCAGGGACCGGCTCTGGGTTCAGCGATTCACGCGGCAGTGGCTGCCAAGGCCTACCCAAGCGTGCGCGATGCCGCCGAGAAAATGGGACGGGTTTCGAAGGCGCTATATGTGCCAAACGAAGAGCGAGCAAGACAGTACGACAGGCTCTACGCCGAGTATGAATTGCTACACGATTACTTTGGCCGCGGTGCGAACGACGTTATGAAGCGCCTCAAGGCAATGCGTCGGGAGGTGCTCGGTGCTTAGCGAAAATCAGGCCAGAATCCAGCTGGCCAAGTTACACGCCCAGCTTTGGGATGCGGGTCTAGTGGTGTGGTCAGGCGGCAATATCTCCCAGCGCATTGAGGGTGGCTTTCTTATCAAGCCCTCCGGCCTGAGTTATGACGAACTGACTCCTGAGTCGATGGTGCTTTGCGACCTCGATGGCAACGCCAAGGACGACTCGCTAACGCCGTCATCTGACACCGCAGCCCACGCTTACGTCTATCGCAACATGGAATCGGTCGGGGGAGTGGTTCACACTCACTCGAACTACGCCTGTGGCTGGGCAGCAGCGGGTCGCGCAATTCCTTGCGTGCTAACCGCTATCGCGGACGAGTTTGGTGGCGAAATTCCGCTTGGCCCCTTTGCCATCATCGGGGATGACTCAATTGGTCGTGGCATTGTTGAGACCCTGGCTAATCACCGCTCCAAAGCCGTACTCATGAAGCAGCACGGGGTGTTCACAATTGGCAAGGATGCCAAGGACGCCCTGAAGGCAGCGATCATGTGCGAAGACAATGCCAAGAGCGCATTTGTCGCAGAACAACTGGGTGGGGGACAGCAAATACCTCAAGCTCAAGTCGATGCTTTATTCAGTCGTTACCAAAACGTTTACGGACAGTTATCAAATGAGTGAGCTTGGCTTGATGACTAGTGCGAGACTAAAGAATGTGGCAAATGTGAGCGGTAACAGCTTTGTAACCGCCACTGCTATTGCAGCAAAAGTTTCGCAGAACCGCTTCCCATTCCGGGCAGTGGCTGCGGGAAGAAATCTGAGTGAGATGGACACGCTCAGATCAAAATCATTCGGAGGTCCGACCGAGAACGAAAGGAACAGAGTTGTTTAAGAAACTACTCGGATTCGCGGCTGTAGCTACTGCATCCGCAATGGTCCTAGCTGGTTGCGCAAGCACTGGTTCGACCGAAACCACCGAAGGCGGCGAAGCTGCTGCTGGCGGCCTAATTGGTGTATCCATGCCAACCCAGTCCTCGACCCGTTGGATCTCTGACGGCGAGAGCATCAAGGCTGAGATGGAAGCTCAGGGCTTCGAAGTTGACCTTCAGTACGCTGAGGACGACATTCCAACCCAGGTTGCACAGCTTGAGGGCATGCTAACCAAGGGTGCAAAGGCACTGATCATCGCAGCTATCGACGGTACTCAGCTAACTGACGTACTACAGGCTGCAGCAGATGCTGGCGTTCCAGTTATCTCCTACGACCGCCTAATCCGTGACAGCGCGAACGTTGACTACTACGCAACCTTCGACAACTTCAAGGTCGGCGTTCAGCAGGCAACTTCGATGCTAGTTGGCATGGGCGT
Source organism: uncultured Aquiluna sp. (assembly GCA_964553455.1). Classification (GTDB taxonomy): domain Bacteria; phylum Actinomycetota; class Actinomycetes; order Actinomycetales; family Microbacteriaceae; genus Aquiluna. Next base: position 251 of record CAZKLA010000053.1, on the reverse strand, counting down.
ATACGCAACTGAGGACTCAACCTCAGCTGACGGCCCTAACGCTGCTGGCCCATGGAACGTTGAGCTATTTGCTGGTTCCCTAGACGACAACAACGCATTCTTCTTCTTCAACGGTGCGATGAGCGTTCTACAGCCACTAATCGACTCTGGCGTTCTAGTTGTCAAGTCTGGTCAGACCACCATCGAGCAGGTTGCCACCCTTCGTTGGGACGGCGCTGTAGCTCAGAAGCGTATGGAAGACATCTTGGTAG
>CAZKLA010000052.1:0-11370 GCA_964553455.1 uncultured Aquiluna sp. | reverse complement strand
AGAGGCAGACGACTTAAAATCGTCACAGTGTGGGTTCGAGTCCCACTCGGGGCACTTGACAGCCAATTTCCAGAAATCTCGCATACTCTAGAGAAGTATCAATCAAGGAGAATTTGTGGACATTGCAGTTTGGATCATTCTTGGTCTAGTAGTGGTAGCCGGCCTTTGGCTTTGGGCGACCTACAACGGCCTGGTCACCCTTAAGGTTCGAGTCGATGAGGCTTGGAGCGATATCACCATCCAGCTCAAGCGTCGAGCGGACCTGATTCCCAACCTGATTGAAACTGTCCGAGGTTACGCCTCTCACGAGCGTGAGGTCTTTGACGCGGTAACTCGCGCCCGCGCCGCAACCGTCTCGCCAGAGGCTTTGGAGCACCCAGCTCAGGCTGCTGCTGCTGAGGGCACGCTTCAGGGAGCGCTAAAGAGCCTGTTCGCTGTCTCCGAGGCATACCCTCAACTGGTTGCCTCCGCAAACTTCCTTGAGCTGCAGCGTGAACTTACCGACACTGAGGACAAGGTCATGGCAGCCCGTCGCTTTTTCAACGGTGGAGTGCGCGAGCTAAACACCAAGATCGAGCAGTTCCCAACCAACCTATTTGCCCGCTCCCTTGGCTTTACCTCACGTGAATTCTTTGAGGTCGAGAATCCTGCTGCGATTCAAGAGCCACCTCAGGTCAAGTTCTAAGAGGCAGCTTTGTATTCGGCCATTGCCGCGAATAAGCGCAACACCATACTGATTGTTGGCGGTTTCGTTCTGCTGCTCGGAGGCTTGGCCTATTGGTGGGGAACGGCCAGCGGAAACGGTTCTAGCGCTTTTTGGATCATTGCTTTTGTGTTTGGCTATGCGCTTTTCCAGTACTACGCAGCCAGCTCGCTGGCTATCGCTATGAGCGGTGCCTACCAAATTCAGAAAGCGGATAATCCGCGCCTTTGGCGAATCGTGGAAAACCTCTCCATTTCGCAGGGCATGCCGATGCCCAAGGTCTACATCATCAATGACCCTGCCCCAAATGCGTTTGCTACCGGTCGCGATCCAAAGAATGCCGTGGTCGCCGCTACGACCGGTTTGATGGACATCATGAACGACAAAGAACTTGAGGGCGTTATGGCTCACGAACTCGGTCACGTGAAGAACTACGACATCAGAGTCTCAACCATTGTCTTTGGATTGGTTTCTGCGGTTGGTATTTTGGCGGACTTTGCGATTCGAATGGCTTGGTTCTCGGGCGCGAGCAGAAGCCGTGATGCCGGCCAGCTACAGATTGTGCTGATTTTGATCGGTGTGGTCGGCTGGATTATCGCCGCACTCATTGGTCCGCTGGTTTCGGCTGCTGTTTCCAGACAGCGCGAGTACCTAGCCGATGCCACCGGAGCTCAGATCACTCGTTACCCAGAGGGCCTAGCATCCGCACTTCAGAAACTTGGCGAGTATGGTCGCCCAATGCGCCGTTCGGCAAGCTCAATGGCTCACATGTATATCAACGACCCGATTAAGCCAGGCTTTGTCGAGCGCATCTTCTCCACCCACCCGCCGATTCCAAAGCGCATCGAAAGACTTAGCAAGATCGGTTCTAGTTTCTAATCGCTAGACTTTGAAGCACCTTGAGATTGAAGGTTGCCCAATGGTTAGCTCCAGAGTTCCCACGCTGAACGAGTTTTATGATGCCCTGGAGACCGTTCGTGCGATTGCGATCAAGACTCCGGTCATGGAAAGCCACTGGCTTTCTGAACTGACCGGACAGCCGATCTGGTTCAAGTGTGAAAATCTTCAGCGCACCGGAGCCTACAAGCTTCGCGGTGCCTACAACCTAATGAGCCAACTGACCGATGCTGAAAAAGCTCAGGGAGTCGTGGCTGCTTCAGCCGGAAACCACGCTCAGGGTGTGGCACTAGCGGCCAAAGTCCTTGGCATCAAAGCCACAATCTTTATGCCGGTAGGCGCATCTCTTCCAAAGTATGAGGCAACTCTGGGTTACGGTGCGAACGTTGTGCTAACCGGGGCAATTTTTGATGAGACTCTGGCTGCCGCCAAAGAGTTCACCAGCAAAACAGGCGCCGTCTTTATCCCGCCCTTTGACCACCTGGACATTATTCGAGGCCAGGGCACGGTTGCTCTAGAGATCATGGAGCAGCTTCCTGAGGTCGATAACATCCTGGTCTGCCTTGGTGGTGGCGGACTAACAGCTGGCGTGGCAACCGCTGCCAAGCTCAAGGCAAAGGCGCTTGGTCGCAAGGTAAAGGTTTATGCCGTTCAAGCTGAGATGGCAGCCAGCTGGCCAGGCTCGCTAAAGGCTGGTAAGCCCACCGAAATCAAAATTCAGCCAACCATCGCGGATGGTATTGCGGTGGCGAAGCCAGGCAAGATTCCCTTTGATTTGGTCTCAGAATTTGTGGACAAGGTAGTCACCGTCTCTGAAGACGAGATTGCTAAGGCGATGCTTGCGGTCATGGAGCGCTCCAAGTTGGTCGTTGAGGCCGGTGGAGTGGTTGGTGTGGCTGCGGTCTTAGCGGGCAAGCTAAAGCTTAAAGGCACCACCGCGATTGTGCTCTCGGGCGGCAATATCGATCCGCTACTGCTGCAGCGAGTTATTCGCCACGGACTGGCGGCTTCAGATCGCTACACCAACATCTCGGTTATGCTCCCAGATCGCCCAGGCCAGCTGGTTCGCACCGCAGAGGCGGTTGCGGCGGCTCACGCCAACGTGGTTGAGGTGCTGCACACCAGGCACGGCAACGGACTTCAAATTTCAGAGGTTGAACTAAACCTAAGTGTCGAGACCAGGGGTAAAGAGCACCGTAAGGAGCTCATGAAGTCCCTGAAGGCTGCCGGGCTAAACCCGAGATTGCACGAAGACTAGAACTCGAAGTTCTCCACGGCCACAATTTCGACGGAAATCTCCTTGCCATTTGGCGCTGAGTAAGAAACTTTGTCGCCAACCTTCTTGCCCATTACCTGCTGGCCAATTGGAGAGTCTGGGCTGTAGACATCGAGGTCACCCTCTTCGATCTGAACTTCATACTCGGTGCCCTCGAAGATTTCGTGCGAGCCAAGGTAAAACGCGGTGTCTCGACCATTGAGCTTGCACTTGATCCAAAGACCCTGCTTCACAATTCCATCGCTGGCATCAGCGGTGCCAATTTCTGCGGTGGCCAGGATTTCCTCAAGGCGGTTGATGCGAGCCTCAATCTTGCCCTGCTCTTCCTTGGCGGCGTGGTAGCCACCGTTTTCCTTTAGGTCGCCTTCTTCTCGAGCGTCCTGAATGCGCTTGGCGATATCGTGACGGCCAACGGTGATCAGCTGGGTGAGCTCTTCCTTCAGGCGGTCGTAGGCAGCCTGGGTTAGCAGCATTGAATCAGTCATAGTTCACTTCTCGCAGGGGTTTTGTGGGATTGCCCAAATTCTGGGCGATTGAGAAATACTACTTGAGGCGACACTCATCCACCAAGGCTGTGGTGGCTAATTCTGTGGTGTTTATGCTCACGCTCAGTCTCACCTTGGCGGTTTCCTGCGGGCCAATCTCAATGATTTTGTAGCCGACCTGACCGAATTGCTCATTGAGTGCTTCAACGGAGCAAACGGCAGTCGCATCTTCGGGCTTAGTTAGTTCAAAATCCAAAACAACCTGGGTCGGGTCCTTGACCGAGAAGCCAACATCTTGGCTCTGTACCGGGTTGTAATTGGCAATGCTGGCAAAGAGCACGCCAACCATCATTAGCGCAATCCCCACGACGGAAATCCAAATCCAGCGAGTCTTCGAGAGCTTGGCGCGCTTCCCGTAGCGCTGTGCTAGAAGGTCATTTTCTTGCGCTGTCATGCCTCTAGGTTATGCCAGGTAGGGGATACTTGAGACATGGATTTCTTGCTCAGTGCGCTACTTGCCGTAACCACCACCCCAACTCCGGTGCCGGATGACACCTACAACTCTCCTGGCACCATCGGCTTCATCGCCACCTTCGGAGTTGCCGGCATCGCCGTGGCTTTGTTTTTCGACATGAACCGCAGGGTTAGGCGTAATCGCTACCGCACCGAGATCCGTCAGAAATTGGCCGAGGAAGAGCTGGCAAACCTAGAGGTGGCTAAGCCTGAGCGTCCGCTACCACCGGCTAAACCGAACCGAGCGAACCAGGAATCGGACTAAGTCCCACCAAAAGTGCTGCCACCCAGTGGCAGAAGAACGCCGCCACAGTTAGGGCGTGAAAGATCTCGTGGAAGCCAAAGTGCTTCGGGATCGGGTTTGGTCGCTTGAGACCATAGACCACCGCACCAACCGAATACATCAAACCTCCGGCAATGACCAGGACCATGACCACCCAGTTGGCCTGAAAAAAGTCTTGGATATAGAAAACCGCAGCCCAGCCCAGGGCTAGATATATCGGCACGTAGAGCCATCTTGGGGCGTTGATCCAGAAGACTCTGAACCCGACCCCAAAGATTGCGATAACCCAAACGGCCATCAGTAGCAGCGCGCCATCGTCAGCGTTTAGCGCTGAGACGCTCAACGGGGTGTAGGTGCCAGCTATCAGCAAAAAGATGTTTGCGTGATCAATGCGCTTTAGCAGCGTCTTTATGCCAGGGCGCCAATTGAAGCGGTGGTAGAGCGCAGAGTTTCCGAACAGCAGAATCGAGCTAGCAAAATAGATAGCTGCGGCTGTCTTGGCTACCCAGCCATCAGAGAAAATGATGAGTAAGACTCCCGCTGCGACAACAAATGGCAAGACGCCAGTGTGGATCCAGCCTCGCCAGCTCGGACGCAACTCATCCTTGTGATCAGCGCCCTTAAGTTCCGAGAGTGGAATGTGAAGCGGGTCTGGCTCGAAAGTCATACTCCTAACCCTAAGCCAATCCATTGAGCATCAAGTTGGAATAACCTTTACGCGTGCAGAAACTTCTCTATCGCTTTTACGAAAAGCAAATTGAGTCCAAGCTGCGCCCGTCTGATCTTCCCAGGCACATTGGCGTGATGGTCGATGGCAACCGGCGCTGGGCATCGCTACAGGGCTTGGAGAAAGCCGGCCACGGTCACCAAGCCGGTGCCAAGAAGATCATCGACTTTTTAGGTTGGTGCTCCGACATAGGCATTGACCACGTAACTCTCTACCTGCTCTCAACCGACAACCTAAAGGGTCGTCACACCGAAGAATTAGAAGACCTAATCGAGATCATTGTTTCCCTAGCCGAGGAGCTAGCGGCCAAGGGCCGCTGGAAGCTCCAGGTGGTGGGGGATGTTGCCAGCCTGCCCGAAGCTGCTGCTGACCGCTTAGCCAAGGTTGAAGAGAAGACCAGCAAGAACTCTGGGACCCACGTCAATTTGGCGGTGGCCTACGGAGGCCGCAAGGAGATCGCCGATGCCATGCGATCCATCTTGAAAAAGCATGCCGACCAGGGCACCAGCATCGATCAGCTTGCCGATTTTCTTACCCCGGAACTGATCACCGAGCACCTCTACACCGGCGGCCAGCCGGACCCTGATCTGTTGATAAGAACCTCTGGTGAGCAGCGACTAAGTGGCTTCCTGCTGTGGCAAAGCGCGAATAGCGAGTTCTACTTCGCAGAAGCGCTCTGGCCTGATTTCCGAAGGGTTGATTTCCTCAGAGCGCTGCGTGATTTCCAGCGTCGGCACCGCCGCTTTGGAAGTTAAGTAAACAGTTTGATAATGCTCCGATAAATGGGCGTGTCACGAACGCATTTTGAATTCTCTCGGGCGTAAATTCGCATCAGGTCCCCATAGAAGGAGAGCCGGTGCCAGCTAACTCTAGCTCCAGGTCAAAATCGTCAAGTTCCAAGACAATTTCCCCTGAGGCGGTGAGTGGCCAGGGCAAGTCAGCTCGCAAATCAACCGACGTTAGAACATTCGTAATTGACACCTCGGTTTTAATATCCGACCCAAAGGCAATGTTCAAGTTTGCCGAGCACGAAGTTGTGCTGCCAATCGTTGTAATTAACGAGCTGGAGAAAAAGCGCAATGACCCAGAGATCGGCTACTTCGCGAGAAAAGCACTTCGCTATTTGGACGACCTGCGTAAGAAGCACGAAAGACTAGATTTCCCGGTCGAGGTTGGCGCTGGCGGCACTCTGAGGGTTGAGCTCAATCACATCGATCAGTCAATATTGCCTACCGGCTTCCAGCTGGGCGATAACGACTCGAGAATCCTTGCGGTGGCCGCCAACCTCAAGAGTGAAGGCTTTGACGTCACAGTGGTCTCCAAGGACCTACCGATGCGAGTCAAGGCCTCTGCCATTGGCATGCGAGCCGAGGAATACCTGCACGAACTTGCCACCGATGAGTGGAATGGCATTGCTGACTTAAACCTCTCCGGTGATGAGATGGCAGATCTCTACGACACCGAAGAGATCAAGCACAAAGACGCCAAAGAGTTGCCGGTAAACACAGGACTCATCATTCACTCCGAACGCGGCAGCGCACTTGGTCGCGTGACCGAAGCTAAGACTGTGCGACTGGTGCGCGGCGACCGCGATGTCTTTGGGCTCCATGGACGTTCGGCAGAGCAGCGTTTGGCAATCGACGCGCTGCTTGACTCTGAGATCGGGATCGTTTCGCTCGGTGGTCGAGCTGGAACCGGAAAGAGCGCATTGGCGCTTTGCGCAGGCTTGGAGTCGGTGTTGGAGCGCCGCCAGCACAAGAAGATCATGGTTTTCCGCCCGCTCTATGCGGTTGGCGGTCAGGAGCTTGGCTACCTACCGGGAACCGAAGCCGAGAAAATGAACCCTTGGGCGCAGGCCGTCTTCGACACCCTGGGAGCTTTGGTCTCCAAAGAGGTGATTGACGAGGTCATGAATCGCGGAATTCTAGAAGTGCTGCCACTTACTCACATCCGAGGTCGCTCACTTCACGACACCTTTGTGATTGTGGATGAAGCGCAGTCACTCGAGCGCAATGTGCTGCTAACCATGCTCTCGCGTATTGGCCAGAAGTCCAGGGTGGTGCTAACCCATGACGTTGCTCAGCGCGATAACCTCAGGGTTGGTCGACACGACGGTATTGCCTCTGTGGTGGAGACACTCAAAGGCCAGCCGCTGTTCTCGCACATCACCCTCACTCGCTCCGAGCGCAGCGAGATTGCTGCCCTGGTAACTGACCTGCTGGATTAGCCTGTGGATAGCAGGCAGCGAGATTGCCTGTTTGTAGCTAACTTCTGTGCGTGACCGAGTTAGTGCTTTTTATCCCGCTGCTCTATTTGGCCTGTGTTAGCTGGCCGCTGATCCGCTACGACTTTCGGGAACATCGGCTTCCAAATAAATACACAATCCCGTTGATGCTTGTCACCGGTGGAACGCTTATTGGATTCGGGTTGGCAACCGGCCAATACCTGCGGCTAGGGCACAGCATCATTGCGATGGCCATCACTTTTGGCATTGGCTGGCTCTTAGCAAAATACGCAGAGCTTGGCATGGGAGACGTAAAGCTACTTATCGCCCTCAACGGCTGGCTGGCCTGGCACGACCCATGGCTAATAGCGCTATCCCTGGTTGCGGGATTGGTGGCAGCCAATCTCTTTGCCTTGATGGTGTGGATTCAAAGAAAAGACCCCAGAGAACACATTGCTCTGGGGCCTTTTCTGCTGCTGGGCTTTTACCTTGTGGCAATTGCTCCGAGCTGGCAGATCTTTACTGCGGTGGGCGAGTCATTGGCATGACGTCTAGAGCTTTGTCGAGCTGCTCCATGGTCAACTTCTCGCCATCCACGTAACCAAGTTCGATGGTTGCCTCGCGAACGGTCAGACCCTTGGCTACAGAGTGCTTGGCAATCTTGGCCGCAGCCTCGTAGCCGATGAACTTGTTCAGCGGGGTCACGATCGATGGGCTCGATTCGGCGAGTGCCTTGGAGCGCTCAACATTGACCTCTAGACCGGCAACAGTCTTGTCCGCCAATACACGCATCGAGTTGGCTAGCAGGCGAATTGACTCAAGCAGCGCATTGCCCATAACCGGGATAGCCACATTCAGCTCAAAGTTTCCAGAAGCTCCAGCCCAGGTGACGGTGGCATCGTTTCCAATTACTCGTGCACACACCATCAGCACGGCCTCTGGAATAACTGGGTTGACCTTGCCCGGCATGATCGAACTTCCAGGCTGAAGGTCCGGAATGTTTAGCTCAGCCAATCCGGTGTTCGGGCCAGAGCCCATCCAGCGCAGATCGTTGTTGATCTTGGTGAGGCTGACAGCAATCACCTTCAAAGCTCCGGAAGCTTCGACCAAGGAGTCACGAGCGCCCTGAGCCTCAAAGTGGTCTCTCGCCTCGGTAATTGGTAGTCCGGTGTCCTTTGCCAAAAGGCTAATAACCGCTTGAGGGAAGCCCTTTGGGGTATTGATACCGGTTCCGGTTGCGGTCCCGCCCTGCGGAACTTCGGCCACTCTTGGCAAGGCTGCGTTAATGCGCTCTATGCCATAGCGAATCTGAGCGGCGTAGCCGGCAAATTCCTGTCCGAAGGTCACCGGGGTGGCATCCATCAGGTGAGTGCGACCTGGCTTTACGTAACCATCCCAGGCCTTGGCTTTAGCCTCGAGGAATCCCGCGAGATAGTCCAGTGCTGGCAGTAGGTCGTTCACCAGGGCATTGGTCACAGCAACGTGCACCGAAGTCGGGAAGACGTCATTGGAAGACTGCGAGGCGTTCACGTGGTCGTTTGGGTGAACCTCTTTGCCGAGCTTCTTGGTAGCAAGGGTTGCCAAGACCTCGTTCATGTTCATGTTCGAGCTGGTGCCAGAGCCAGTCTGAAAAACATCGACGGGGAAGTGCTCAAGGTGCTGGCCTGAGATGACCTCTTCGGCGCTCGCGACAATGGCGGCGGTGATGTCATCGGCCAGGATGCCTAGCTTATTGTTGGCCTGAGCAGCAGCCTTTTTGATGCGGGCTAGAGCGATGATGTGCTCTTTCTCAAGGCCAGTTCCACTGATTGGGAAGTTCTCAACTGCGCGCTGAGTCTGCGCGCGATAAAGGGCATTGATTGGGACTTTTACCTCACCCATGGTGTCGTGTTCAATGCGGTATTCCATGCTTTGCTCTTTCCTAGTTTCTCTTTTAGAGGTCACCGAGCGAAACCACCACGTGGATATCGCCAGGCTCAAGTTTGCCAGTTTTCAAGGCCTTAGAAACCATTTTTGACCGCCAGCTGGGTCTGCCAACTAATTGCTCGCGTTTAGGTCAAGGCTGATCGAGGTCGCAAGTTTGTTGAAGTCTTCCTCGCTGGCGGTTCCGTAAATCACGACGGCCTGACCATCAAAAGTGTGAACCATCGCATACTCCTTGGTTCCCTTGGGCACCGAAGGCAGCAGAGTCGGCCACACCTCCCAGGTGCGGCCTTCAATCTCAACCGTTACGTCCAACCAGTTGCCCTGGAGCTTGTTGGCTAGCCAGGAGGGGTTTGATTCAAAAGCCTGAGTCAATCCAATGAACTGATTGTCCGGAGTGATGATGCCCACGTACCAGGTCTCAACGCCAAGGTCTCTTTCAACCCTGGCAGCGTTCGCCCACCACTCTGGTTCCAGCTTTGGGGCAATCAGGGTTTTCTCAACACTGGCCTGGACGGTCTGGGTGATTCCGGCGTAGTCCACCGGCTGAATTCGGTTGCTGTCATCGCGGGGCACCAGCAACACGATCACCACTGTTAGCGACAGGGTCACCAGCAGTGAATAAATCAGGTTGCGGACAGTTTGCTTCGCTCTCCGCTCGGCTGCGCTACTCACTTGGTGTCTTTGTCCTGCATCGCAGCGTCAAGTTTCTTGCGAGCGCCACTTAGCCAGCCCTCACAGTGCTTTGCTAGTGCCTCGCCACGCTCCCAGAGCGCCATAGACGCCTCTAGGGACACGTTCTGCTGCTCAAGCTCCGCAACAACCTTCTGAAGCTCGTCACGAGCCTGCTCATAGCTCAGTGCTGATATGTCTTTGCTCATTTGATATCCCTAACTTCATCTGCGGTGGCAGAAATTTCCTGCTTGCTGGTTCGGATCACAAGTTTCTTGGCCTTGGTGATTTTTGAGATCGGTTTTCCGCTCTCATCGGTGACAACCGAATACCCGCGCTCAAGCGTCAGCTGCGGTGATAGCGAGCGGGCCTGAGCGTGAAGCTGCCGGACCTCGGCCTCGCTGCGCTGCAGCCTGAAGTCCAAAATCTCCCGAATTCGCCTGGTTCCGGTCGCAATCACCTCGGCTTGGGAATCCACAAATCCATAGGGGGAGGCAATAACCGGGCGTGAGACCAGCTGACTCAGAAGCTGAGATTGGTTATCTAGGTAGCCAGTGACTCGAAGCCGAATCCGTTGCAGCGCAATTGCCAAGCCCCGTCGTTCTTCAACAACATCTGGCACAACGCGCTTTGCGGCATCGGTAGGTGTTGAAGCCCTGAGGTCCGCGACCAAATCCAGCAGCGGCTGATCGTTTTCGTGGCCGATGGCAGAGACAAAAGGTTTGGACAGCTGTGCTGCCGCCCTGACCAAGCGCTCGTCGCTAAATGCCAACAGGTCCTGGAAGCTTCCACCGCCTCTGGCGATGATGATTACATCGACATCTGGGTCGGCATCCAATACCCCAAGCGCCAGCAAAATCTCGTTTACCGCCTTATCGCCTTGGACGTGAGTGTGCTCAACCTGGAAAACCACCTCGGGCCAGCGCAGCTTGGCGTTTTGCAGAATGTCCTTTTCGGCATCTGAATTAGCGCCAGTGATTAGGCCAATTTTGTTAGGCAGAAACGGCAAGGGCTTCTTTCGGGCTGGGTCGGCAAGCCCTTCAGAAATCAGCTGGACCTTTAGGCGCTCCAAACGCTCCAGCAGTTCTCCCAGACCCACCTTGTGCATTTGAAGCACTCGCATTGTGATCTTGCCGTTTTTAGGCCAGAAGGTTGGTTGTAAAAGCGCAACAACTCGATCACCTTGGACAAGGCCCGGGGCTATCTCGGCACCGGAATTGGCAAAGGCGTGGATTTCGACCGACATCTCAACATCTAGATCGCGAATCGAAGCAAAGACTCCGGCTGGTTTTTCTGAATAGGCCTGCAGCTCACCCTCTACCCAGACTCGACCAAGCTTGTCGATCCAATCTTTCAGACTTTTTGACAGCTGAGAGACCTGCCACGGGGAATTCTCGGTGCTAACTCGTGATTGACTATCGGTGACCGAATTAGTTTCCAATCCGGCCTCCTTGGTCGCTTTCGTAGAATTGTGGGGTGACTATCATCAAGGATACCGACCAGGCCGACAATTTCGGCACCAACAAGGTGCTGTTGGCAGCTCCGCGCGGATACTGTGCGGGAGTTGACCGCGCAGTTATCGCAGTCGAGAAAGCGCTCGATCACTATGGCGCTCCGATTTACGTGCGCAAGCAAATCGTTCACAACAAGCACGTTGTGGCATCTCT
>CAZKLA010000051.1:0-11792 GCA_964553455.1 uncultured Aquiluna sp. | reverse complement strand
AAGGAGTAGAAAATGGCAAGAGTAAAAAACGCCGTCAACTCGCTGAAGAAGCGTCGTGTTGCGCTTGAGCGCGCTCACGGATACCGCGGCCAGCGTTCACGTTTGTACCGTATGGCGAAGCAGCAGTTGCTGCACTCGCTTGTATACGCATACAACGACCGCAGAAAGAACAAGGGCAACTTCCGTCGCCTTTGGATTCAGCGCATCAACGCAGCTGCCCGCCTAAACGGCATGACCTACAACCGCTTTATCCAGGGCCTAGCGCTTGCTGGTATCGAGGTTGACCGCCGCATCATGGCAGACCTAGCAATCCACGACCCAAAGGCGTTCGCGTCATTGGTTGCATCTGCCAAGGCAGCACTGCCTAAGGATGTAAACGCGGCCAAGGTTAGCTAATGCTTGAGAGCCCCAAATCCGAGAGGGTGAAGGGTGTCGCACGACTTCAACAAAAAGACGCCCGGTTTGAAACCGGGCTCTTTTTGCTTGAGGGACCTCAGGGGCTAAAGGAACTCTCCAAGCAGCCTCAGCTTGCGCAGGAGGTCTTCGCGACCACCGCAGCTTTAGATCGGCATGAAGAGCTTTTCGATGCCTTCTATGATGCCGATGTTCCAATCACCGAGGTATCAGAGTTGGTCATGGACAAGCTCTCGGATACCAAGACACCTCAGGGTGTTATCGCAGTTGTTTCGCAATTGGATGTGACTTTGGATGAGCTTTTGGCAACCGGCCCACAGCTAATAGCTATCTTGGATCAGGCACGAGACCCTGGCAATGGCGGCACGGTTTTGCGTGCCGCAGACGCTGCTGGAGCAGATGCCGTCATCTTCACGACCGATTCGGTTGATCTTTACAACCCAAAGCTGGTGCGCTCCACCGCCGGCAGCATCATGCATGTGCCGTGCGTTGTCGAGCAGGACCCCAGGGAGCTTGTCGCAGCACTTAAAGCTGCTGGAATTCAGGTATTGGCCGCCAGCGCTGGCGGGAAACTCATCACCCAGCTGGCTGGACAGCTCAGTAAGCCAACCGCATGGATCTTCGGAAATGAAGCGCACGGAGTATCTCCAGAAATGCTGGAACTGGCCGATGAGATCGTTGCGCTGCCGATATTCGGCGAAGCAGAATCGCTAAACCTTGCCACTGCGGCTTCAGTTTGTCTGTATGCCTCAGCCTTTGAAATGCAAGGCAATCGCTAAACTTTACGAGTGTCTGAACAACTAACCGCTGAAACCGTGAGCCAAGCGCTCGCTGGTTCGCTCGCGCTTGTGAATCAAGCAGCCAGCTTTCAAGAGCTGAAGGCCGTGAAAGCTGCGGCAGTTGGCGAGGACTCACCGCTGTCCAAGCTGAACTCGCTGATCAAGTCCCTGCCAAATGAGCAAAAGGCGGAAGCTGGCCGATTGGTAGGCACCGCCAGGGCAGAGCTGAATGCCGCATTCGCCCAAAAAGAGGCTGAGCTTCAGGCTGTTGCCGATAGGGAAGCTCTTGAGCAAGAGCGCGTCGACATCACCGCCTACCCACGGGTGGCTCCAAAGGGCGCAAGGCACCCGTTGTCGCTTCTAATGGATTCCATCAGTGATGTGTTTATCGGCATGGGTTGGGAAATCGCCGACGGCCCAGAGCTTGAAAACGAATGGTTCAACTTTGACGCACTGAACTTCCACCCGGATCACCCGGCACGTGCGATGCAGGACACCTTCTTTGTGGCACCGGTTGAGAACCACCTGTTGCTGCGCACTCACACCTCGCCAGTCCAGGTTCGCTCCCTGCTGGAGCGTGAGTTGCCGGTTTATGTGCTGTGCCCAGGTCGAGTTTTCCGAACCGATGAGCTTGATGCCACTCACACCCCAGTGTTCCACCAGGTCGAAGGTTTGGCTGTTGATAAGGGCCTGACCATGTCTGACCTAAAGGGCACTTTGGAGCACTTTGCTCGCGTGATGTTTGGGCCAGAGGCCAAGATAAGACTTCGCCCATCCTTTTTCCCTTTTACTGAACCTTCCGCCGAGTTGGATGTCTGGCACCCAGGCGCCAAGGGCGGCGCTCGCTGGGTTGAGTGGGGCGGTTGCGGCATGGTGAACCCAAATGTGCTCAAGGCTGCCGGAATCGACCCTGAGGTGTACTCCGGATTTGCTTTCGGCATGGGAATCGAGCGCACGCTGATGTTCCGTAACGGCGTTAGGGACATGCACGACATGGTTGAGGCCGACGCCAGATTCTCCCAGCAGTTTGGATCGGTGATCTGATGAGAGTTCCGTTAAGTTGGCTTGCTGAATTCGTTGAACTTCCGCAAAACGCCACCCCAGACGATGTCATGGCCGAATTGGTCAAGGTTGGTCTGGAAGAAGAAGGTTCGCACGGCGGAGACATCCGCGGCCCAATCGTGGTCGGCAAGGTGTTGGAGTTTGTTGAGGAGCCACAGTCCAACGGCAAGACCATTCGCTGGTGCCAGGTTGAGGTAGCCCCCGGTGTCGTAAACGGCGTTGTGTGTGGTGCGAGGAACTTCTTTGAAGGCGACAAGGTTGTCGTCACGCTGCCTGGAGCGGCATTACCTGGTGGCTTTGAGATTGCCGCAAGAAAGACCTACGGTCACGTTTCAGACGGCATGATTGCGTCTTCTCGAGAGCTTGGACTGAGCGATGAGCACGAAGGCATCTTGCGACTAGCTACCCTTGGCCTCGACCCAGAGGTTGGCACCGATGCGCTTGAACTTCTTGGCTTGAACGAATCTGCTGCCGAGGTAAATGTCACTCCGGATCGCGGTTACTGCCTATCCATCCGAGGAATCGCTCGCGAATACAGTCACGCCTCGGGAGCGAAGTTCACCGATCCGGCCACCAAGGTTTTGGCAAAGCAGGGTTCAGGTTTCCAGGTTGAGGTTCAGGACGCAGCTCCGATTCACGGTGTTGCCGGCTGCTCCCGCTTTACCACCCTGGGCGTTTCAGGGGTGGACGCGACCGCCGCTGTTCCAAGCTGGATGGCTAATCGCCTGAAGCTTGCGGGCATGCGTTCGATTTCGATTGTGGTGGACATCACCAACTACGTAATGCTGGAGCTTGGTCAGCCAATTCACGCTTACGATGCCGACAAGCTTTCTGGTGGTATCCAGGTTCGTCGCGCTCAGCCGGGTGAGAAGTTGACCACTTTGGACGAGAAGGTTCGTGACCTGCACGTCGAAGACCTGCTGATTTGCGATCAGTCCGGACCAATTGGCCTGGCTGGAGTAATGGGTGGGCTTTCTACCGAGGTATCGGGTACCACCAAGAATGTTTTGATTGAGGCCGCCTTATTTGACCCGATTTCAATCGCTCGCTCGGCACGTAGGCACAAGCTTCCGTCCGAAGCTTCGAGAAGATTTGAGCGCGGAGTTGACCCAGAGGTAGGCCCAATTGCGGCTGCCAGAGTCGCACAGCTTTTGGTTGAACTGGCCGGGGGAGAGCTAAACGGTGTTGGCTCCTCTTACCAAACCGATGTTTCAAAGATTGAGATTGAATTACCGTTTGCCTTCGCATCTGAGTTGGTGGGCGTTGATTACGAAAACCAGCAGGTTCTAGATCTGCTGCATCAGATTGGTTGCGAACTTACCGTTCACGACGATGCCGTAACCGTAACGCCTCCGAGCTGGAGGCCAGATCTTCGTCACAAGACCGACCTGGTCGAAGAGGTTGCCAGACTCGCGGGATACCACTTGATTCCATCCAGGATTCCGGTTGCGCCTCCAGGCAGGGGCTTGACAGCGCGACAGCAGTTTCGTCGCCGGGCTCTGTCGGCGCTCGCAGGTGCCGGATTTACTGAGGTTTTGAACTATCCGTTTTACTCCGAACAGCAAAATCGAGAGTTTTCTCAAAGCCCAGCACTTCGCTTGGAGAACCCGATGCAGGGCGATAGCCCAGAGCTGCGCAACAGCATGTTGCCTGGTCTGCTTGCGGCTGCGGCTCGCAATCTATCCCGCGGCACCACGGATATGGCTTTGATCGAAGAGGGTTCCGTATTCCTACCTGCGGCAGGCTCGGCAACCACATCGCTTCCGATCGGCAATGTCAGACCAAGCCACGAGCAGTTGGCTCAACTGAACGCTTCAATTCCGGCTCAGCCAAGGCACCTAGCTGGTGTCGTGCTGGGGGACTGGCTGCCACAAGCACCGGGTCAGCAGGCGGTGCAGGCTGGCTACCCTCAGGCAATCCTTGCTGTCGAGCAAATCGCTAGAGCTGCCGGAGTTGGTTTTCAGCTTCGCCAGGCGACTTTGCTTGGCTTCCACAGCGGAAGAGCCGCTGAGGTATTGATAGGTGATCAAATTGTTGGTCTTGTTGGTGAGGTGGATCCAGCCATTGCCGCCGAGTATCACCTGCCGAGACGAGTTGCGGCCTTTGAGATGAATCTGGATGCGGTTTTCTCACACGCACCGCAAGTGCTTCAAGCAGTCGAGCTTTTGGTCATGCCATTAGCCACCCAGGACCTCTCGCTTCTGGTGGATGTGGCAGTCCCTGCGGCAGAACTTATTGCTGTGATCCGTGAAGGTGCTGGAGCGCTCCTGGAGGATGTTGTGCTGGTTGATGACTACCGTGGCGAGAATGTGCCACAGGGGGCCAAGTCGGTCACGTTTAGCCTTCGCTTTAGGGCTTCAGATCGCACTCTCACACAAGCCGAGGCTTCCCAATCCAAGGAAGCAGCGGTAGCTTTGGCAAATCAAAAATTCGGCGCAACCCTAAGGGCGTAGATGGCATTCAAGGTCGCAGTAGCTGGAGCCAGCGGTTATGTCGGTGGCGAATTGTTGCGCCTAATTGCCTCTCATCCAGATCTGGAACTTGGTGCCGTTACCGCCAACAGCAATGCTGGGCAGCCGCTATCAAACCTGCACCCGCACCTAGCTTCCTACGCTGATCGAGTGCTGGTGGACACCACCAGAGAAAACCTGCTCGGGCATGACATTGTGTTCTTGGCCTTGCCTCACGCCACCAGTGCGGAAGTTGCCGCCTACTTGGAACCTGAGACCTTGGTGCTGGATTGCGGGGCGGACTTCAGGCTAGAAGATGCTGGCGCCTGGGAGAAGTTCTACGGCACCAAGCACGCTGGAACTTGGGCCTATGGCTTGCCGGAGCTAACTCTGGTTCAAGGTGGCAAGCAGCGTGGATTGCTCGCCGGGGTAAAGCGAGTTGCGGTTCCAGGTTGTAACGTCACGGCAATCACGCTTGCGTTGGCACCTGGACTCACCCAGGGACTGCTTGATCCAAGCGACATTGTCTCGATTCTCTCGGTTGGCACCTCGGGTGCTGGCAGGAGCCTGAAAGCAGACCTCTTGGCCAGCGAGGTTCACGGCTCGGCGCGGGCTTACGGGGTTGGTGGCACACATCGTCACACCCCAGAAATCGAACAGAACCTAACCAAGGCCGCAGGGCTGCCGGTGAAGGTGTCGTTCACTCCGGTTTTGGTGCCGATGTCCAGGGGAATCCTTGCGGTCAATACCGCAAAGGTTACGAACAGCTTCAGCTTTGAAAAACTCACTGCGGCCTATCAGGATGCCTACGGTGATGAACCGTTCATTAGGGTCTTGCCTCACGGCCAGCTACCAAACACCGCATCGGTTTTAGGGGTCAATACCGCGCAGATTTCGCTGAGTTTCGATGAGGCAGCTCAAAGGGTTGTGATCATTTCGGCCATTGACAACTTAGTCAAAGGAACCACGGGCGCTGCGATTCAGAGCATGAACCTGGCGCTTGGGCTGCCTGAAAGTACCGGTTTAGCAATTGACGGTGTGGCGCCATGAGCGTGACGTACGCCTTGGGCTTTGAGGCCAGCGGCGTCGCATGCGGCCTGAAGGCTTCCGGAAACAAAGATTTGGCCGTTGTGGTCAATCGCGGGCCACTTCAAAGTGCCGCCGCTGTCTTTACCACCAATCGCTGCCAAGCCAATCCCATCATCTGGTCTAAAGAGGTAATTCGAGACCAGAAGGTTGCCGCAATCGTGCTCAATTCCGGTGGAGCGAACTGCTACACCGGCCCGCAGGGTTTTCAAACCACCCACGCCACCGCAGAAGCACTGGCAGATCAGCTGGGAGTTGCTTCCGCTGATGTTCTAGTTTGCTCAACAGGACTGATTGGCGAACAGCTAGATCGAGAAAAACTCCTCTCCGGAGTCAAAGCTGCGGTTGATTCACTTTCCGACGAAGGTGGTGTCGCCGCCAGCGAAGCGATTATGACCACCGACTCGGTGGCTAAGCGAGCGCAGGCCGAGTCTGTCGCCGGTTGGCGCATCGGAGGCATGGCTAAAGGCGCTGGAATGCTAGCTCCAGGACTCGCGACCATGCTCGTTGTGATTACCACCGACGCTTTGGTGAGTGAGGCGGTGCTGGACTCAGCCCTGAGGGCTGCGACTCGAGTGTCTTTTGATCGGCTGGATTCTGACGGCTGTATGTCCACTAATGATCAGGTGACCCTCATGGCCTCCGGCGCATCGGGGATCCAGGCCGACACCCAAGAGTTTGAAGCGCTGCTTACCCAGGTCTGCAAAGAGCTGGCCTTGAAGTTGCTTGATGATGCCGAGGGTGCCTCGCACAATATCCACATCACTGTGGAAGGTGCGGCGTCAGAGGATGACGCAGTCGAGGTCGCAAGATCGGTTGCGCGCAATAACCTCTTCAAGGCTGCAATCTTCGGTAACGACCCAAACTGGGGTCGCATCCTGGCAGCAGTTGGCACAACCAAGGCGGAGTTTGATCCCTACAACATCGATGTTGCCATCAACGGTGTTGTGATTTCCAGTAAGGGTCAGCCCGCGGGGGACAGGTCCCAGATTGACCTAACTCCCAGGAAGGTTGATATCAACATCAACCTGAATTCCGGCACTCAAGTTGCGACCGTGGTGACCAATGACCTGACCCACAAGTACGTCGAAGAGAACAGCGCATACTCCAGCTAATGATTCCAGCCAACCCAGACCAAGCGCTTGCCCGCATTAAGGCAGAGACTCTGATTGAGTCTTTGGATTGGCTGCGCGAGTTCAACGGCCGAATTGTGGTGGTTAAGTTTGGTGGCAATGCCATGGTCGATCAGGCGCTACAGGCCGCATTTGCCCAGGACATGGCGTATTTGAGATTTGTCGGCATCAAGCCGGTGGTGGTTCATGGCGGTGGACCTCAGATCACTGCTCGCCTGGCTGAATTGGGAATTGAGAGTGAATTCCGTCACGGCTACCGCTACACCGACGAGAAGACCATCGGGGTTGTCAAGGACGTGCTGCGCAACCAGGTGAGTAAAGAACTAGCTCAACTCATCCAAGATTTTGGTGCTCAGACCGTGGTGCTCTCCGGAGAGGATGACAACCTATTCCGAGCCGAGAAGGTAACAGCTTCAACTCCAGATGGGGAGATAGATCTCGGGCTGGTGGGTGAGGTGCGCACGGTAAATCCTAGAAGCGTGCTGCAGGCGATTGACGCCGGCAAAATCCCGGTGATTTCCACGGTTGCGCCAACCGTTTACGGTGAGCTGTTGAATGTGAATGCTGATCTTGCTGCCGCTTCGCTGGCGGTTGCGCTAGGTGCCGAAAAGCTGATGGTGCTTACCGATGTTCCTGGCCTATATGCCAACTGGCCTAACTTGGACTCGCTGATTTCCGAGATCTCAGTGGCCGAATTGCGCCTGCTGATTCCCGCCTTGGAATCCGGCATGATTCCAAAGATGCAGGCTTGCCTAGAGGCAGTCGAGGGTGGAGTGCCAAAAGCCCACATCATCGACGGTCGACAGCCACACAGCATTCTGCTTGAGATTTTTACTGAGTCCGGCGTTGGCACTCAGGTAACCAACTAAGGACGAAGCGTGACTAGACATTTTCTAAAGGACGATGACCTAAGCCCCAAAGAGCAGGCCGAGGTTATTGAGCTGGCGCTCGAGCTAAAGGCAAACCGGTTTGCCCACAAGCCTTTTGCCGGTCCACAGACCGTTGCGGTCATCTTCGACAAGACCTCCACTAGAACCAGGGTCTCCTTCGCGGTTGGAATTAGTGATCTTGGGGGAGTGCCGCTGATTATCGATAGTGGATCCTCGCAGCTTGGAAAGAAAGAGTCGGTGGCTGACACTGCTCGAGTACTTGAGCGTCAGGTGGCTCAGATTGTCTGGCGCACCTACGAACACTCGGGTCTCGAGGAGATGGCGGCAAACTCCAAGGTTCCGGTTATCAATTCCCTAAGTGATGACTGGCACCCATGCCAGCTGCTGGCAGACCTGCTCACGATTCGTGAAGAGTTTGGCAAGACCGAGGGCTTGAAGCTCGCCTACATCGGTGATGCCGCCAACAACATGGGAAACAGTTATTTGGTTGCCTGCGCGCTTGCCGGCATGAGCGTTTCGGTCGGAGCACCGCAGGGCTTCCAGCCGGCCTCGGATGTCGTTGCGCGAGCTCAAGCAATTGCCGACCAATTCGGTCAGCGCATCGAGGTTTTTGAAGACCCAGCCCTGGCGGTTTCGGGTGCGGATGTCATTGCCACCGACACCTGGGTGTCTATGGGCATGGAGGCCGAGAAAGAGATGCGGGTCAAGACCTTTGCCGGTTACACGGTCGATGCGCAGCTGATGGCAAAGGCCAAGCCAACTGCCATCTTCCTGCACTGCCTCCCGGCCTATCGCGGCTATGAAGTAGCAGCGGATGTTCTAGATGGTGAGCAATCAAGAATCTGGGATGAAGCGGAAAATAGGCTGCACGCGCAGAAGGCGCTAATGCTTTGGCTGTCTCGGCAAAACTAGACTTATCCGATAACAAGTAAGAGGACTAATGGCACAGAGCAACGACTCACTTTGGGGCGGAAGATTCGCATCCGGCCCAAATGACGCTTTGGCTGCCCTGTCACGTTCCACTCACTTTGACTTTCGCCTAGCTCCATACGACCTAAAGGGCACTAGCGCTCACATCAAGGCGCTTCACCAGGCTGGGTTTTTGACCCAGCAGGAATTACAGGTCCTCGAAACGGCAATCCAAGCCTTGTTGACCAAGGTGCTCGATGGCAGCTTCGGCCCCAAGCCCGATGAAGAAGATGTTCACGCAGCCTTGGAGCGCGGTCTAATTGAAATTGCCGGAACTGAGATTGCCGGCAAAGTTCGCGCCGGCCGCTCTCGCAACGATCAGATAGCGACGTTGATTCGCTCATTCCTGCTGGACGCATCGGAAGCGATTGAAAAACAACTTCATGGCTACATCGCAGCATTGGTTGCCCAGGCAACCAAGCACCGCGGAGTCGTTATGCCAGGCAGAACGCACTTCCAACATGCGCAGCCAGTTCTGCTCTCTCACCACCTGTTGGCTCACGCCTGGCCGATGGTGAGAAGCCTGGAGCGTTTGGCCGACTGGAAAAAGCGCGCCAACCTGTCGCCATATGGCTCGGGGGCTTTGGCTGGCAATACTTTGGGGCTCGATCCAAATCTGGTGGCTCGTGAGCTTGGCTTTGCGGGTGTGACTCAAAACAGCATGGACGCAACGGCATCGCGGGATGTGGTGGCGGAGTTCAGCTTTATCGCGGCCATGATTTCCATAGACCTATCTCGCTTCGCTGAGGAGATCATTGCCTGGTCAACATTTGAGTTTATGTACATCAAGCTAGATGACGCATTCTCCACCGGCTCTTCGATCATGCCTCAGAAGAAGAATCCAGACATTGCAGAGCTTGCCAGAGGTAAGGCGGGCAGGTTGATTGGAAACCACACTGGCTTGCTAGCGACCCTAAAGGGGCTGCCACTTAGCTACAACCGCGATCTACAAGAGGACAAAGAGCCGGTTTTTGACTCGGTCGACAACCTGCTGCTCGTGCTACCTGCCTTCACTGGCATGGTAGAGACCTTGACCTTCAATACTGAGCTGCTTGAGGCTTTGGCTCCGATGGGATACTCGCTGGCAACCGATGTCGCTGAGTGGTTGGTCAAGCAGGGCGTGCCATTTAGAGATGCCCACGAGATCACCGGGGAGCTGGTTAGATTCTGTGAGCAGAACAACCTGCAACTTCAAGATCCAACCGATGAGCAGTTCGCTGCTATCTCAAAGCACCTGACCGCGTCAGTTCGCGAGGTCATCGACCTCAAGCGTGCTGTCGAGTCCAGAAACGGTGCCGGCGGAACCTCACTCTCTGAGGTAAACAAGCAACTCGATGCGCTAAACAAAGTTCTAGCGGGGGAGAAGTAGATGGCCAACGCCGAGACTCTTAGCAAGCAGAAAAATGATTCCTCGTTTGCTCACATTCTGGACGAGCTGAAGTGGCGTGGTTTGGTTGCGCTCTCAACCGATGAGGATGCGCTTCGCAAAGAGCTCTCAGAAAACTCCATCACCTACTACTGCGGCTTTGACCCAACCGCACCGAGCCTGCACCTGGGAAACCTGGTTCAGCTACTCACCATGCGACGCCTTCAGTTGGCTGGGCACAACCCGCTCGCTCTGGTTGGCGGAGCTACCGGCTTGATTGGCGACCCAAAGCCCAATGCGGAACGAACTTTGAATGACAAGGAAACCGTTTCTAATTGGGTCAACCGCCTGGCAGATCAGACCAAGCGCTTTTTGGATTACCAGGGCCCAAATCCAGCGCGCCTGGTGAACAATCTGGACTGGACTCAGAACTACAGCGCTCTTGATTTCCTCCGTGATGTAGGTAAGCACTATCGCGTGGGCAAGATGCTTTCTAAGGACGCGGTTTCGGCAAGATTGAATTCCGACAGCGGAATCAGTTACACCGAGTTCAGCTACCAAATTCTGCAGGGCTTGGATTTCCTGGAATTGAACCGCCGCTACAACTGTGTCCTACAAACCGGTGGCAGCGACCAGTGGGGAAACCTAACCTCGGGTACTGATTTGATCCACCGCGTCGAGGGGACATCGGTCCACCTAATCGCCACACCTCTGATTACCAACTCGGATGGCAAGAAGTTTGGCAAGAGCGAAGGCAATGCGATTTGGCTCGACGTTGAGCTAACCAGCCCATACGCGATGTATCAGTTCTGGCTCAATGCCGACGATGCGGATGTGATTGATCGCCTCAAGGTTTTCACTTTCCTAACCAGGGCGGAAATCGAGGAGTACCAGCAGAAGGTCGAGGCCGAGCCTTTCAAGCGTGAGGCGCAGCGCAGGCTAGCGCTAGAGGTGACTGAGCTAGTTCACTCGCAGGCTGAGGCGATTGCTGCCCAGGAAGCCTCGCAGGCGCTGTTTGGTGCCGGTGATGTTCGCCTGCTTGATGCTGGCACTCTGCGGTCAGCTCTCAACGAGCTTCCTAACGCTGAGGTCGCAAAGGGATCGCTGGTGGTGGATGCGCTGGTAGCTACTGGACTGTGCGAGTCAAAGTCTGAAGCTAGGCGTGCCATCGAGCAGGGTGGGGTTTCGGTGAATAAAGCCAAGATCACGTCCGATGACGCAGTTTTGGATGATGTACTGGATGGAAACCAGGCAGTTTTGGCTCGCGGCAAGAAGTCTCTGGCGGGTCTTTTCTTCTGATTTCACGGCCCAACACGCCATTTCGGCGTTCGATTTGACAGCTTTACCAAAACGTGACTAAGCTCTTCCAAGTTGTCCAAAGTTTGGCAAGATCCGATTGAGATCGCCGGCTCAAGTTACAACAGTCCTCTACTGGAAACCAGCCCTTGTGGCTTTAGGTTTTTGTGTCTAGGATTTAGGTCTCCCGCTGAGATATCTGGTGGAAATTCCTTGGAAACGAGGGGTTGACACGAGGAGTCAAAACGGTAGACTTGAGAAGTTGCTCTGGAGATGATCCGCGAGGAAAAGCCAGAAGCATCCGATCTTTGAGAACTCAACAGCGTGCACAATGTCGATGCCAAAAA
>CAZKLA010000050.1:8367-11806 GCA_964553455.1 uncultured Aquiluna sp. | reverse complement strand
ACTGATTCTAAAAGCAGGATTTCCCAAGTTTGGGGAAATGTATGTTGTCACAGATGGTGAAGAACTGGAAAAGTTTGCCGAGTTGATTGTGCGTGAGTGTGCTAAAATTGTAGAAG
Source organism: uncultured Aquiluna sp. (assembly GCA_964553455.1). Taxonomy (GTDB): domain Bacteria; phylum Actinomycetota; class Actinomycetes; order Actinomycetales; family Microbacteriaceae; genus Aquiluna. The sequence goes on along the minus strand of CAZKLA010000050.1, from coordinate 11,690 downwards.
ACAGTGAAGGTTATAGTCAATATTTTCCTCATGTAACTGAGAATATTGAAAAACATTTCGGAGTTAAACCATGACAACTTTGCTAGATGTTCAACAGTTTGAAACCTACGTTTCAGCATGTGCACGTAACAGTGGTGTAACTGTGCATTGGGACAAACCAACAGCGACACCACGCACCAACGGTAAACAGATGTGGCTACCAGCTATCACTAGTGTTACTAGTAACGAGTGGATGACACGTATGCGTTACTTTGTAAAGCACGAGACTAGCCACGTAGTGCACAGTGACTTCGACTATCTCAACAAGGTACGACCTACTGGATTGTTAGCACTCATTAACAACCTATTGGAAGACCATCGTATCGACTATCGTAACGACAAAGAATACAGAGGTGACAATGCTATTAGCGATGCTTTTTGGTATCTATACGGTGATGACATTACTAAGAATGTTACTAGTAGCGACAAAGAACTGAGCGAACAGCAGCTACTGACGTTGCCCCTATTCGTATGGGATGCAAGCCTACGCAACTGGATTATGAGCAGTGGTGTAGTGCAGGGTGTTATGGGTGCAAACTTAGATGAGGTAGGGCACGAACGCCTAGACAAGCTAGCCAAATACAGTGATGAGTTGCTGCAGATACGTGAAGACGGTGATGCAGAGCAGGTGTTTGACTTAGCCAAGCGCATACTGGCAGACTTGTACGACCAAGACCCTGAGCAGTATACAGAAGAGGCACAGGCAGAAGCTAAAGCTGCAGGCAAAGAGGGCAAGGGTGAAGGTGATGAAGAGGGTGAGGGTGGTGCAGATGATGTAGACCGCTTGCTGAGTGTTGAGAAACTTGTGAAAGCTATGGGCCATGAGCACAAGGCTAGTCGCACAGGTATTCACATGGAAGGTATGAAGGTAGGCAGTGGTGCATACTCAATACCCAACAGCAAAGACTATCGCATCTGTGACTTTGAACGACCATTGCCTACAGACGTAGCATGTAACATGGATAGTGGGTATTTGCGTACGTCAACTGTGGAAAGCTACATTACTAGTAACGCTAGGCACATGAGCAGCAAGCTACGCCTAAAGTTGCAGACACGTAGCCGTGACAGGTACGAGTATGGCAAGAAGAAGGGACACCTACACAACGGTAGTTTGCACCGCATTCTATCGGGTAATGACAAGCTATCTAGCAAGGTATTTCGTCAGCGTGTAGTAAGCGACACAACCGATACTGCAGTTTGTTTGCTGGTGGATTGTAGTGGTAGTATGAGTGGTAAGAAGTTTGACATGGCGTGTGCAGGTGCAGGTGCACTAGGTGACGCACTCAAGCCACTCAACATTGCATACTCAATCTACGGATTCACCAACACAGTGGCAGAGGAACACCCATTGATTTGGTTATTCAGTGAGTTTGGTAGTAAGACACCAACCAAAGAACTAGTCAGTAGGTTTCGTATTGCCAGTGGGCACTTGTGCCAGAACAGTGACGGTGATGCTATTGCGTATGCAACAGCACGACTAGGACAACGCAAAGAACATCGTAAGGTGTTACTAGTATTGTCTGATGGTAGCCCTGCAGGACGTGAACACTGTGGTGATATTACAGCGTACACAAAGAAGACGATAGAGGATGCAGAGCGACTAGGTGTAGATGTGTATGGCATAGGTATTATGGATACCAACGTCAAACATTTCTATAGTAAACATGTGGTAGTGGAAGAACTTGAATCACTAGCACCAACCATTCTTTCAATTGTAGACCGGAGCATTTAACATGACAACACCAGACCTGAACGACCGTGTAGCTAAGGCCATTGCACAACACCTTGGTAAGAGTAAGCCTGTAGCTAAAGCACCTGAAGCACCGCCAGCACCTAAGACACCAGAGACATTGCGTGAGGGCCAAGTGTGGTTTAGCAGTGTGTTTGGCTACAAACCAAGCTTCGGTGACTTTGGTATCGAGGTACTTGAGACACCTACCGACCCTGATGTAGCACGACTCATCCCAACCATTGACCCTGACTACGTAGTGCAGCAAGCAGAGGCAGCATTACTAGTAGCAGGCATTGTAGATGCAGACAAGACTCTCATCACAGGCCCAACAGGTAGTGGTAAGAGTTCCCTTGTAAAGTATGTGTGTGCCAAGCTTAACCGCCCATTCATTCGCATCAACATGAGTGGTGACGTAGAGAGTGCAGCATTGTTTGGTACACTGGTGGTACGTGGTGGTGCAACTGTATGGGAAGACGGAGCTATCACTGAGGCAGCTAAGTATGGTGCAGTGTGTTTAGTTGACGAGTGGGAACTCATGCCAGCAGAGATTGCTATGGGTATGCAGAACTTGCTGGAAGACGGTGGCTATCTGTACCTGAAAGAGAAGCCCGGTACTAGTGAAGACCGTACAGTGCAGCCACATGACAATTTCCGACTGGTGTTTGCAGGCAACACTGTAGGCCAAGGTGACGTGACAGGTGCATTCAGTGGTGTAGGTGTGCAGAACACAGCTACCATTGACCGATTCACCAACACCATTCGACTTGGTTATCTCAACAGCAAGCACGAGATTAACATCATTACTAGTAAGAGTAATGTGTCAGAGAAGATTGCCAGTGACATGGTGAAGCTTGCAACACTTGTACGTACAGCGTATGAGCAGGGTAAGCTAGGTCTTACAATGTCGCCACGTACCCTAATCAATTGGGCACGTAAGCAGCAGCGTTACGATGTGTCTTACGCATTGCAAGTTAGCTTCATGGAGAAGCTTACACCTGACGATGCTAAGAGTGTGCAAGAACTTTACACAAAGGTGTTCGGATGAATAAGCCTGTAAAACCTAATGCTGGTGACGTATATTGTGAACGACACTACAACAGATACCGTATGTATGTAGAAGTACCGGGTAGGCAAGACCTATTGTGTATAAACCTAGATACAGGTGCGGCTTATGTACACAACCAAGACAATGGTTTAGTAGACCCTAATGTGGAAACGTTTGTATTCAACATGTGTGATGTTGTTACTAGTAACAAACAGGATGACTTATGGACGAAGTAAAAGAGTCTATTGAAGAGGCACTAAATAGGCTAGCTGAGAGTAGTGTAGATGGTGCATATGGCAGCAGCCTAGAGGACAGCACTGCGTACACAGTATCTGTAGAACCTGTTGCTAAAACTGTTGTTACCCCAAAGGGTAGCAAACTACCTACCAAGGCAGGGTATATGGTTAGCGTAGATGGGAACAGTGGGCCAATGAAGGTGCACGAAACCATTGAGCAAGCCAAGGCAGAAGCGGAGAGACTGTCATCATCCAATGTTGGCAAGCTTAT
>CAZKLA010000050.1:0-8267 GCA_964553455.1 uncultured Aquiluna sp. | reverse complement strand
AGCGGATATTACCGACCAAAGGAGACAGTTAGCCGCATTAGAGAGCAGACAAAGATACCTGTGCACCACGTAGACTACACTATGGAACTCTACTTCAAGACAGCATTACACAAGGACTACAACGACTTTAAGGACGAGGGTAAACTGTGGCTATCGCAATATGGATTTGGCAGAGAGTTGTGTGCATACTACTCTATCAACGAGGGACTTGACGGAATCACATTACCCCTGTATAACGACACTGTGGATGCTATAGCTTCAGATAAATATATACATGGTTGGCAAGTAAGACGTTATAATAAGAAACCTAAATATATGTCTTTTATTAAAGATAAGTTTAGCTATAGACAGAATGTAAGAAAAGCTAAACTAATTATTGTAGAAGATTTATTAAGTAGTTATAAACTACATGCAGCAGGGTACAGCACTATGTGCCTATTGGGTACTAGCATGAGCAGCGAGGCATTACGCATCATTGCCAGCCTACACCGACATGATGGTGTAGTGTTGTGGCTAGACGATGACCCCGCAGGACATGATGCTACAATGCGCCTGTACAAAGACATAGGCCCGGTAACACCATGCACAGCCATGTACCTAGACCAGCCCAAAGAGATTGACTTGGACACATTGAAAGGAATGGATTTGTGAGTTATGACATTGACATACTAGTTGCTACTAGTAACAAAGATGTTTACATGCGTTTTAAAGACCATGTAAAGAAACACAACGTATCGCCCATTACGTTGGAAATGTTTGATGTGCTTGGGGAGTATTGGGACAACTACCCCGCACGTACTGACATTGACTACAGGGAGTTTCGCACTTTCTTTTTCATTGTGAAGGGCAAGAAGATTAAAGACCCGGCAGCGTATGAGGCAGCGTTTGACAATTTGCGCGATGGTCTGTCATCACCGCCACCCATTGTTAAGGACATTCTTAGCAAGCTCATTGAAGTTGACTACGCTACGCAGGTACACCAGATATGCAACGACATTGCAGTGGGTAGGGGTGGGGACTTGCTAGACGTAGAGCCATTGCTAGCAACATACAAGAAGGAGATTGGTGCATCAGTAGAACGTGACGATGTGTTTGTTAAACCATCGTTAGACTACCTAGCAGGTACAGTTGCAACAGGTGGTTTGAATTGGAGATTGAAGGAACTTAACGTAAGCCTTGGGCCATTGCGTAAAGGGGACTTCATCATTGTGGCAGCTAGACCTGAGACTGGTAAGACCACATTTACAGCCAGCGAAGCAAGCCACATGATGACGCAGCTACAGCCAGATGAACACGTCATTTGGATTAACAACGAGGAAGCTAGCGACAAAGTGATGATGCGAGTTATCCAAGCATTTCACCAAGTTACTAGTAGCGATTTGTTTGCACATCCGAAGGAGTATGAAGAGGAATTCATTACAGCAGGTGGTGAGAGATTCTTGATACTTGATGACGACAGTGGTATAAAGAGTGTCAACAAAATTGCAACGTTGTTTAAGGAGTTTAAACCGGGACTCATCATCTTTGACCAGCTTGACAAGGTGCATGGATTTAGCCAAGAGGCACGTGAAGACCTACGCATTGGTAAGCTTTACGAGTGGGCACGTGACGTAGCAAAAGAATATTGCCCCGTCATTGCCATTAGCCAAGTAGACGGTACAGGTGAGGGTGAGAAGTGGATTCAGATGAATCAACTGAGAGGTAGTAAGACAGATAAGATTGGTGAGGCAGATGCTATCATCACAATCGGTAAGAGTAACGAGCCGGGTATGGACTTACAGCGTTTCATACACGTACCTAAGAACAAATTGTTTGGCGGTACAGACACGCTAGAGGCACATAGACACGGGTGTTTTGAAGTTGAAATTGAACCAGCAAAGGCACGATATGTCAGCAAGTGGAAAACCTAAACATGGTGATGTGTATGTAGATGATGACGGTATGACACGTATTGTGTTTCAAACACCAGATGGTGTGTATCAAAACCTTTTCATTAGTAAAGTAGGTAGCTCATGGTTAGACTGTACAACACGACCATCGCCATTCGTACCTAAAGAAAGTGCGTACAAGTTTAACCTAACAGACGTTATTAGTAACATCCTAAAGGACAGCCATGAACATAGTGATTGACCTTGAAACAACCATTAGATGCCCTGTAGGTAACAGCAGTGGCAATCCTATGTGGTTGGGCAATAAAATCATTGCTGCAGGGTTTCACAAGGTAGGTACTAGTGGGCCACCAGCAGTGATTTATGAGAGGGCAGGTGTTGACCAAGGTGTGTTGCGTACAGTGTTGCGTAGTGCAGAACTAGTCATTGGGCACAACATTAAGTTTGACCTACTGTACATCTATCGCCAGAGTGACGACCAGCTACCCCGCATATGGGACACGCAGCTAGCAGAATATTTGCTATCAGCACAGAAGCATTTGTACGCTAGCCTAGACGAACTAACAGCACACTACCTAGGCGAACATCGTTTGAAAGATGACGAGATTAAAGCCATGTGGAAGGCAGGTGTGCAGACTGAGGACATTCCAAGGGGGAAGCTTGTACCCTACCTAGAGGGTGACGTTATTAATACGGAAGATATTTTCCTGAAGCAGTGGGAACTTGCAGAGCAACTAGACCTACTACCGCTAATGTTTACACAGATGGACGCACTACGTGCCACCATTGAGATGAACAGGAACGGTATGTGTGTTAATTGGGACTACGTAGACGAGCAGCGTATTGCCTACGGCATTGACATTGAAAAACGTGCAGCAGCAGTTGAGTCACTTGCACCCGGACTTGACTACAACAGCCCTAAGCAACTATCCCTGTACTACTTTGGTGGTAAGGAAAAGTACAAAGAGAAGGAACTTGTAGGCAAATACAAAAACGGCAAGGACAAGTACAAGGTAGTTGAGAAGGAACGCACAGTCAAAGGCAAGTACGATGCATCTAAGTTTGAGGTTGGTAAGAGTGGCTACTACTCTGTAGACGACAGTGTGTTGAAGTGGTTGTTAGACGAACACCTAGACCCGTTAGCGAATCACTTGTTGGCACTACGTGAGTACACAAAGATTAAGGAAACCTACTACGAAGGACTAGCAGGTTTACAGTTCCCTGATGGGAACATCTACCCTAATCTAAACCATTGTGCTACCAAGACAGGCCGCTTGTCATCTACCAATCCTAACTTGCAGAACCAGACAGATGCAGGTGACGTTAAGAAGGCGTATGTCAGCCGCTACGGAAGAGCAGGACACATCTTAGAGTTGGACTACAGCCAGCTAGAGATGGTAGCCCTAGCCTACCTAGCCAATGACCAACAACTCATTGACGATATTAATAACGGTAGGGACATGCACCGTGAACTTTACAAGGAGATGTATGGTAGGTATCCAACTGACAAAGAACGGAAACCCTTTAAGCGATTCAGCTTTCTACTCGTGTACGGAGGCGGAGTTACTACACTTATGGCGCAGAGTGGTTGTGATAGAGCGACAGCTAAGAGATTCATTACTACTTTCTACAAACGATATGCAGGAGTTAAACGCTACCATGAAAGCATCGTTGACACAGCAAACGCCAAGAAAGTAGTTAGCTACAAAGAAGACAAGAGTGGCCCTGAGTACAGCTACTACCACGCTAGCCCTACAGGTAGGCACTATGTGTTCACACAATATTACAACGACATAAAGAAGGACTATTCATTTAGCCCTACTGAGTTGAAGAACTGGCCCATTCAAGGGTTTGCTACAGGTGATGTAGTGCCCATGATGGTAGGTATTTTGTTGCGTAAACTTGAAGAGAAAGGACTGACCCCACGTGTAAAACTAGTAATGACTGTGCACGATAGTGTAGTGCTTGATGTACCGCTTGACTTATTGCAAGAATGTGCTATATTAGCCAAGCAGACATTAGAGGATGCACCGAAATACTTGAAGAGTATTTTCAACATTGATTTTCCATGCCAACTAAAAGTTGGTGTTGAAGCAGGATATAATTGGCAAGACAAAAAGGAACTGGAACTATGAGTTACATTGTAGAAAACATCACAACTAAAGAAGTTACAACTAAGTTTGGCCCTAAGCCAGCGTACACAGTTGTGGCTAATGGCGAACGTTTTTCGTATGGTTTTAAGAAACCTACGTTTGGCATTGGTGATGAGGTTGACTTTCAATACACTGACGGTACGTATGGTAAGAGTGTAGACCTTACATCGGTACGGCTTATCAAGAAAGGTGCAGGAGGTGCAGCAGCCCCTACACCAGCCGCTAGTGGTGGTGCTAAGGGTGGGTACACACCAGCAGCTAAAGTGTTCCCCATTCCCCCGCTGCATGGTGACCGAGCCATTGTGCGACAGAACTCAATTACGAACGCTACCAAGGCAGTAAATGATTTCTTGGCTAGCTCTGATGGTATGCCTGATACACTGGACGAGTATGCAGATGCAATTATCCAAGTTGCACGTAGGTTTGAAGCTTACTCATGTGGTGACATTGACCTTGCAGTAGCAGAGGGCATGACTGAATGAAATCTATCAACACCCTTGTAGATGACATTTACAAGGTTGTGGAAGGGGCATTGCCCCCTTCTGCTACTAGTAACAACGTAAGTGTTAGCTACGACAAATGGTTTAACACTGAGGAACGAGTACGTGAATATCAGGTGCTCTACTTCAGTGAGGTAGGTGACCCATGCCCACGTAGGTTGTGGTATAAGTACAACATGCCAAGTGTTGCAGATAAACCAGACGGACGTGCACTACTCAAATTCTTTTATGGTGACATTCTTGAAGAGTTAGTGTTGAACGTAGCAGAGAGTGCAGGGCACAGTGTTACTAGTAAGCAAGAGCGCGTTACCTACGAAGTAGGTGATGGTTGGGTAGTACGTGGACGCATTGATGCGGTGATTGACGGTGTACCAGTTGACGTTAAGAGCGTCACTAAGTTTTCAGAGGAGAAGTTTAAGTATGGTTTGCAAGATGACCCATTCGGATATTATCAACAGCTAAATGGTTATGCTACTGTTCTTAACAGTGATAGTGCTGGCTTTGTCACTATTCAAAAGGAACTAGGACACGTTAACTACTACCCCATTGAAGTTAACCGTGGCTTGTTTAGGATGCAGGCAGAGAGCGCAGTGGAAACTGTGAGCCTACCTAACCCTGACTCTATTAAACGCCTAGAGCCTGTAGCAGCTAGTAAGACTAGTAAGAATAAGAAGCTATGCACTAGTTGCAGTTATTGCAACTACAAGAAACAATGTTGGCCTGAGATGCGTACATTCATGTATGCCAATGGCCCTGAGTTTCTAGTTGAAGTTGTTGACACACCACGAGTTATGGAGATTACAAATGATTCTTGACATGAAGGGCAACATCATTGATTGGGAAGTGTTGTTCACAATGGTGCTGCGGGAAGACGTTGAAAGTTTAGAAGAGCGTAGCGGAGATGTACGCATGTTCTTTTCAGATGTAGAGCGTGACAATGCAGCTACTGAACACCTTATCCACTGCATGAAAGTAGTGCATGACTACTACAGCAGTACCAATTGCTACTTTGATTACAGCGAGGCACTTAATGAGAGTTATTAAAGAGGCGTGGGTGCTAGAAGAAAAGAAACTAGGTGTATTCATGTTAGCACAGGGTACATCACTACCTAAGATGTTTATTTCAGAGGCTACAGCCAAGAGTGGTGCAGCATATTGGGGTAAGCATTACAACAACGGTACAGTTGTTCACCAACCAACCAAGGTTTATTTAGTAACAGAAGACGAGGTAATTGAAGATGAAATTCCGTTTTGAATGCACAAAGAATGATGATGGTTATGGTGCTATCGAGTTTCCACTAAACTCGTTTACAACCCACGAGTTTGAAATGTCAGACGATGTACAGTGGGAATATGTAATGGCAGAGTTTGCTAGATTCCTAGACATGGTGGGCTATGTAGGTGTGTACCAAGCACACGTAGAGGGCCGCACAGAATTGGAAAAGAAGATTGATGAATGGATGAAAGACACAGATGCGAATACTAGTAATCCCTGACTGCCAAGTTAAAGAGGGTGTTCCTACTGACCATTTAACGTGGGCAGGTAAGGCTATCTGTGACTACAAGCCAGATGTTGTTGTGAACATCGGTGACTTTGCAGATATGCCTAGCCTGTCAACGCATGACACTAAGGGCAGCAAGTATTTTGAAGGGCTACGTTACAAGAAGGACATTGATGTAACTAAAGCAGCCATGAAGAAACTACTTGCACCCTTACGTGAGATGCAGAAGGCACAGAAGGAAAGCAAACACAAAGTGTACAAGCCACGTATGGTGTTGACACTTGGTAACCACGAAAACCGCATTGACCGTGCTATTAATAACAACCCCACACTTGAAGGTCTGATTAGCACTAAAGACCTAGAGTACGAAAAGGATTGGGAAGTACATGAATTCCTCCACCCTGTTTTTATTAATGGTGTTGGCTTCAACCATTACTGGCCTGTTGGTGCTATGGGGCGACCCGCTGGTTCTGCTAGTGCTATCATTAGTAAGCTCCATATGTCTTGTATTGCAGGGCATCAGCAAGGTAAGCAAGTCGCCTATGGAAAAAGAGCAGACGGAACAGCAATCTGTGCTATAATTGCAGGTAGTTACTACCTACATGACGAGAGCTACATGGACAAACTTAGCAATCGACATTGGCGTGGGTTGGTGATGTTGAACGAAGTTAAAGACGGACACTTTGACGAGATGTTCTTATCAATTGAATATTTGGAGAGAAAGTATGGCGTTTAAAACAAAGAGACATTTGTATTCACGTAAGTTTCTGAATAGCAGCAAAGGACTTGGTGCTATTGAGTGTGAGATTGAAACCAGTAGTTATGGTGGCAATAGTATGTACGTAGACGCAGGAATCGTTATCAACGACTGCTATCGCCGTGTACACCTAGACTTTGGTATCAGTGAGAAGAAAGATGTAGCATCTAAGTTGGCTAAAATTAAGATGCTCATTGCAGAGTTATCTAAGTTTGAGACTGCATTAGAGAAAGCTGCAAACGAGTTTACTAAAGAAAAGACTAAGCCAGCAGCTAAGAAGTCTACATCCAAGAAGCCAGCAGTAATTAAGTCTAAACTATGAACTACAACGAAAAGCTTTGGAAGGTTAAGCAATTTGTAGAGGAAAACTTTGATGACCCTACGGAGCTAGTTGTTGCATTGGGCATGACGGTTGAGGACTTTATCAACCTAGTGCCTGACTTACTAGTAGCGAATTACCATAAATTTTTTGACACAGATGATGAAGACGAAACCGATGAAGTTGAGCCGTTCGACCTTGAGTTTGGAGAAGGATGGGAAGAATAGGAAACGAGAAGTTATTAATCAAGCACGTAAACAAGATTGGAAAGAGGAACTAGAAGACTATGAGCGCAGTGAACTTAGTGTGGGCAACACCCAAGGGCGACGAGTTAGTGGCATACATGGCGAGGGTATCCAACCCTAGCAACCAAAACAACACAGCCACTGCACCTAAGCTTGTTAAATACTTGGTAGATAATAAGCATTGGTCACCGTTGGACATGGTGGATATGTGTGTAGAAATCACAACTACACGTGACATTGCAAGACAAATATTGCGCCACCGTAGTTTCTTTTTCCAAGAGTTTAGTCAACGCTATGCAGACCCTACAGAAGACCTTGGGTTTCGTTTACGAGATGCACGACTGCAGGACAAAAAGAATCGGCAGAACAGCATTGAGACTAGTGACTATGACCTGAAAGTTGAGTGGATTGAACACCAACAAGATGTTGTGGCACAAAGCAGCAAAGCATACAAGTGGGCTATTGAGAATGGCATAGCTAAGGAACAAGCTAGAGCCGTATTGCCAGAAGGTCTTACTCTGAGCCGCATGTATATGAAGGGTACGCTACGCAACTGGATTCACTATGTTGATGTACGTACAGATGTTTCAACACAGAAGGAACACCGACTCATTGCTGAGGAATGTAAGAAGCATATGTTTGAGTGTTTCCCCTCTATGAAGGAATTGTATGGCAATTAAACCTGTGGTACACTACACCGGGCCAGTTGAGTATGTTGATGTAGCAGTACCCCAAGAAGTGAAGGGATTGTACAATGACATTGTAGACAACGTAGGCAATATTAGTATTGCTCGTGTGTATAATGTATTAGACCATCCCGTAATAGGACGGGAGAGACTGGTAACAACATCGGCAATAGTTAACAGGTTTGACGGTGGGTTTGAAACGTTAAACACAATCTA
>CAZKLA010000049.1:0-11845 GCA_964553455.1 uncultured Aquiluna sp. | reverse complement strand
TATCGGCCAGGATCAGGCCGGCCTTTTCGCACAGCTGAGAGGCGGCGATAAAGATTCGAATCGACTCATCCCTAAGTCGCTCGGCAATCTCGCTGCCAACCAATTCAACGGTCTGAGCGAAGCTGATGTTTTCGTCGTGCTCACCCTGTTCGGCCTTGAAGGCTGGAGTGTAAATCGGGTGGGGCAGTCGATCTCCGAATTCAAGTCCCGCTGGAAGCTCAATGCCGCAGACGCTGCCGGTTAGCTGATATTCCTTCCAGGCAGAACCCGAGAGATAACCGCGCACCACGCACTCGATTGGATACATCTCCAACTTCTTGGCGATCATGGCTCGGCCAGCAACTTCCTGCGGAACCGCAAGCTCACTGGAGCGGTGGTTATTGATCTCAAGTCGATCAAACCACCAGTGGGTCATGGCGGTTAGGTTTTCACCCTTGCCAGGTATCTCAGGGCTTAGTACGTGATCAAAAGCACTAACTCGGTCCGAGGCCACAATCAACACAAGATGGCTAAAAGCCTCATCGGTCGGAACATAAAGGTCTCTGACCTTGCCGGTGTAGACGTGTTCAAACCCCTGCACTAGCTCACAACCTTGAGAGCTATGTCGTTCCTAAAGTGACCGCCCTGAAGATGAATCCGAGACATTCCCTCATAGGCCAAGGTCCTAGCCTCTTGGAAGGTTTTGCCCGATGCCACCACCGACAGCACGCGACCGGTAGGGCTTGCCTTGCAGACCTCAACACCGTCAACTGACTCTGCGCTTTCAATTCCAATTACCTCGCGCACTGGGGCGTTAGAAGTTGGGTAGCCCTCGGATGCCAGCACGACAGTCACTGCGCAATCGTTGGAGAAGGTTGCGACCGGACCAACATCCAACTTGCCAGTTGCGCTTCGCATCAATAGGTCTGCCAGATTGTTGTTTAGTCGCTTCAGCACAACCTGAGTCTCTGGGTCGCCAAATCTTGCGTTGAACTCAATTACCTTCACGCCTCGCGATGTCACTATCAAGCCGCAATAGAGCAGTCCAACAAACTCGCTACCGCGACGGTAGAGCTCATCGATGGTTGGCTGAGCAACTCGGTGGGTAATCTCCTCGACAAAGCCTTCAGGCAACCAAGGCAGTGGCGAGTACGCACCCATGCCTCCGGTATTTGGACCTTCGTCATTATCGAAGGCGCGCTTGTAGTCCTGAGCTGGGCTGAGCGGCATTACATGTTTGCCATCGGAGAGGAAGAACAGTGAGACTTCCTGGCCATCCAAAAACTCTTCTACCAGCACGCCCTCATCGATGAATTTCTGGGCGTGCTCCAAAGCTTCTGAGCGGTCCGAGGTGACAATCACACCTTTGCCTGCGGCTAGGCCATCGGCCTTGATGACATATGGAGCTCCGAGTTGCGCCATCGCGCTCTCGACCTGAGACATGGTCGAGCACTCGTATGCCATGCCGGTTGGAACGTCGGCGGCCGCCATGATCTCTTTAGCAAACTGTTTACTGCCCTCAAGGGCAGCTGCATCCTGGTTTGGTCCAAACACTGCGATGCCCTGCTCGCGAAGCGCATCCGCAACCCCGGCAACCAGAGGTGCTTCCGGACCGATAACTACTAGGTCGACGACTTCTTCCAGGGCGAGCTTTACAACTGCCAGCCTGTCGGTGGCAACAATCTCTGGCCTGACCTCGACCTCGCGGGCGATGCCCTCATTGCCGGGAGCGCAAACTATGTTTTCGCGCGCAGTTCCGGTTCGAAGCAACGCCTTAACGATGGCGTGCTCTCTGGCACCAGAACCGATAACGAGGATCTTCACATTCGCGAGTTTACCCTGACAACAATTGGGTACTGGGTCTAACAACTTAGACTTAGCCGGTGGATAACAAACAGGTAAGGCCAAAAACTGAGGGCTGGACTCAGCGCAAAGACGCTGACGGTAAACCGCTACTTCAGTTTGCCGAGGTCAAACGCGGCAAGCCTCCGGTTCACCTTGCCGATCTATCCATCGCGGACCGCACCGAACGCATCAAAGAATTGGGCATTCCAGGCTTTAGAGCCAAACAGATATCCACCCACTACTTCTCTCATTACTCCTCTGATCCTGAGACCATGACCGACCTTCCAAAGGAAGGCCGAGTCGAGTTAGTTCAAAAGGTGCTGCCACCGCTACTGACCCAGGTCAAGCGCCTGCAGACCGATAAGGGTGACACAATCAAGTTCCTCTGGAAGCTCTTTGATGGGGCATTAGTCGAGTCGGTATTGATGCGCTACCCGAACCGCATCACGCTTTGTATTTCCTCCCAAGCTGGCTGTGGCATGAACTGTCCGTTCTGCGCGACCGGCCAGGCCGGGTTGACCCGAAACATGTCGGCAGCCGAGATTGTCGATCAGATCGTGCAGGCAAACCGAGCCATTCGCGCCGGTGAGCTTGGCCCGAATCGTCACGAGGACGAGCGCGTCAACAACATCGTTTTTATGGGCATGGGTGAACCGTTAGCCAACTACGCCAAGATCATGGATGCCATTCGCACCATGGTTGAACCACAGCCCAACGGCTTGGGTATGAGCGCAAGGCAAATCACGGTCTCCACCGTCGGGCTGGTGCCAGGAATTGTGAAGCTTGCCGAAGAAGACCTGCCGCTCACCTTCGCACTTTCGCTGCACGCCCCGGATGACCAGCTTCGCGACGAGTTGATTCCGGTCAACTCCAAGTGGAAAGTCGACGAGGCACTCGATGCCGCCAAGGCCTACTACGACAAGACCGGTCGCCGAGTTTCCATTGAGTATGCGCTGATTCACAACATGAACGACCACGACTGGCGCGCGCAGTTATTGGCGGACAAGCTCAACGATCGCGGCAAGGGCTGGGTTCACGTCAACCCAATTCCACTAAATCCAACTCCAGGTTCGGTATGGACCTCGTCAACCAAGGAGCAGATCAACTCCTTCATTGACATTCTTGATCGCAACGGCATCCCAACCACCTTGCGCGATACTCGCGGCAAGGAGATTGACGGAGCCTGTGGTCAGCTGGCAGCGGCCAACTAGCACTTTTTGTCTAGACCCCCTAGACTGAATTCATGAACGTCTCAGAGTTACAGTTTGGGTTAGACACCTTTGGCGACATGTCACTGGACGACGCAGGCCGTCCGGTATCGGCAGGGCAGGTTATCCGCGATGTCGTTGAGCAGGCAAAGCTTGCCGAAGCGGTGGGGCTAAATAGTTTTAACATCGGAGAACACCACCGCGACGACTATGCGGTTTCTGCTCCAGACACGATTCTGGCCGGCATCGCAACCGTCACCAACAACATCAAGCTCGGCACCGGTGTGACGGTGCTTTCTTCTGAAGACCCGGTTCGGGTCTACCAGCGCTTTGCCACCATTGATGCGCTGTCGAATGGCCGCGCAGAAATCACCGCAGGACGTGGATCATTTATTGAGTCGTTCCCGCTCTTTGGATATGAGCTTGCCAACTATGGCGACCTCTTCGAGGAAAAGCTTGAGCTAATGGTGGAGCTATTGAAGGAGAAGCCCGTTACCTGGTCGGGCAGAATGCGTGCTTCGCTAACTAACCAAGAGGTTTACCCAAAGACTGAGCGCGGCGCAATCCCACTTCGGGTTGGGGTTGGCGGCTCACCTGATTCGGTGGTGCGTGCCGCTCGCCTGGGAATCCCAATGGCGTTAGCCATCATCGGTGGCGACCCCGCGCGCTTTGCTCCTTACTCAAACCTATATAAGGAGCAGCTGGAGAAGTTTGGCCACCAGCAGCTACCGGTGTCCATCCACTCGCCTGGATTTATAGCCGATACCGACCATGATGCGGTTGAAGCACAGTGGCCACACTACGAGACTGCCTTTGGTCGCATCGGCAGAGAGCGCGGTTGGGGTCCAACCACCAAGATGCACTTCATCTCGGAGGTAAATGGCGGATCGATGTATGTGGGATCACCTGAAAAGGTAGCCAAGAAGATTGCCTATGCGATCGAGAGCGTTGGAGCTTCGCGCTTTGACCTCAAATACGCCAACGGGCCCATGCCACACTCGAAACTGATGCGAGCGATTGAGCTCTACGGCACCAAGGTTGTGCCGATGGTTAGGGAGATTCTGGCCTCCTAGCCGACCCTCCAAAGAGATAGAAAATGTTCGACTTTGTTCGTTTCTGTCGATTTGTGACTATTTCGTTATGTGAATTGTCCGATTCGCGGGAATAAGGGGATTATCCTGAACCAAAGTCCACTCACAGGAGGTTCAATGTTGAACAAGATTGCCGGTCACGAAGTTGACCGTCGTTTGCTTCTAAAAGGCGCTGCAGCTGGTGGTTTAGGTATTGCAGGCGCCACAATGCTCGCCGGTTGCGCACCAGGATCCACTGGTCCAATCTCATTCGGTGCTCGCACCGTTGACGAGTCTCCAACTATCCAGCTAAAGGGATTGGTTGACGCCTACATTGCCAAGACTGGCAACGAGGTTACCTACAACGCGACCGAGTCAAACGCATTCCAGAACAACTTGTCACAGTACCTACAGGGAACTCCTGACGACTGCTTCCAGTGGATGGCCGGTTACCGCATGCAGTTCTTCGCAGACCAGGGCCTACTAGTAGACCTTTCTGACGCTTGGAACGAAATTGGCGACCAGTACAACGAGAGCTACAAGATTGCTGCAACTGCCGCTGACGGCAAGCAGTACTTCGTGCCTCAGAGCTGGTACCCATGGGGTCTACACTTCCGCAAGTCCATGATGTCTGAGATTGGCTTGGATGCTGACTCGGTTTACAACTGGGACGACTTCCTAGCAGCACTAGGTGAGCTGAAGGCAAAGGGCCTAATCGGTCTAGCCTCTGCTGACAAGGGTGGCTGGGAAGCAATGGGAACCTTCGACATCCTTAACGCTCGTATCAACGGATACCAGTTCCACGTTGACCTACTAGCAGGTCGCGAGAAGTGGACCGACGACCGTGTCAAGGAAGTCTTCCGTCACTGGGAGATGCTGCTTCCTTACATGAACACCAACGTTCTAGACCTTGAGTGGGACGGCGCAATGCAGTTGCTACTGCAGAAGCAGGCCGGATTCTTCTTCAACGGTTCATGGTTCGGTGCGAACTTCAAGGAGCAGAGCCAAGAAGACTACGATGACCTATGGATCATCCCATTCCCAGAGATCAACCCTGACCACGGCCGCGACACCATCGATGCTCCTATCGACGGTTTCTGTGTAGCCAAGAACGGTGCAAACAACGCCGGTGGTGCAGACCTAGCCAAGTTCGCAGGTGACATGGAGGGTGTTCAGGCAATGCTTGACACCGGTATCCCAATGACCTCTGCTAACAACGGCCAGGACCGCTCAACCTACGACGCATTCCAGCTACAGCAGGTTGCTGTAATGGATGAGGCGAAGTACATCACCCAGTTCCTAGACCGCGACACCCGCCCTGACTTTGCTGGCCCAATTGTTGGACCTGCATTCCAGAGCTGGTTCAAGGACCCATCGTCAACCGATTCGATCCTTGAGTCACTGCAGTCTCAGTGGGATGCACTTCCTGCCCTATAAGCAGTAAGTAGCAGAAATTCAAAATGAGTGCGGCGGCGACGAAGGCAGTAAAGCCTCGTCGCCGTCGTACTTTTTCTGGCAAAGATAAAGTCACTCTCGGCTTCTTTGTCGGTGTTCCAACTTTTCTTCACCTGGCACTGGTCTGGTTTCCAGCAGTAGCCACCATTTATCTTTCTTTCACCTACTGGACCGGTATTCACCTGAGTGATATCCAGTGGGCTGGAACTGCAAACTACGAAAACATCATTTTCGAGACCCCACGTTTCTGGGAGGCAGTTCGTGTCAACGTAGTTTGGCTTTTCTGGTTTGGCCTAATTGCCACACCGCTAGGCATCTTGCTTGCCTATCAAATTGATCGCGAGATTCGCGGCCACAAGTTTTACCAGTCCGCCTACTACCTTCCGGTAGTGCTATCGATGGCGGTTATTGGAATCATCTGGAACTTCCTACTTCGCCCAGACGGTTTCGTAAACGGCCTCATGGGGCTGCCGATTTCCGAGGCCATCTCGTTCTTTGGTGATGATCGCTACAACCTCTGGGTTATCTTGATCATGGCCTCCTGGCGTCACATCGGCTACATCATGCTTTTGTACTTGGCAGGACTCAAGGCAATCGATGCGTCGCTTCGCGAAGCAGCGGCCATTGATGGCGCAACCGAGTGGCAGACCTTCCGCAGGATTATCTTCCCTGCGATGCAGCCGGTAAACATCATCGTGATTGTGATCACCATCATCGAGTCGCTTAGGGCGTTCG
Source organism: uncultured Aquiluna sp. (assembly GCA_964553455.1). GTDB lineage: Bacteria > Actinomycetota > Actinomycetes > Actinomycetales > Microbacteriaceae > Aquiluna. Next base: position 5,553 of record CAZKLA010000049.1, on the reverse strand, counting down.
ATATGGTCTACATCATTTACGGTGGTCGCGGTGGTTTGCCCATTTTGGGAGTGCTGGTCTTCGAGAACATTGCCGGAGAAGGCGCATCTATGAAGGGTGCGGCCTACGCGGTTATCTTGTTCCTACTCTCCATCGTGCCGATCCTGGCTTACCTCCAGCAGCAGTTCAAGGAGGATGTCCGATGACGAACTTAGTGAAAGACCAGAAGACCAAGAACTCTCAGAAGATCAAAGACCGCTTCATCTCGGCCTTTATCGGCCTGTTTGCGATCGTCTGGTTGTTCCCAATCGCATGGACTTTGTTCTCTTCGCTGCGCCCATACAAGGACATTCGTGCCAACGGAATCCTGTCTTGGCCAAGTGAGCTGAACTTCAACAACTACATCGAAGCTATCGAGCGCATGGAGTTGCCTCGCTACTTCTACAACACCGCAATCATCACGCTTCCTGCGGTCTTCCTGACGCTGTTCTTCGGTTCCCTGATGGCTTTTGTGGTTACCAGGTATTCATTCAAGTTCAACGTGGCAATGCTTTTGCTGTTCACCGCGGGTAACATGCTCCCTGCCCAGCTGGTGTTCATTCCGGTCTTCAAGATGTACTTGGCAATCGGTGACCTAGTTGGCGATCGCAGAATCTTGTATGACAACCCATGGGGCATTGTGTTGATCCACGTCGCCTTCCAAATGGGATTTGCGACCTTCGTACTCAGCTCATACATGAAGACGATTCCAAAAGAGATTTCCGAATCCGCTCAGGTTGACGGAGCTTCGGTGTTCACCCACTTCTTCAAAGTGATGCTGCCACTGCTTCGCCCACCACTCGCATCGCTTGCGGTGCTAATGACCACCTGGATCTACAACGACTTCTTCTGGGCTTTGGTTTTGATGTCCACCGACAACAAGCGTCCGATTACCTCGGCACTTGGTCGATTACAGGGTGAATTCGTGACGGACTACAACCTCTTAGCGGCCGGTGCGATGATCGCAGCGATACCGACGCTCGTGGTGTTCTTCGTGCTCAGAAAACAGTTTGTATCGGGTCTAACGCTCGGTTCAACCAAGGGCTAACCGGTTACAAAAACCGACTCATAACCGCGCAAGACGAATGTTGGTCTGCGCTCGGGTTCGCTGGCAAGAGCAATGTTCGGGTAGGCCTTCATAAGCATCGGCAGCGAGGTTGTCATCTCCATGCGGGCTAGTGGAGCACCGATGCAGAAGTGAATACCGGCACCAAAACCAATGTGAGGGTTGGGGTCGCGGGTTAGATCCAGCTGATCGGCATTCTCAAACACTGCCTCATCGCGATTCGCACTCCCCAGCAGGGCGGCAATCTTCTGCCCCCGGGCAATCTCAACTCCACCAATCTCAGTGTCCTGAGTGGCCGTTCGCTCAAAAAGGTGCAGCGGGGCATCGAATCGAAGGAACTCATCAATTGCGGTGGCGGCATGCCGGTCCGGGTTTTGTCTAATCAGCGACATCTGCGCTTCGTTTTTCAGGGCGGCGACAAAGCCATTGCCAAATCCATTCACACTTGCCTCGTGGCCGGCGTTTAGCAGCAGTACGCAGGTGGCAATGAGCTCGTGGGCATTTAGCTTCTCGCCATCCTCTTCGACCAGGGCAAGGTCGGTGATCAAATCTGGTCCCGGATTCTTTTTGCGCTCAACCATGAGCGCGTAGACATAGTCGGCGAATTCGGCTGACGCCTGCTGAGCTTCTAACTTGTCCTGATCAGATGGCGACACCTCATACATCTTCACAATCGCCTGGGACCAGGGTCGAAGCAGGTGCTCATCTTCGTCGGGGAAGCCAAGCATCGAAGCAATAACCTTCACCGGCAACGGTTCTGCGAAATCGGCAATGACATCGAATTGCCCTGTTTCTGAAAGCTTTTGCTCGATGCCAGAAAGCAATGCCTGAGTAATGCGCTCGACATCGGGACGCATGCTCTCAATCTTCTTTGGGTTGAACGCCTTCATCACCAGCGAGCGAAGTCTGGTGTGCTTTGGTGGTTCGGAATCCAAGATGGAGTCGGCATGGAGCCAGTTGAAGGTGTCCCACTGATCACTTGGCTCTTTTGGCTTGAAGATACGGCCAAGTGATCTGTTGCGAAGCACCGCATTTGAATCGGCGTGAGTAGCTGCTAGAAAAACGCCCAGTTCCTCATGCCAGATTGGTTTACCAATCTTTCTTAGTTCGGCAAGCTGTGGGTAGGGGTCAGCTAGAAAAGCTTGGTCTTGAAAGTTGATCATTTGTTTTTCAGTTTGATATCGCTGATTGGCAACCGGTCTGCCCTGAAGCCATTTACCTTGTGATCGCTCGGGTAGCCAAGCGCAATACCGCAGAGCAGTTTGTAGCCTTCGGGCACTTCAAACTCAGCCCTGACAGCATCTGCCCACAGTGCGCTCGCGCCCTGGGCGCAAGTCCCAAGGCCGTGGGCGTGAGCCGAGAGCATTAGGTTCTGCATAAACAGTCCCGCATCGGATACCGAGTACTCGCCAAGACCCGAGTGCGTAAAGACGAAGAAGGAAACTGGAGCGCCAAAGAACTCGTAGTTTCTTGCCCACTGGGCCTGCCTAGCCTTCTGATCCTTGCGGTCAATCCCCAAAAGCGCGTAGAGCTCAGCGCCGACTCGAGCGCTTCTTGGCTGCAGTTCTTTTGGGTAGACCCGGTTCACCTTATAGTCGCTAGTGGGGAGACCGTAGCGGGTTATAAAGAGTTTTGCCTTGGCCAGGAAGCCGCCACCTAGGGCCTTAGAGGCCTCAGCCCAGCGAGCCAAGAACTCCTTGGAGATTCGATCACGAACTTCGCCTTGAGCGGTAGCGATTAAATACGGCCTGGTGTTGGACCAGGAAGGTGCTGTCATGGCGTCGGTCAGCAGCTGATCAATCAGCTCCTGAGGCACTGGAGTTGGGAGAAAATCTCGGGTGGTACGCCTGGATGCGACAAACTCTCGCCAGGATTCTGCACTGATGTTAGGCACCTAAGCAATCTACGCTAAAAACCCAAACTTATCTTGCTCTCGGCCAGCTCTTTGGCGGTTCCAGTAAAGAAAAACTCCAGGTAGATTGGCCCTTTTTGCCTAAGCTCCAACCAGATCTTCATGCCCTCGCGGAGTTTGCCAGCCGGGCTGTAAACCTTGGCCCAAACCTCACGCTTACCAACCAGCTGACCGTGGTTCAAAACTTGAATTTTGATTGTGGTGCCGAACTCAGACTCAGAAACTTCTGAGATGCCAACCACCTCAAGGCCTGCCAGTTCGGAGACATATTTCGCTTGATCCAGCGGGTAGAAATTCACCTCGCCATACTGAAGCTGTGAGACATTGGTTCGCGCCACCTCGCTAACCATTGTGAAGTAAAGCGGCACCAGCGATAGCAGCGCCAGGAGCGTTGCGAGCAGCATCGTGATGCGCTGACCTTTAGGGGTCGTAAGCCAAGGCCGCTTCAAGCATTCTCCGTATCGATTACCTAGTGAAGAATCTACCCAAGAATCCGCAGTAGCCTTATCTGGTGCTCAAAATTCACCCAGAAGTCCTAAACGCGCTGCAGAACAACCTGCCGGTTGTAGCCCTCGAATCCACCATCATTTCTCACGGTTTGCCACGACCGAGAAATCACCAGGCCGCTCTAGATTTCGAACAGATTCTTAGAGATAAGGGCGTTGTGCCAGCCACCATCGCGGTGATTGACGGCGTCCCAAACATCGGGCTGGACCAGGCAGCACTCGACGTAATCGCAAACCAAGACATCGCCAAGGCCTCGGTTCGTGACCTACCGATCCTGGCTGCTAAGGGACTATCAGGCGCTACAACTGTTGCCGCCACCGCTTACCTCGCCGCCCAGGCAGGCATTCGAGTATTTGCCACCGGCGGCCTCGGCGGCGTTCACCGCGGCGCTCAGGACACCTTCGATGAGTCGGCAGATTTGACCGTGGTGTCCCAGGTCCCGGTGACGGTCGTGAGCGCTGGAGTAAAGAGCGTTTTAGATATCGCTGCCACCCTGGAGCGACTTGAGACCTTGAGTGTTCCGGTTATTGGCTACGGCACAAAGATCTTCCCAAGCTTCTGGCTGCGAGAGTCAGATTTCACCCTGGAGTACCAAGCCGACAGCGCAGAAGAGGTCGCGCTGGTCATGGCTGCTCGCGGGGAAGCTGGCGGCATCGTGGTGGCAAACCCGGTTCCTGCCGATCAGGCTTGGGAGCGCGTCGAGCATGACCGAGTTCTCGCTGTTGCCTTTGACGCAGCCGAGAAGGCTGGCGTGACAGGCAAGGCAGTCACGCCATTCCTGCTTCAATACATCGTTCAAGCATCCGGCGGAGTCTCCCTCGAGGTAAACCTGAACCTGGCTAAGAACAATGTCTCGGTAGCGGCTGATATATCAACCGCCTGGAGCAGGCTGCAGAGCTAATGCCGAAGATCTTGGTGGTTGGAGATGTCATCGATGACATCTTGGTCATTCCAAATGGCGAAATTCGCCTGGACACCGACACCAACAGCAATATCCAACAGCAGCCCGGCGGCTCGGCAGCAAACTTCGCCTGCTGGATCGCAAGCCTAGGTATTGAAACCCACTTCGTGGGCAGGGTTGGTCGTGACGACCTCGAGCGCCACTCCCAAATCCTGAGGGACTATAAAGTCATCCCCCACCTTCAGGTGGATCAAGAACTGCAGACTGGTCGCATCGTGGTTTTGGTTCAGGGTCAACAGCGCAGTTTCCTGACCGATCGCGGAGCCAACCGGAACCTTGACCTCAGCGCAATTCCAGAGGAACTCTTTGGCGATGCGCTCTACATCTCCGGGTACACGGTTTTTGATCAATCAGTTGAAACCATGCAACAGTTGATTAAGCGCGCCAAGGCACGCGGGCTTGTGGCATGTGATCCCGGCAGTGCCGGCTACATCGCCGATCATTCCGTCCACACCTTCCTAGCATCCATAGCTGGCGTTGACTTATTGCTGCCATCTTTGGAGGAAGGTCGAATTCTTTCTGCGGAGTCCAGACCTGAGATTGTGGCAGCACTACTTGGCGAGTGGTTCCCGCAGGTGGCCCTCACCCTGGGTGAGGATGGGGTTCAGCTTCAGTCACAGACTGTGGCGGAGCACGTTCCAGCGATAGCTGCTGACCTCGTCGATGCCACCGGCGCCGGAGATGCCTTTGCCGCGAGCCTGCTTGCCGAAACCCTGAAGGGCAAAGATTTCTCGCGGGCAGCACAAAGTGCTGTGAGGTTTGCCGCCAAGGCGGTTACCAAACTTGGCGGCAGACCTTAGTGACCCTTGGGGTGCCAAACGGTCTTGACTTCCATCAGGTTGGTGATGTGGTTCAAAGAACCCTTGGTTCCCAATCTGCCAAAGTCACCCTTGCGGATCACTCGCTTTAGATTCTGAGCGGCCTGAATCTCTAGCTCAACAAAATCGCTGGTGCCCTCAAGGTCAATAGCGTTTACATCTTGGTGTGAGGCAAGCCATGGAGCGATCTCAGACTCTTTACCAGTTAGCACGTTCACAACGCCACCTGGCAGGTCGCTGGTTGCCAACACCTCGGTGAGAGTAATCGCAG
>CAZKLA010000048.1:9744-12141 GCA_964553455.1 uncultured Aquiluna sp. | reverse complement strand
ATGATCTTTGGACCACGAGTCTGGTCTAGAACTTCTGCTACAACCTTTACCTTGGCTAGCGCCTTAGGGTCGGTTACGACCTTGTCGCCGTCTACAAGCAAAACTGCTGGCATCTCAATGGTGCCTGAGGTAGCGGCAATGCGGTTCATGGTAACGATGGTTCCAACTGAAACCTTCTCCTGGCGACCACCGGCGCGAACAACTGCGTAAACCACTTCAAAACCTATCTATCTTGGAATTTGAATCTGGCCCAACGGAAAACCCGTGGGCAACAGCGCCCCAGCCTAGCAAGAAACCAGCCCGGGGTCAACCTTATTGCTCGCTATTTTCAGACGAATCTGAAGACTGCGGAGCCCGTGCCGCGCTGGTAGCCCTGCGGCGCTTTAGCTTCTGGGCTGGTTCAGCCTCAGGTAGCGAATCCAAAACCGCATTGAGAATCTCGGTCTTGCCCTCAGCTTCCTTCGGAGCCTCTTCGCTCTGAGCTGCCTGCGCGATCTGGTTCACTACGTTCTTGAAGGCATCAGCCTGCTCAGCGGTGACGACCTTCTTCACGACCTCAGGCTTTTCTTTGCCCTTTTGCTTGCCCTTTTGCTTTGAGCTGGACTGCTCTGGCATCTTGAAGCGTGGCTCGCTGTGAATGACCACTCCACGGCCAGCGCAGCAATCACAGGTTTCTCCGAAGGTCTCCAAAAGACCAACCCCGATTTTCTTGCGGGTCATTTGAACCAGCCCCAGCGAGGTAACCTCACCGACCTGGTTCTTGGTGCGGTCGCGGCTCAGGCACTCCAGCAGGCGACGGCGAACCATCTCCTGGTTGGACTCCTGAATCATGTCGATGAAGTCGACCACGATGATGCCGCCGATGTCCCGGAGTCTGAGCTGGCGCACCAGCTCTTCCGCAGCCTCAAGGTTGTTCTTGGTGACGGTCTCCTCAAGGTTTCCACCCGAGCCGATGAACTTACCGGTGTTAACGTCAACCACAGTCATTGCCTCGGTGCGGTCAATCACCAAAGAACCGCCAGATGGCAGGTAAACCTTGCGGTCTAGCGCCTTCACAATCTGGTCACCGATTCGGTAGAAGTCGAAGATGTCTTCCTGAGCGGTGTATGCGCTGAGGCGCTCCACTAGTTCAGGAGCAACCGAAGCAAGATATTCGCTGATGGTCGCAAAGGCCGACTCGCCGGAGATCACAAGCTTTTGGAAGTCTTCGTTGAAGACATCACGGATGATCTTTACCAATAGGTCAGGCTCCGAGTGAAGCGGCATCGGGGCCTTGCCCTTAGCAACCTTCTCGTTGATGGATTCCCACTGTGCCTTCAAACGCTCAACATCGTGAATCAACTGCTCTTCAGATGCGCCTTCGGCTGCGGTGCGAACGATCACGCCAGCATCCTCGGGAAGGGCGTGCTTGAGAATTTGCTTCAGGCGCTGACGCTCACCCTCGGGCAGCTTGCGGGAGATTCCAGACATGTTGCCGCCTGGCACATAAACCAAAAAACGTCCCGGGAGCGAAACCTGAGAGGTTAGGCGAGCACCTTTTTGACCAACTGGGTCCTTGGTTACCTGAACCAGAACCTGGTCGCCAGACTTTAGGGCAAGCTCAATGCGACGAGGCTGGTTGCCAGTCTCGGCCGCCTCCCAGTCAACTTCACCGGAGTAAAGCACTGCGTTGCGTCCGCGACCAATGTCCACGAAGGCTGCCTCCATGGATGGCAGAACGTTCTGAACCTTGCCCAGGTAAACGTTGCCGATCAGCGAACCGCCCTGGCTTTCGGCAACGTAGTGCTCAACGAGCATGCCGTCTTCGAGCACTCCGATTTGGATTCTGGAGTCTTTCTCGCGAACCACCATGGTGCGCTCGACTGATTCGCGACGCGCGAGGAACTCTGACTCAGTTACCGAAGAGCGTCTTCTGCCACCATCGCGCGAATCACGACGTCGCTGACGCTTGGCGTCAACTCGGGTAGAGCCGGTCTCTCTCTCGGACTCTTCTGGCTTGGCCTTCTCCTTTGGAGCCTTTGGCTCCTTTGGCTGCCGCGCTTTAGGCTGTGGCTTCTCAACCGGCTTTTCATCCTCAGCGAGCTTGCCGCTTCGTGGATTGACCTTTGGAGTTGGCAGGTCGGGCGCCTGGAAGATTAGTTGGATTGCTGCCGGCTTTGCCGGTTCTTCTTTTTTCTTAGCCAATTTTTATAGCCTCTAGGCCCGTGGGACACACCCGGTGGGCCATCTGTCGTGACCTAGGCCGCAGCCGAGGTCGAATTCTAAAAGCGTCAGAATCTAAATCTGACCAAACCTTCGATGCGAGTGTGTTCGCATCTACCGATGATTATGCCAGCAATCACAAACAAATGCGATAATTCGGCTGTGGTATTTCCAATAACTCTCATCATCACCGGC
>CAZKLA010000048.1:5255-9644 GCA_964553455.1 uncultured Aquiluna sp. | reverse complement strand
TTTACTGCATGGTGGCTTGGGCGGCAACAATCCCGCTGTTTTGGACGCTTTTGGGCCATAACCTCAAAGAGGGATTCTTTGGAGAGCGCTTTAGAACCGCAGTGGTCTACGAGTGGACCTGGGTGATTGTGCTGCTGAACTTCCTGGCCTTCTGCCTACTGATTTTGATTCAGTTCTGGAACTTCTGGCCAACCCTGTTCTAGAACCAGAGCGCAAGCTCCCTGGCAGCGGATTCCGCTGAGTCAGATCCGTGCACCAAGTTCTGCACCACTTTGGTTCCCCAGTCACGAGATAGATCTCCGCGAATGGTGCCAGGAGCTGCGACGGTTGGGTCGGTAACTCCCGCAATAACTCGGAATCCCTCGATTACTCGGTGGCCTTCCAAGCGAATAGCGACAATGTCACCCGAGAGCATGAACTCCATTAGTGGCTCGTAAAAAGGCTTTCCCTCGTGCTCGGCATAGTGCTGAGCCAATAGCTCTCTGGATGGGGTTAGCTTCTTCAGGGCTGCGACGGTGTAACCCTTGGCCTCGCAGCGAGCAATAATCTCGCCGATCAGGTTTCTACGCACGCCGTCTGGCTTAATCAGTACCAAAGTTGCTTCAGACATTACTTTCCCTCAATTTCCATTTCGAAGTAAATTTTCTTTGCCCTGTCGATGGTGGAGCCAGCAATTAGCGCCCAAATCCACAACCCGGCCAGCATGGCGCCGATCACGAACATTCCCCACAAAAGCACGCCGGAGGCGATCAACAGCACCTGCCACAGGCTTCCGATCCAGTATCCCCAGCCGTAACGCAAGACGGCAGGAGTCAGCATCATCAAAAGCGAGCAGGTCAAGCCAACAGCCCAAACAAGCTCCGGGTCAGCAACTCTAAGGCCGAAAGCGGCAAGGGTCGCAAAGAATGCCACGAAGGACTCAAAGGCCAAAACAATGGAGGCAAGCGTCTGCTTGGAAGATCTACTCTTCATCTTCATCGTCCAATCTCTGGTCTTGGATGTATTTCAAAACATCACCAATTAGGTAAAGCGATCCGGTTACGACAAGGGCCACTTTTTCCTCTGCGGCAAGCCTATTCGCTAATTTGTAGGCGGCTGTCACGCTCGGCTCGATGGCGAGCACTTCAATTCCGAAGTCCTCGCAAATCTCCGCAAGCTCACCTGCCGGCAATCCCCTTGGCGATGCGGGCTGGGTGCAGATCACCTGGTCAAAGGTCTTGGCCATCTCAGCAATGGTTCCACTGAGGTCCTTATCGGCCAGCATTGCCACCAGCCCAAGTGTCTTAGGAGAGTTGAAGCTGTCGTTAAGGGCAGCGGTGAGCGATGCCATTCCGGCAGGATTGTGAGCGCCATCAAGGACCACCAGCGGCTCTTTTGAAACTACCTGCAGCCTGCCTGGGCTAACCGCATCGGCAAGTGCTGCTCGCAACACCTCATCGGCGATTGGCCTTGATCCCTCGCCGAGGAACAACTCAACGGCCGCGATTGCGGTGGCGGCATTTTGTGCCTGATGGAAACCCATGATTGGCATCCAAACCTGTGGGTAATCGGTGGCTAAACCACGAACCGAGAATCGAGTCCCGTAACCATCAGCCATAACGTCGCCGTACTCAAAGTCTCTGCCGGAAAGCTTGAGGTTTGAGCTTTGACTCTCAAGCACCTCAATCACCCCTGGATACTGCGGACTAGACACCACCAAAGACTTGCCCTTGATGATTCCGGCCTTGGTGGTCGCAATCTCTTCGACGGTGTTGCCCAAAGACTTTTGGTGATCCAGATCGATAGCGGTGAAAACCGCAACATCGGCATCTGCAACATTGGTGGCATCCCACTCGCCACCCATTCCAACCTCGAGGACTAGAACGTCAATCGGCGCATCGGAAAAAAGCTGAAAAGCCAGAGCGGTGAATGCCTCGAAGAAAGTTAGTGGCTGGTGCCCCTCTGCGATGAGCTGTTGATCAACGAGTTCCAGTAGTGGCTTGTTGTCGCGATAGGTGTCGACCAACATTTCGTCACTAACCGGGTCGCCATCCAACGCAATTCGCTCGTTGAAGCTCACCAGGTGCGGACTGGTCAACCTGCCGGTTCGAAGTCCGTGCTCTCGCAAAATTCGTTCGATGATTCTCGAGGTCGAGGTTTTGCCATTGGTACCGGTGATGTGAATGATTCCGTAGTTGTTCTGCGGGTCCCCCATCAGGCCAACTAGCCGAGCAGTTGGCTCTAATCTTGGTCTGATGTGCTGCTCTGGTTGCCTGGCATAGAGCTCGGCAAGAATTTCATCGAGTTCGTTTCTAGCGGTCACTTCTTAGCTAGCTCAATCTCAATCAATCCATTGTCGCCAATAGAGAGCTCACCGGAAACCGCTGCTGACTCAATCCCAAACTCGACCGCCAGTGTCTCTGTGGCGATGAACTCTCGGTGAACCTCAAGAGCTGCCAGTGAACCCTCGTCGCATCTAATGGTCAAAGAGATTCGGTCTGACACGTCCAGACCGGCATCCTTTCGAGCCTGCTGAATGTGACGGATGGCATCGCGGGCCGCACCTTCGGCTTCTAATTCGGGAGTCAAAACCGTGTTTAAAAGCACGAAGCCGCTTGAGGTAATGCCCACCGCCTGATCGGAATCAGCTTGGTTCGCGACCATGGCGATCTCGAACTCGCCCTCAAAGAGCTCAGTGCCATCAACCAGCACCAAGTCTCCCTTCTGCGACCAGTTGCCGGCTTTGGCTTCCTTGATGATTCGCTGCACGTCGCCACCAACACGTGGGCCGAGGGCTCTGGCATTGACCGTAAGAGACTTGAGAAGGCCGTATTGGCTTGCCACTTCATCGGAAGCCTGAACCACCGACACCTGCTTCACATTCAGCTCATCCGCAATCAAATCGGCGTATGCGCTGAGGCTCTGGGCATTTGGAGCGGCAATTGTTAGATCGCTCAACGGCAGTCGAACACGCAGGCCGGCAGACTTTCGAAGCGCCTGAGCAACCGACGCAGCCTCGCGAATAGCATCCATATCCAAGACCAACTGCTCGTCGGCAGGGAACTCTGCTGCGTCAGGCCAGCTCTCCAGGTGAACCGAACGACCACCGGTGAGGCCACGCCACATTTCCTCGGCGGTTAGCGGGAGCAATGGAGCAACCACTCGCAACACAGCTTCAAGCACTGTGTAGAGGGTGTCGAAGGAGTCTTTGTCACCCTCCCAGAAACGATCTCTGGAACGGCGGACATACCAGTTGGTAAGAACCTCGGCGAAGTCCCTAACCTTGGCGCTGGCTTGGTAGCTATCGAAAACATCAAGGTCAGCCTGAACGTCTTCAATCAGCTTTCGAGTCTTCGCCATGATGTAGCGGTCAAGCAACTGCTGCGATGACGTGGATGGAGATGCCTCATAGTTGGCGGCATTGGCGTAGAGCGCAAAGAAGTAGTAGGTGTTCCAGAGCGGCAACAGGGCCTGACGAACACCCTCGCGAATGCCCTGCTCGGTTACCGACAGGTTTCCACCGCGAAGAATCGGGCTAGACATCAAGAACCAGCGCATCGCGTCAGAACCATCGCGGTTGAAGACCTCGTTGACGTCTGGATAGTTGCGAAGGCTCTTAGACATCTTCTGACCGTCGTTACCAAGCACGATGCCATGGCTAATGGCGTTCTTGAAAGCTGGGCGATCAAAGAGCGCAGTAGCGAGGACGTGCAGGGTGTAGAACCAGCCCCTGGTCTGACCCACGTATTCAACAATGAAGTCACCAGGGAAGTGTGAGTCAAACCAGTCTTGGTTCTCAAATGGGTAGTGCACCTGAGCAAATGGCATCGAGCCAGACTCGAACCAGCAGTCCAACACCTCAGGCACACGGCGCATCATCGACTTACCGGTTGGGTCGTCTGGGTTTGGACGAACCAACTCATCAATCACTGGACGGTGGAAGTCACTTGGGCGAACGCCAAAGTCCGCCTCCAGCTCCTCCATCGAACCGTAGACATCAACACGTGGATAGTTTGGGTCATCCGATTTCCAAACTGGAATCGGTGCTCCCCAGAAGCGATTGCGTGAGATTGCCCAGTCGCGAACATTCTCCAGCCACTTGCCAAAGCTGCCGTTCTTGGTGTGCTCAGGAACCCAGTTAATCTCCTGGTTTAGTTCCAGCATGCGATCGCGCAACTTGGTGGTCTCGACAAACCATGACGAAACTGCCTTGTAAATCAGCGGGTTCTTGCAGCGGTAGCAGTGCGGGTAGCTGTGTTCATAGGAAGCCTGGCGCAATAGCCTTCCCATAGCCTTGAGGTCCTGGGTGATTGGCTTATTGGCATCAAATACGTGCTGCCCCTGGTATGGAGCGATGACCGAGTTGAACTGACCACGCTCATTGATGGAAACGTAGGTTGGAATTCCAGC
>CAZKLA010000048.1:0-5155 GCA_964553455.1 uncultured Aquiluna sp. | reverse complement strand
CCTGGCAAACGTTCTGGTCATCCTCACCGTAGGCAGGAGCTTGGTGGACGATACCGGTGCCGTCGGTGTCAGCAACGTAGTCTGCAACCAATACCTGCCAAGCGTTCTGAACATCAAAAAGTTCAGGGTTGGCATAGAAGTCGAAGATGCGCTCATACTTCAAGCCATCTAGCTCGGTGCCCAAGTAAGTCTTGGTGACGGCAGCCTTTACTTCATCGGCACTCTCGTAGCCGAGCTCTTTGGCGTATCCGCCAATCAAAGAGGTAGCCATCAGGTAGCGAGCAGATCCGTCCTTGGAAGGCGCTACGCCATATTCAATCTTTGGGCCAACCGCCAGTGCGAAGTTGGTGGGTAGGGTCCAAGGCGTGGTGGTCCATGCCACGAGGTTCACGCCATCTAGCTCGTGCCCTGGGTTAGTAATCGGGAAAGTTACGCTGACCGACTGGTCCTGTCGATTCTTGTAGACCTCATCGTCCATGCGAAGTTCGTGGTTAGAAAGCGGAGTTTCACATCTCCAGCAGTACGCCAAAACCTTGAAACCTTCGTAAACCAAGCCTTTTTTGTAGAGCTCCTTGAATGCCCAAAGCACGCTCTCGGTGTAATTGGTGTCCAAAGTCTTGTAGTCGTTATCGAAGTCAACCCAGCGAGCCTGGCGAGTGACGTAGGTGCGCCAGTCCTCGGTGTACTTCAGAACCGAGGTCTTGCAGAACTCGTTGAACTTGGCAACGCCAAACTTCTCGATCTCTGGTCTTCCGGAGATCCCTAATAGGCGCTCAGCCTCAACCTCAGCAGGAAGCCCATGAGTGTCCCAACCAAAACGACGCTCGACTCGGTTGCCACGCATGGTTTGGTAGCGAGGAATTAGATCCTTGGTATAGCCGGTGAGCAGGTGACCATAGTGCGGCAAGCCATTGGCGAATGGTGGGCCGTCGTAGAAGACGAACTCCGGTGCTTCCTCGCTTACGCGATTGTCAATGGAAGCCTGAAAAGTATCGTCTTTCGCCCAGTAGGCCAAGACCTCCTCTTCGACCTTTGGGAACGAAGGAGAGGCGAGCGGACCATCAGGTCGGTCTGAGTGCTTTGGATACATCACGGCTTTCGAAGAAGTTCTAGAACTTAACAATGTTAATCTAGAGGCCTGCTAACTCGGAGACTAAATAAGTGAACGCTTCAAAACCAGAACCACTAAGACCGGCCACCATTCCGGATAAGGCTACCGTTGATGGGCTTGAGGCGAAGTGGGTCCCCACTTGGGAGCAAAACCAAGTCTTCGCATTCAACCAAGACGCGCCGAAGTCAAACGTGTTTTCCGTAGACACTCCCCCACCGACCGCCTCCGGATCGTTACACGTAGGTCACGTTTTTAGCTACACCCACACCGATGTGGTGGCTCGATACCAGCGCATGCGAGGCAAAGACGTCTTCTACCCGATGGGCTGGGATGACAATGGTTTGCCAACCGAGCGTCGCGTGCAGAACTACTACGGCGTCCGCTGCGACCCAACCCTTCCATACGTTGAGGGCTTCACTCCCCCTTACGAAGGTGGCGACAACAAGAGCTCCAAGGCGGCCGACCAGCTGCCAATTTCAAGAAGAAACTTCATTGAACTGTGCGAAAAGCTGACTGAAGAAGATGAGAAAGCATTCGAGAACCTCTGGCGCGATCTAGGAATCTCGGTTGACTGGGCGCAGACCTACAGAACGATTTCCAAGGAAGCCCAGCAGGTCTCACAGGCGGCATTCCTAAACAACCTCGCCCGCGGCGAGGCCTACCAGGCCATGGCACCAACTCTTTGGGACGTGACCTTCCGCACTGCGGTAGCACAGGCGGAGCTGGAAGACCGCGACATGCCAGGTGCCTATCACCGCATCGGATTTGATGGCCCAGACGGCAAGATTTTCATCGAGACCACTCGCCCAGAGCTGATCCCTGCCTGTGTGGCACTGGTTGCCCATCCGGATGACGAGCGTTACCAGCCACTGTTTGGCAAGACCGCAAAGACCCCACTGTTCGGTGTTGAGGTTCCGATTGTTGCTCACAGACTTGCTCAGAAGGACAAGGGTTCAGGCATTGCGATGATCTGTACCTTCGGAGATGTTACCGACGTGATCTGGTGGCGTGAGCTAAACCTGCCAAACCGCGCGATTATTGGATTCGATGGCCGCATCACCCAGGAAGCCCCGGATGTCATTGCGGAGAGTAAGGGTGCCGCCCTGTTCGCAGAGCTAGCCGGAAAGACGGTCTTTACCGCCAAAGAGATTCTGGTTGAAGCTCTAAAGGCCTCCGGCGACATGATCGGCGACGCCAAGCCAATTAGCCACCCGGTGAAGTTCTTCGAAAAGGGTGACAAGCCGCTTGAAATCGTCTCTACTCGCCAGTGGTACATCACCAATGGCGGCAAAGACAAAGAGCTATCCCAGCAGCTGATCTCCAAGGGTCGCGAGCTGGAGTTCCACCCGAGCTTTATGCGTGTTCGCCTTGAGGACTGGATTAACGGCCTGAATGGTGACTGGCTAATTTCACGTCAGCGCTTCTTTGGAGTGCCGATTCCGGTTTGGTACAAGCTCGACTCAGCTGGCAACCCACTGTTTGACGAGCGCATCATTCCAACCATGGAACAGCTGCCAATCGACCCAAGCTCTGACGTTCCCACCGGATACAGCGAGGATCAGCGCGGTGAGCCAAATGGCTTTTTGGGCGAGATGGACATTATGGATACCTGGGCCACCTCCTCCCTGACCCCTCAGCTTGCTGGTGGCTGGCTATCCAAGCCGGAGCAGTTTGCCAAGGTCTTCCCATTTGACCTTCGCCCGCAGGGACAGGACATCATCCGAACCTGGCTGTTCTCGACGCTGCTAAGAAGCGAGCTGGAGCACGGCGTGTTGCCTTGGAAGAATGCTGCGATCTCAGGCTGGATTTTGGATCCAGACCGCAAGAAGATGTCCAAGTCCAAGGGCAACGTAGTGGTGCCCAATGAACTACTTGAGACCCACGGCTCTGACGCGGTTCGGTACTGGGCAGCTAGCGCCAGGTTGGGAACCGATGCCGCATTTGACGAGGGTCAGATGAAGATTGGTCGCCGACTGGCCAACAAGCTTCTAAACGCCGGTCGCTTTGCGCTTAGCTTTGAGCTTCCAGCAGGAGTTTCTGAAGTCACTGAACCAGTTGATCAGGCAATGCTGGCCGCGCTTCGAGAGGTTGTTGAAAGCGCAACCAAGGCATTTGATGGCTATGACCACACCAAGGCACTGGAGACCACCGAGACCTTCTTCTGGACCTTTACAGATGACTATCTCGAATTGGTCAAAGAGCGCGCATACGGCAACTCAGGGCAGTCTGCTCAGGAGATTGGCTCTGCCGTCATCGCTCTCCGAGAGGCTCTTGCTGTCTTGGTCAGGCTGTTTGCGCCATTCATTCCATTCGCGGCCGAAGAGGTTTGGAGCTGGTGGCAGCAGGGCTCGGTCCACCTTAGCCCTTGGCCCAAGGTCGACGAGATCGAATTCCAGGATGCTTCTGTCATGAAGATTGCCAGCACCGCTCTGGTTCAGATCCGCAAGTCCAAGTCTGACGCCAAGCTCTCCATGAAGGCAGAAATCAAGACCGCTACCCTAACCGGAGCGAAAGAGCTTGAGTTGATTGCGGAGGATTTGAAGTCGGTTGGAAAGATTGCCGAACTGAAGTTGCTAATTGGCAACGAATTCGCACTTTCGCAATTGGAGTTCGCCTCAGAGGAATAGCATTTTGGGATGACTAATCCCTTGATGCAAGCATCTGAGCTAGACAACGAACTTCCAGATTTCGCGAATCTTCGCGATGAGCACTACCTGCCGGCTTTTGAGCATGCGGTTTCCGAGCACAACAAGGAGATCGCCGCAATCCTGGCTCAGCCAGAGGTGACCTTCGAGAACACGCTGGAGGCCATGGAGCGTTCCGGTGGACTTCTGAGCACGATGCTGATGGTGTTCTACAACAAGACTTCCAGTGACACCAATGACACCCTTCAAGGACTTGAGGCAGAAATCGGGCCCCGCCTTGCCGCACACATGGACAGCATTCGCCTCAATCCAGCGCTGTATTCGCGCATCACTGAGCTCGATGCTAAGCGTTCCGAGCTTGGCCTAGATTCGGCCAGCGATCGCCTGCTGAGCAAGTATCTGGAGGACTTCAACTTCGCCGGTGCTGGCCTGAGTGAAGCATCTCGCAAGCGCGTCGCCGAAATCAATGAGCGATTGAGCTCGTTGGAGGCGGAGTTTGACAAGAGATTGCTTGCTGACACCAACGACCTGGCGGTTGAGCTAGCCGATGACTCTCGCCTTGGTGGTCTAACCAAGGACGAGATTGACAGCCTTGCTCAAGCCGCCACGGAGCGAGGCAAGACCGGCTTCGTCATTCCGCTCTTGAACTACTCCGGTCACCCACTTATTGCCTCGCTCGAGGATCGAGAGCTTCGCAGGGAGCTTATGGAGCGCACGTTGTCTCGTGGATCAAGAGGCAATGCCAACGACACCAGCAGCGTAATCAAGGAGTTGCTAGACCTGCGCCGTGAGAAGGCTGCACTGTTTGGCTTCGCCAACTACGCCCAGTATGTCCTTACTCAGCAGACTGCCAAGACCCCTGACCGAGTTCACGAGGTGCTTCGCAAGATCGCGCCGGTGGCAAAGCGAAATGCCGTAGCGGAAGGCGAGGTCTTGGCGCAGCTTATGGAGCGCGAAACCGGAGCTTCAGACCTACAGTCGTGGGACTGGGATCGGTACACCGAGCAGCAGCGCAAAGAGAAGTACTCGATCGACACCTCGGTGCTGAAGCCTTACTTCGAACTCAACCGAGTCTTGGAAGATGGTGTCTTCTTCGCCGCAGGGCAGCTCTACGGACTGAAGTTCAGTAAGCGCCCAGATCTCGTGGCTTACCACCCAGATGCCAACGTTTACCAAGTCGACTACGAAGACGGTTCACGCTGCGGTCTATACATCTTCGACCCATACGCCCGCCCTTCAAAGCGCGGCGGTGCTTGGATGAACAACCTTGTTGACCAGTCGCACCTCTTGGGCAAGCTGCCAGTTGTGGTGAACAACATGAACATTCCAAAGCCAGCAGCTGGCAACCCATGCCTTATGACTTTGGATGAGGTAAACACCTTGTTCCACGAGTTTGGCC
>CAZKLA010000047.1:10296-12175 GCA_964553455.1 uncultured Aquiluna sp. | reverse complement strand
CAAAAGATAAAGCTCCCCTACCTGGCTCTGTTTGTCTTGAATGTTTTACTCGGGGTCACGATTGGATCCGCGTACCTGTCTTTCGGTATGGCGATTGGGTTGTCAAATGAATTCGGGCTTCTTGGTTTCGTAGCTTTCGGAATCACGCTGATTTACTCGTTCACCGGCTTTACTTCGCTCTATCTGGCAGCAAAATACGAAGCCAACCGAGAAGCCGCCGCTTTAGCCGCACAGCTCTCATTGGCGGTTGCGGAACTCAATGTCAGAACCCTGGCACTCAGGCGTCGCTTAGCCTTCAAAGTGCATGGCGGTTTACAGGCGCATCTTCAAACCATCTTGGTGAGAATCAGCCGAATTGAGAGGATTCGAGACGAGGACGTTCAAGACCTCAGTGCTCAGTTGCACACGGCCCAAGGCCTGTTGGATGCAGATGAGCTTTTCGAAGCCACGGCCCACTCAGATTTTTCGCTATTGACACTCAAGAACCAGTGGTCAGAGGTCTGTGAGGTGGAAATCGATGTTGCGGTGGATGCCGATGTCGCGTTGCGGAACCATCCCGGTCTGGCCGAGTTGGTCTTCGAGATCTGCCGCGAGCGAGTGCTAAATGCGGTTAAGCACTCTGGGGCTGAGTCAATATCTATAACCCTCAAAAAACAGGGCAGCCAGCTCGTTCTTGAGACTGCAAATGAGGATTTCAGTGTGGTTTTTGACGACTCCAGAAAGACCGGTTTAGGTTCCCAACTTCTCGATCAGTCCTGCAGCGAGTGGCAGCTGAATTTGGTTGGCAACAAAATAGTTTTCTCAGCCAAAATCGCAGTTCCAGCTGTTGAGGGATAACCCTCAAAATCAACAAATCTTGAGGTCGGCTACTGCTTCACTTTAGGGGTAGCAAAATCGCGTCTTTAGACGCCTAGACCCCAGGTGCCGAGATGTCTCCCAGCGCAGTGCAGATGATTCGCAGGCTTGCCGTCTCTCTGATTATTGCTATTGCCGCGACCGTTGTCGGACTGCTGTCGTTTCAGACCCCATCCGCTACCGCAAACACCTACGACGGATCGCAAAATGGTAGCGATGCAAACTCCAGCTCGATGGTCATCGATTATGTCTGGGGCACCAACAACGAAGTAGTTAGTATCGGACTTCTCGGACCGGTCAACTTGGAAGCGGTCTGGACAAACACCGTTACTAGTGCGTCATTTACTGTCACTGTGAGTAATCCTGTCAGCAATACCAACTCCACTACTGTGCCGGTGACAATACCAACCAACACTTGGTCCGCGGGCGCAAAAGTTCAACTCGAGATTAGGCCTCGAGCCGGAGCAACAACTTTTGCTTTGGCTGGAATAAATAACTCTGTATACACTCAGCAAAGGCTGTTTGAAGTCAGAAGCTTTGGAAACTTCCAGCCTTTCACAAGCTTGGCAAATGCCTTCTGGGGGACAACCGCGCAGGCAAGAATTTCTGCCCAGCTACCAGCCACCGTAACTAACCTATCGGGTGCGTTTGCCCAATCGACTTTCAATGGTGCCCTAAGTGGTTGGTCGACAAGCAATGTGCTCCTAATGGCAGCAATGTTTTCGCAGGCCAGCGCCTTCAATCAGCCAATTGGAAACTGGGACGTTTCTAATGTTCAGACCATGGAGCTGATGTTCTCAAATGCGACGGCATTTAACCAGCAGATCGGCAACTGGACAGTCTCAAACGTGACAAACATGAGGCGAATGTTTTTTAACGCAAACCAATTCAACCAGCCGATCGGGAACTGGGACGTCTCCAAAGTTGAGACCATGGACAACATGTTCTATCTGGCGGAAAGATTCAACCAGAACATCTCGAATTGGAATGTATCGCGAGTTCAGAACATGATCTCCATGTTTGA
>CAZKLA010000047.1:0-10196 GCA_964553455.1 uncultured Aquiluna sp. | reverse complement strand
ACATCTCGAATTGGAATGTATCGCGAGTTCAGAACATGATCTCCATGTTTGAGGCGGCTAGCCGGTTTAACAACGGTGACCAAACCACAAGTCCCAGCGTCTCAGGTACTGCCCCTCTGAACTGGCAGACCTCCTCTTTGTCGTCCGCCACCAGGATGTTCGCCGGGGCGTCAGTCTTCAATCAGAACGTCAACAGCATGAATCTTTCTCAGGTCGCCGACCTGTCAAGCGTCTTCAACGGTGCTGCGTTCTTCAATAACGGTGATGCGGGTGGTACTGACAATCGAACTAATGATGTTCGAATGACTTGGACCGTTTCCAACGCAACAATCATGACCAGCATGTTTGAAGGTGCGACCAGGTTCAATCAAGATCTGAGCAGTTGGAACACTGGCAGCGCCACGAACATGAGAAACATGTTCAAGTCCAACCTCTATTTCAATAACGGCGATGCTGAAGGCACCACTTCCAATGTCGTGATGGCATGGAACACCGCGAACGTCACTGACATGACTGAAATGTTCAGGGGAGCATCCAGATTTAACCAGGATCTGAACTCTTGGAACACTGCCAAGGTGACGACCCTAAATGCAACCTTTCAAGACGCAGTTGCTTTTAATAACGGTGACTCGACCACTTCGAACACCGCAAACGCAAGCGTGTCGATGAGTTGGAGCGTGTCGAGCCTCACTAATCTCAGTGCCGCCTTTATGGGTGCCACGAGTTTTAATCAAGACCTAAACGGCTGGAACACCTCAAAGATCACCACGCTGTTTTCCAGCTTTCAAAACGCTACGAGTTTCAACAACGGTGATGCTCTTACAGCCAACTCAACAAACACCAACGTTGAGATGACCTGGAACTTGTCCGCCGCAACCACATTGAATAGCGCGTTCTTCGGCGCTACCAGCTTCAATCAGGACCTTAACAGTTGGGTTTTACCAAAGGCAGGGCAGATGGGGACCGTCTTGCGCAATGCCAGCAGGTTCAATAACGGTGACCCGGCTGGAGCCCATGAAACCGACGGGGTCAACCAAGTAGCAATGACTTGGAGCTTGTCGGGAACCACCGATCTGAGTTGGGCTTTTTCTGGAGCCACAGTCTTCAACCAAAACATTTCCTCTTGGAACGTGTCAAGTGTTTCCAATTTGAGCTACTTCGCTGGCTCTGACTCCCTCACTGACAGTCACTTCAATAATGGTGCTTCTTCAACCAGTCAAAACGTCTGGAACTGGACCACATCTAGCTTGACCAACTTGTCTTTCGCATTTGCAGGGCTTCAGAGGTTCAACGCAGATATCTCCTCATGGGACACCAGCAAGGTGACATCCCTCAGGCAAACCTTTGTGAAGGCGAGTCGCTTCAACCAAGACATTTCTCGTTGGACAACCTCGGCCGTCACGGACATGAGTAACACCTTTGCATTGGCTACGGCCTTCAATCAGCCAATTGGAAGGTGGAACGTTTCGAACGTGACCGAAATGTCTGGCATGTTCTCTACCGCGCGATCCTTTAATCAAGACTTATCAAACTGGGGACCATTCCAAGCCGGAAACAACATGCTTGGCATGTTTATGGACGCGCAAAACATGAACGACTCGCCAAAAAACTGGGACATGTCATGGGCGCCAGTTGGCAGTTCAAAACTCCAGTATCTTTTTGGCAACCTATCCGCTTTCACAACTTCGGATATGGCTCTATCCGTCAGTAAATCCATTCTCCGAGGCTGGTCTTTCCAAAAAGTAAATCGGCAGACTTCCGTCGGATTCTTCAAAGGACCCCTGTACTCAAACTGTGAGGAGTGGTCTAGCTATGAAAGGCTTCGACTTCGCTCTTGGACTTTCCAGGGTGTAGGCGGATTTACCCCAACTGCTCCAACATGTACTTCCGTTACTGTCACCTGGTCGCCAACTTCCACTTACAGCGCTTCATTTGGGTCGATTACTCCTGATGTGATGGCCACCACAAATGGGCCTTCGGGAGTGAAATATGCGGTGCATTCCGCCGGAACCTCTCGCTGCAGGGTCAACCCTGACACTGGAGTGATTAGTCATTTGATCTCTGGCTCTTGCGAAATCATGGCGTATGACGCAGGTCAAAATTCAAACACAGCAGTGCAGCCTGGTTATCGGATTGCGGTTTTCTCGCTCCCCACGCCGCAATTCCCCGCCACGCCAACCGCGCCGATAATCAACTCCACGCGGGCGGACTCGGGCGCGATTGCAATTAACTTTGGGGCTCCTTCAACCAGCGGTACGGCACCGCTTGGCGGCTACGAAGTTGGGTACTCCTTGACCCAGGGCGGGTCAAAGACATGGGTCACAGTAAGCCCTGTTGTAACGAGCTCACCGACACTTTCCTACGCCCTAAGTGGATTGGTTAATGGCACTAACTACTGGCTCGTAGTTCGCGGATTCAATAGCAATGGCGTGGGTTCATCATCCCCAGAGGTGGGGCCAGTTCAGCCGGCGCCTCCAATTAGTACTGCTTCTCAACCAATCATCTTCTCGGTCAATAAACCAGGTGACTCATCAAACGCCACCATTGAATTCCTCGCACCAGCATCTGATGGTGGAGACCCGATCTCTGGTTACGACATTAGGTTCTCAACCAACGAGGGCGTTAGCTGGGGTGCTTGGCAGTCGGCGTCGGCAACATTGAATCTAGGCACGCAACGCTGGACTGTTTCTCTGTCCGGTCTTCAGGGAAGCGCGCTGTTGCCCTCCTATTACATATTTGAAGTTAGGGCTCGAAACTCAGTTGGCGTGAGCGCTGCTTCGACTCAGATCCCGTCTGGGGCTCCGATCAACAGTGTTTCCTTCGGCAACCAAAGTGCGACGGTTAGTTTCCGCGCTGCACGCTACGACGGTAACTCTCCGATTCTTGGTTACGAGTACATGTTGCGTGAGGGGCCATCCTCTAGCCCAACTTCAGTTAGTTCTTGGATTTCAATCAGTTCGACAATCTGGCAGCAGGCAACCGCGACAACCACGGCCTCTTTTGCTCTCAACGGGTTGACCAATGGCAATACCTACACGGTTTGGGTTAGGGCGGTAAATGCGCTTGGCGGACTAACGACCGAATATCAGAACTGGTTGAACAACACCGGTATCCCGGACAAGGCGATTGCTTCTTTGAGCTTTAGCTATGGCGTCAGTGCGATTAGCTACTCGCCAAACGCCAGTTACAGCCCGCTGGTGACCACGGTTTCAGATGGTGCATTGACCTATACAACTTCAACGCCATTGGTCTGCAGCGTCAACAGCTCAACCGGATTGATTTCTGGATTTAACGTCGGCACCTGTGTGATTGGTTTGAACCAAGCCGAAGGTACAAACCACCAGGCCAGCTCGGCCTCCACCCAAGTTCGAATTGATAGGGCGAATCAACCAAGTTTGGTAATCGCAGCCTCCTCAACCAGCGCAACCTTTGGCAGCACTGTCACTTTGAGCACCAGCGGCGGAGCCGGTGGTGGAGGTATCAGCTACAACGTAGTCTCTCCATCAACCTGTCAAATATCCGGCAACGTAGTGACGCTCGGAAACGCCGGATCGCTCTGTTCTGTGACTGCGACCAAAGCGGGAGACACTAACTACTTCTCCGCTGACTCGAGCCCTCTGACAATCACCATCAACAAGATTTTGCCGACTCTCTCACTGAACTACGGAGTTGGTGCGGCTAGCTATTCACCAAGTGCGAGCTTCAGCCCAAACGTGGCTTCGGTTTCAGATGGCGCGCTAACCTTCACAAGTTCTACTCCACTTGTTTGCGTGGTCAACAGTTCAACTGGTCGAATAACCGGGGTAAATGCCGGTAACTGCAGTATCACGTTGAACCAGGCCGAGGGAACTAACTATCTTGCCTTCTCCGCCTCTGCTCAGATTCGAATCGACCCAGCAAATCAATCAACCTTGACGGTGAATGTCTCTGCGACCAGTTCGCCATTTGGCAGCACCGTTACCTTGAGCTCTGCTGGTGGAAATGGCAGCGGCAGTGTTAGCTTCAGCACGGTTTCTCCATCCACCTGCCAGCTCTCCGGCAACGTAGTGACGCTCGGTAACGCAGGATCGACTTGTTTGGTAATCGCCACCAAGGCGGCAGATGGTAATTACCTGGCTGCTAGTTCAACGCAGCTCTCAATTGCCACCAGCAAGGCCGTTCCAACTCTGTCACTGAGCTATGGGGTTACCACCCAGACCTACTCTGCAAATGCCAGCTACTCTCCGAACGTCACCACCAATTCGGATGGCAGCCTGAGCTACAGCTCACTGACTCCAAGCCTTTGTTCTGTGAACGCCGGTTCAGGACTTGTAAGCAATTTGAATGCTGGCTCCTGTGTGATTCGTGTCACAGTCGCAGAGGGTAGCAACCACCTGACTGCGAGTGTCTCCGCGACCATAATCACAACCAAGGCCAACCAGCCAACCTTGGTGGTTACACCTTCGTCGACCTCGGCCATTTACCTAAACAACATCTACTTCAGCTACTCCGGTGGTGCTGGCACCGGTTTGGTTTCAACATCGGTCAGTTCGAGCTCTGGCTGTGCCGTAAGCGGAAACGTTGTCACGATGGGTTCAGTTGGCACCGCCTGCCTGGTGCTGGTGACTAAAAACGGCGATGCGAACTACCTTGCCGGTGACACGATTCAAGTCTCTCTCACGAGCCTCAAGGCATCTCAGGCCGCGGTGAACCTCAGTAACGCCTCCAGCATGACTTCTCGCGAAACCTTAGTGCTATCCGCAGTTGGTGGCTCCGGTAGCGGTGCCTTCAACTACCTAGTTACCAACGTCGGGACTGCTGGCTGCAGTCTGACCGGGCGAAATCTAGTAGCGACCAGCTCGGGCACCTGCCAGATCGCTGCCTCCAGAGCCGAGTCGCAAAACTACTTTGTTAGTGCCACGGTTTCGATGACAATCACGGTTTCGAAAACCGCCCAAACCATCAGATTTACCACCGATGTGCCGGCAACCCCGCTGGCTGGAGGCACTTACTCTCCGACTGTTACCGCATCCAGTGGACTTACCCCTGCAATCACCGCAACCGGTAGCTGTGCTATTAGTTCTGGTGTTGTGACCTTCAACGCCTCGGGTGATTGCTTTATCGAAGCATCACAGGCTGGGGACAGCGTTTGGTTAGCAGCCTCATCTGTGAGCCAGACCATCGCAGTAGGTAGGAGAAACCAAACTCTGACCTTCCAGCCAGCCACCACCCAAATCGTTTCCAAGACCTTCGGCGACCAGGCCTTCCAAATTCAAGCCGTTTCCACTGACCAAGCGGCAACGGTTAGCTACACGCTTTCGCCACAAACAACTAACAATGCCTGTGATGTTATTGGCAACGGACTGGTGATCGTTCAAAACGTAGGTGACTGTGTGATCTTGGCCTACTCGCTCCAGACGGCAGAGCTTGCGGCAGCCTCGACCATCAGTAAGCGCATCGAGATAAAGCCTGACTTCGCATCCGCTCCGTTTGTCACCTCCGTGGCCATGAGCAATCTCGCCATCAACGTCGGATTCATTCCGCCTAGCTATTTCGGTGGCTCTAGCATTTCGGCATTTAGCTTGGTCGCCGAGTCACAGGGCCAGTCGCCTGCGACCAGCGTGAGTTCAACCGCATGTTTGCCTACGGTTTCTGGCAATGTGTCCTGTCGCATCAGTGGACTTCAGAACGGTGTGACCTATCGGGTGAAGGTTGCGGGCATTAATGGTGCGGGTGTCGGTGAGTATTCCGCACTCAGCCCGTCGATCACCGTGGCCACCAACCCCGCTGCGGTGCAGAACCTAAGAGTGGTTCAAGGCGCGGCAACTCTCGCAATCAGTTGGGATGACCCGGAGAGCCTTGGCGGTGGAACTTTCAGCGCTTACCGCGTCTATGTCAAAAAGTCTTCTACGAGTTCCTACAACACAGAGCACTACTTCAACGTGGCCAATGCCGCCACCAGAAACATAACCATTTCGGCGGAAACACCGCCAGATGGCATGGGCTACCTCGGCGGACCAACTCTTTCAAACGGTGTTGCATACGACATCAAGGTGGTGACCGTAACGACCGCTAATGCCGAAGAGTTGACCGGAAACACTGCGGTGATGAATCAGATTCCGCGGACCGTGCCAGATCCACCAAGATTGGCTAACGCTCTTGTAGTTGGCAACAAGCTGGTTCTCACTTGGACCGCGCCAATCAGCGATGGTGGTGCCGCAGTAACCACTTATTCCGCAAGCGTAGGCAACAGTCCGTGTACGTTTGCTAACCCAACTGACACCTTCTGTGAGATTGCGCTTCCAACCGCACCCGGCAACTACGTCTTTGCGATTGCCGCCCAGAACGTTGCTGGATCTAGCACCGAGATCCAGGGTGTCTTCACGGTGGTGTCATACAACTCTTCGACCCCGCAAACCTCCGGTGGCAGTGTTGTGACAGATCCCGTCAAACCAAGCGAATCAGCACCGATCATCTCTAGCGTCAGCTTCTCAGTCGATGGTAAGCAAATATTCATTCGGGGTAAATTCCTCAAGGGAATCAGCAAGGTTGTAATCGGAGGAATTGAAACGCGTATCGTTTCTCAGACTTCGGAGATGATTATCGTCACGGCGCCTAAGCTTGCGGCCGGTTCTCACGCTGTTCTGCTCCACCTAACCGACAGGACCGTTCTTCGCTACGAGAAAGAGCTTGTTGTGAAGGGAACCAAACCTGCGCCAGTGGTCAAGAAGACCGCCAAGATCACTGGCTTCAAGCCTGGTTCCTCGGTGCTTTCAACAGCCATGAAGAATTCCCTAATCAAGATTTTCAAGGCCAACAAGGGCAGCAAGACCCTGCAGTGTGTCGGCCACACCCAAGGTCCATCCATCCTGAAATCCGATGCTCGTTTGGCGATGAAACGCGCTACAGCAGTGTGTAATTTCGCGAAGAAACAGGGCATCAAGGTGGTTTCTTCTAGCTACCAAAACAATAAGAAGGTCGGAAGCCAATTCCGACGCGTCGACTTGATCTTTACCAGGTAAAGAGATTCAAGCCGCTTAGGGTTTTGAAGTTCTAAACTCTTCGGGTGCAAATAATTGTTGAAGTAACTGTGGCCGCCCCAATTCAGAAGGTTTGGGACGCTTATGTCACCCCGGAAGACATCATCCAGTGGAATGCTGCCTCAGATGATTGGCACACCACTTCCTCGACCGTGGATCTTCGCCCTGGTGGCAAATTCTGCTCCCGTATGGAGGCCAAAGACGGCAGTTTCGGCTTCGATTTCGAGGGCGAATACACCAACATCGTCAATCACGAGCTAATTGAATATGCCTTTGGTGACCGAACTGCGGCTGTGAAGTTCGAGCAGGCAGATGGTGGCGTGAAGGTAACTGTGGAGTTTGAGGCCGAAGAAGAAAATTCGGCCGAGGTGCAGAAGGCTGGCTGGCAGGCTATCTTGGACAACTTTGCCCGCCACGTGCTGAGCAAGTAAAGGTTTAGCTTGGGTTTTTAGCCCGATGGTAGGCAACCAAGGCATTGGCGTGACCGTGCCCCAACCCGTGCTCGGTTTTCAGAACAGCAACCATCTCCATGTGCGCCTTGGCGCTGTGGTTGGCAAGAATGTCAAACCAATACTGGACCGGCTGCCCGTATTTCTTCTCAATCGAAGGAAAGTAACTGGCTGGACCCTTGACCTGTTCGCTCATCCCACAAGGGTATAGGCCCTGGAAAGATCAGGAGCCAATAGCCGAAAGTTCCGCAGCCCCAAAAGAAACTGCGAAAGTCACACACCAAATCGACACAGATGAGAACCGCGATAGGTCCAAGTCATCGGGAATCTCGTAGTTCTGACTGCCAAGGTTCCCCTTCAACGCGCCTAGAGAGAAGTGATCCCCGTCATCAAATACGAACCAGCCGTCGACACCTTCAATAACTGGGGCATCTGTTAGCCAAACTTCTAATTTGGGACCATCGCTGGTGTCCAGGTCTTCCAGGCGGAGGACTCGACTGCCGTCAGCCAGCTGTATTAATTGGGCCGTTCCCGAAGTCTCATGTTCATGAGAAATGAGCTTGCCTTCAGCCAAGACAATTGGGTCGCTCCGGGTAACTTCGGCTGGACTCGCCTCCGGTGAAACCGTCGCCGAGTTTGAAACTGAGGGGATGCTCTCGTTGACGGTTGTGTTGGTAAAAAGACGCCATGGCTGAAACAGAAACAAACCGATCAATACTGCGACGCTTGCTACTAAAGCTGTGCCAACAAGTGCCTTTTTCCCGAAGGTTTCCATACCTCAGTGTAAGCAACACCGCTGGTCAGGCAAAAACCCCTCCCCAAGGGGAGGGGTTTTTGGTTGTTTTATGAGTTCCTAAGGATTTAGAAAGCGTCACCCTTGGTGAACTTAGCCTCTAGTGAGTCCGCAACCTCTGCCACTAGGCCAAAGCTGTCAAAGATCTCGCTAGGGTCTAGGTTCTCAGTCAAAATTAGGTGACGAACGGTAGCGAAGGAACCAACGGCTCCAAGACCAAGAATGTTGCTCTCGTCAAGCGCAGCCGCAAGGTCAACAGAGTCAAGCGCTGCGAATGGGGAGTCAACGCGAATGAATGAGTCGAAAACTCCGGCGAACAGCATCTGAGAACGGCCGTTCTCCTGCTCGAAAAGCATGCGGAACATGCCCGGCTGCATTTCTTCGAGGTTGTAGTTTGCCTTTAGGAAAGAAATTACTTCGGCTTTAGTAGCCATTGGTGCCCCCTGGATGTAAACAAATGAAAAAGCACAACTTTTGCGCGAGTTTCAGCATAGTGAAAGCCAAGGCGCCTGCGGGTTCTAGTCCCAGATGTAACCCGAATCGTAATCAACCAAAGGCTCAGGCTGAAGCCAGAGAGATGGATGGTGGTAAATAGAAAGCACCCACGGCATGCGAGGCAGAAAACAAAAACCCTCCCGAAGGAGGTTTTTTCATTTGTGGAGACTAGGGGAATTCACGTGACCGGTAATGACGGGGGTTGTAGAGGGCCGATTTGTATTTTCAGACTATAAATCAGACCATTTCGGTGTCCCAAATTCATGATCATTAGACTCTTGTTCATGGATAAGCAGACGCTATCGAGAGCCTTGTGGGTGTCTCTAGTTTCTACTGGGTTGCTGTTTGTAATTGAGTTGGTTTTTTCAGGTGGCTATCCGCTTGGGGTGCCATGGAGTGTATTCGTTTTTCTAACAGCTATGTCTTTTATCGCCACATCTTCTGTAATCGAAGGGCTTAGTCGCAAACCTAGAAGCAGCTTTGTTAGGTTTGGTTCAACGCTCGTGGGGCTGTTTGCTGTTGCTGCATGGGCAACGGTCTTTGTGGATCAGCTGCCTTGCTTCTTTGGTGGTAAAGGCTGTTAGGTGTAGTCAGACTGTAAATCAGACTATTTCCCCGCACAAATAAAAAACTCCCCCTATTTCTAGAGAGAGTTTTTTACTGTGGAGACTATGGGTGTCAAAGCAAACCCCGCCAAATCAAGCAACTTAGAGTGTTTACGACAGGTTTACGACAACTTTTACGACAAAGGCGTATTGTCGAGTCATGGGGGATTACGAAAACGAACCGCTGATAGCGGAGATGGACTTCGTGCCAGAGGCCGAAGTGTTTAGGATCTGGGTCAGCCAAAAGAGCCGAAAAACCACCAAGGACGGCCAGGAAATAACCGTCCCATACTGGGAGGGCTGTTGGGACATCCCAGAAGTCGCCAGGGCGGAGGGCGACAACCGCAAAAGGCCTCAGGTCACTGCCTCAAGTAGCGAGAGCGCGTCCGACGCTGAGGAGAAGTGCCGAGCGAAAGTGCTCCAGTTCTGGATGGAGCGATCTGATGGGGTGAGAGAGCGCAAGCCCGAGCGCCTAACGAAAGAGCAGCGCAGGGCTGCCTACACCGTCAAATCCTTCTTGGAAGAGTATGTGGCCTCCAAAACCAACCCAAATACGCTCCCACAGAACCGATGGGCCGAAAATACTGGACGGCGAAACAAAACAATGCTCGAAAAGTGGATCTACCCCTACCTGGGTGACATCCGCTTGACGGAACTTACGCACCAAGAGGTCAGGATTCACTTCACGGAAACTTTGCCGAGTGTATTGGACGATGACGACCAGCGCCTTCTGGGAGATCGGCGAATCCGAGGGATTTACTCCGTGTTCAGGGCAGGGCTAAACCGAGCAGGCGCAAAGGGGCTCATGGAAGAAGGCGAGTTCCTCGACATCGGA
>CAZKLA010000046.1:0-12200 GCA_964553455.1 uncultured Aquiluna sp. | reverse complement strand
CACCCAAGCCGCCCAACAGGACGACCACCAAGATGATCATGAACACGTCTTTGATGCGCTGGATGATGCGTTGCTTCTTGAGCATGCGCTCGCGCTCAGCGGCTTCCCGCTTCTTCTTAGCCTCCAGCTGGAACTTTAGCCAGTCCGTCCACAGGCCGGCACGGCCTTGGTAGATCATCATCTCACGCAGCTCTTCCTCTTGCTTCTTGAGCTTTTCAAGCGCCATGAACTCTTCGAGGTCGCCGCGATCGGAACCGCCTTTGGAGTTGGCCTTCTTTTGGATTTCTGCCTTGGTGTCGAAGTATTTAAACAGCGACTCGCCCGCAGCCATGATGTCGCCAGAGTTAGCAACAGCTTCCTTGATGACGGCGAAAGCCGCGTTTGCTACTGCTAATTCTGCCAGCATGATCCACCCTTACAAAATCTCTAGTGCCTGTGCTTTGACAGTCACGTCAGCGTAGCCGGGGTACACCAAGCAGTCAGGGTTGAATCTGCGGATCAGTGCTTCATGTTTCGGCCCGGCTGTGTTTCCTTTCCACCGCGCCCCAATCGTTGATACTTCAAGACCTTCGTCCCACATCTGCGCTGACATCAAAACAAAACCGTTATGCGAGGCGCGCTCTCGAAATCCTACGCCGTGTTGCTGACCAGCCGTTTGAAGGCTTGTATGCAGACGGTCGCTAGTAAATATATCAAAGTGACCTTGCGGTATTTCGATGTTCTCAACGCCGGGGTGCTCATGCAATGGAACAACCGGGTTGGGGTGAATGAAATACATCTCAAACTGAAAACGACCGTGACGAAACAGGCAGCTTGATGTGGCGTCATCGGACACAAAAACCTCATGCTTTGCTGGAAACAGCGTCGGCATACCGGCGTGCGCATACCACCGCGCAAACTCAACCACGTTTGCAAAGTTTGGCACTTGGCTTTTGTCGATGGTTGCCATTACGAAACCGTCAATCGGTGAAGCAAATCGTACAACTCACGCGACTTGGGCACCATGTCAATGTCCATGATGTCGCCAGACTCGTCCCGCAATGCGTGGATGCAGTAAGCCACTGTGTTGTCAGTCAACGCAGTCAGTTCATGCTGCAGTTCAGCCTTGATGTAAATCATCTGCGGAGCGGTGAACTCCGTGACTTCATCGTTGATGCGAACAGCCATGCGGCCTTTAGCAAGCAGGGTCATGTGATCAAACTGGTGTGCGTGCCCTTGCTCGGAATCGCCAGCGTTGACGAAATGCATCTGACGAACAAACAAGTTCTTTACGCAGCCAATGTTTACAGTCGGTTGACTCATGCTGGCCCTCATTCAAAAACAGTGGAGCCAATAGAACCGGATGGCTCTGTCGGAAAGATTTGTGCAAACGGGTTTGAGTCAGGCTCTGGCTCAGACTCAACCACTACGATTTCCGGCTCAATAACACCGGAGACACCGACCTGCGGCGCAACCACTGGGGTTGCCATCTCAAGCCAAAGAGGAACGGGTGCAAACGCCTTGATGACAGCCTCTAGCGGCTCACCCTCGAAAGGTAGGCGTGCGCCGATGTGCATGGTCTGGTGACCCTCTGCTGAATAGACAACCTCCATGCAGCGTGCGGCTTCGTCAACCGCAATGATTTCGTATGTGTATGGGATGCTCATGAAATTGCTCCTAAACGCGTTCCTGTCGTAAGCCAAGTAATATTGCTGTTCCCTGAAATTGCGCCGCCGCCGCCTCCGCCGCTGCCGCCAGCTCTAACCGCAGTCGAGCTGCCCGAAGCAGAACCAGAGCCTCCGCCAGAACCAGAACTGCCCCAACCTCCTCCAGCGCCGCCAGCTCCGCCCCTCGCTGAAGTCTCTGAAGCCACTGATGTAGATGGTTGAGCGGTCGTTCCCGCCGCAGCCGATGCCGTACCAGCAGACCCAGTGTTGCCTATCGTCACCGAGAACGACCCCGAAGCAGATATAGCAGAAGTTCCGCCTGCAGCGCCAGAACTATTTGTTAGGCTCGATCGGCCGCCGCCACCACCCGAGCCTGTTGACAACGATGATGTGTTGTATGCTGAGGCCCAAGAGCACCCACCACCACCTCCACCACCTCCACCGCCACCGATAGTGCCGTTGTTTGTAATTGATACAGCCGAAGAAACGGATAGCGCCAATCCGCCGGAGGTTCCGTCGCTACCTACTTTTGCGTTTCCAGCAGCGTTAGTTGCTGGAGTATAGATGCCGCCGGCACCGCCATTACCGCCCCGCCCAATGATCAACCCGTTGTTGATCAGCTCAACCCCACCGGGAAACGAGCCACTAATTGTTAGCCCCGGTGTCCCGGTACTGTTGCTGCTGCAATAAATGCCAGAAGCAATAGTGGCGATCACTTTGGTGGATTGATTCCAGCCCGCATTAACCGCAAGAGTACGCAAATCTGCGTTGGTCTGGCTGCTGCTGATCGTGAACGAAAAAGCATTGGCCTTGCCGTAGAAGTTGCTCATCGAGATCGCGCCCGAGGCAACACCGGCAAGCGCACGATACGAAGCTTGCCCAAGCGAGGCCTGCGTGGTCCCAGAAACACCCAACTCGACGTTGATGTCGTTGAACGAAATCGTGCCTGATGCAGGTAACGGCATGCGTCACCCCGCTGTTTCTATATCTGAGTTTCGATGCTCAGCCACTTCCCCAAACTGCCCTGCGGCGGCAGCTTCAAAAATAGCCCGGCCATGAGCCTCGCAGTCAGTAGGCGACGCAGTAAATGGCAGCTCAATGTCGATCGAGTCCCACTTGATCTCCAGATCAATCATGGTGTGCTCTACGTTGGCCCAGCGTGGGTTTTTTGCGTATTCGAGGTTCACGGTGCACCTTTACGAGATACGAAGCCAAAGCGTGTAGCCATAATATTGTACGGAAGAGTTGCTATCAAAATATGGCCTAGCTCTTCCCATGCAGCGCCATGTCCCTGACGGCGTTCCCGAAGCCGATACAACGACACTACCGGCGAATGCGTCGCTTGTGGCATTCATACCAACTCCACCATATCGCAATGCGCTACCAGACGCGGTGTCGCCAGCTCCATATGTTGTGCCGGTGCTGGTGCTTACAAGAAACGCATAAGTTCCAACGGCACCAACAGACGCACCAGCGGTTGCGCTAAGCACTTGATCGGTAGTCGGTGTTGAGCTAATGGTCTGCCATGTGCGGTCGCCGCGCAGGAAGGTTGTACTGTCTGCGGTGCCGGACGCAAGCGCTGAAGAGCCAATCGCTGCAGTTGTTGTCCCGGAAACACTGGCTGCGCTGCCGCTGGTGTTCTGGTTGCCTGCCGTGTTCACACCCGGCAAGTTGATGTTTGCAGTTCCATCAAAACTAACGCCGCCAATCGTGCGAGCATTTTGAAGCGCTGTGGCTGTAGCAGCATTTCCCGTGACGTTACCTGTTACGTTGCCTGTCAAATTTCCAGTGACGTTGCCCGTGACGTTGCCCGTCAGATCGCCTACAAATACGTTGTTCTGGACTGCAAAATCAGTGCCATCACTCCACACTGTTATGGTCTTTCCAGCAGGGATCGCTACGCCCGTACCTGCTGCCGTGGTGTTGCCCAAAGCGCTGGAGTTGTAAATGGTGCCTGTATAGCTGGTGTTGTTGAACACCGTGTACAGCTTGGACTCGGGGGGAGCGTAAATAGCAAAGGCTTGCGCAGCAGAAACCAATTCAATAACTGCGTTTCGAGACTCATCTGCCGCACCATTGTTGGCGGTGAGTGCCTGAGCAGCCGAGGAGATCGTGACCGACGTGTAACCAGAAATCGCGTCTTCAATCAACGTACCGAGGTTGGTGTTGGTTGTGGTACCCCATGTGCCGGCTTGGTCGCCAGCACCGATCAGCTCGATTCGTAAACTTGGTGAAAATGTGCTTGCCATATCAGTCGCCCTTCAGCTGCTGTTTGATGGATTGTAGCTCGCCGTCGAGCTCCTTGATAGCCTCGATCAGCAGGGGGACCAAGCGCTCGTAACGGACCGTGAGGTAATTTTCGTCGATGGGGGCCGGGGCCACCACTTCGGGCTGCACGGCTTGGACTTGCTGGGCTGACACACCGACCTCACGCTTGACCTCGTAGCCAAACGCCTGCGCCACTTCGTTGGCCTCGTAGTAGAAGCCAGACAGGCTACGTACCTTGTCCAGAGCGTTCTCGATGTTGCCGAGCTTGGTCTTCAAGCGATCATCGGAGTAGTACGCCGTGATGTTGTTGGTTGCCCGGATTTCGCCTGCGGTGCCAGATGCGGCTGTGCCCACTCCCAAGGATGAGAACTGCACGTTGTTCGAAGAACTCAACTCCAAGTTGGTACGTGCATTGCCTGCTGTGGTTGCACCTGTGCCGCCGTTGGCCACTGGCAAAGTTCCATCAACATGGGTAGCCAAGCCGATCTTGCCCCACGAGAACGCGGAGTTGGTACCACCCGAGATCAAGGCGTTACCAGTCGCAACACCCGCCAACTTGGCGAGACTCGTCGTTGTGTCTGCATACAACAAATCGCCCACGGCGTAGGAACCAAAACCCGTGCCGCCATACACCGCGCCGATGACGCTGCCGTTCCAAGTGCCAGCAGCCAAAGTGCCGACGCCGGTTATGCCAGTGTAACTGCCGGACAAACGACCGGTGCCCAGAGTGCCTGTGGAGATGTTCGAAGCATTGGTGGTGTCCGTGGTGGCCGAAGCAGCCAAGCCCGAAACGTCAGACGCAGCGATCGTGCCCCAAGAAGGAGCCGCAGAAACCCCGCCACCGGCACCGGTCTGGGTCAAGAATGTTTTGGTCGTCGTGGTGTTGCCTGCCAGCTTGGCCAGCGTGTTGGTTGCTGACGAATACAGAATGTCGCCCAGCGTGTAGCCGGACTGGCCCGTGCCGCCGTTGGTAGCGCCCAAAGCACCAGACACAGCGCCCGACTGATTCAGGGGGACGGCGTTCCACTCCACGTTGGTGCCCGTGCCATCCATGACCAGCGACTTGTACGCCGCGCCTTTGGGCAGTTTGGACCATGTGTTGCTGGCTGAACCGTACAGCAGGTCGCCAGTCGTTACAGTATTGACGCCTGTGCCGCCGTTGGTAGGGGCAACAGTGCCGGTCAGCGAGATGGTCTGCCCCGTGATGTCGATGTTGGTGCCACCGGTGTAGGTAACAGCGCCGCTGAACTGCGTGAATGTCAGCGTCGTGTAACCAATAATCATCGTGTTGGGCTCTGTCGTCAGGACGTGCGAGTCACCAGCGTTGATGACGCCTTCTTGGGTGTAGTAATAGTCGCCAGTGCCGACACCATTGGGGTCGGCGGGGTTCACTTTGTTCGAGTCCGTGGCGCGTGTCAGCACCCAGTTTGTCGAACCATCGCCTACCGTGGTTACCGTGTAAACACCATTCTCTGCGCCGGTCGTCTGAAGACGCACCATCACACGGTCGCTCGTGGACATTGCCACGCCGTCAATTTCCAAAGCCGTTTGCGTGCCTGCATTGGTAAGCGTTGCACCAACACCGGAGTTGGCCCTTGTTGCGTAGGTCAAACCCGAAGCATTCGTCAGGCCCGTGATCTGCGCACCGCCAAAAGTCAACGACAGGGTCAACTGATTGGCGGCGGGAACGGAATAGACAAAGTATGCAACGTTGGTGGACAGCCCGTTACCTGCCGAGGTGTACAGCCAGATTTGATCGCCAACCGACAGGCTGTGGCTGACAGACGTTGTCACCGTGTCCGTGCCAGTAATGTCCGTGATGTCAAAAGTCGTACCACCCTGCGCATAAGTAGCGTTCAGGTTGGCCGTTGTTTCGACCACAACAGGCTCGTGGATGTGAAGACCTGCGGTCACTTGGTTGTCCACGTACTGCTTGGTGGCAGCTTGCAGTGCAAGGGTTGGGTCTTGATTGAGCAACACGGTGCTGCCAAAAGAGGCTGCGCCAGTGACATCCAGATTACCGCCTACGTTAACGTCGCCTTCCGTGGTTACGCTCAGGTCAGTGCCAGAAACGGTGACTGCCGTGTTGGTAACATCAAATCCACCAGCAAACAGCACGGTGTCGCCATCACCAGAGCCGAGGAGCAGCTTTGACTTGTTAGCATCGCCGTCGCCGTAGGAGATTACGTAGCCGGCATTGGGCTCAAGGATGGGGTAGACCGAAGACGAGGCATTGGAGCTGGAAACCCCCATGTCCACGAAAAACGTCTCGCCATCGCTCTGATCGTTGTATGCAGCGAAGTCGGCCGAGGCTTCAGCGCCGTCGTTTAAGTTCTGTACGTACAACTGCGCATAGTTGTTGACGTCGCCGTAGTATTCACCCAAAGCAGCGGTAAACGTTGTGTAGCTGGTTACGTTCTCGCCAACCACCGTGATTGGTCCGCCATCAATCAGCGTATTACCAGTAGGCTCTTCGAAAATCGCACGCTCAGCTGGGTAGGTCACAAACACATCTTTGGTGCCGGCCGAGAAGTTGACCAAGTTGCCTGCGTTACTGGACTCAAACACCGTGTCGCGGGACAGCGTGAATGTGCCAGCAGTGTCAGTCACCGTGCCGAGGCCAACTTCCCACTCATCGCCCGACTGTAAAGCGATCGTGTAGTAGGTTTCGTTGCCATCGCCAACCGCAGCAAAAGATTGAAAGCCTGTGGCCGCAGCGCCCAGCGTGGCTGTCCCCGTGCCGGTTACGCCGGATGTGACTTTGACTCGGTCTTTTAGTACGATGGCCATATAACCCTCTTAGTTCTGTGTTTTAACCACAGTCCAGCTGGTGGACTGTGCGTTGTTGATGGTGCCCCAACTAGAAGCCTGTGCGGTGTTGATTAGGTTCCACAAATAACTTGCCGAGTCTGCATCGTCGATTTCTGCGGACTCCGAAACAAAACCCGCCATCACCGCAGTGGATTGCACAGAATCCACAATATCCGCAGCATCTGTAGCTGTGGCGGTAAATTCAGAAGCCTCAACAAAAACGGAGTCAGTAGCAACGCCGAAATCTGTCACTTGTGCCAACAAGGTAACAAGCGAAGTAGGAGTTCCTGCGATTGTGGCTGCCTGAGAAATCTTTGGGGCAAAAGCAGCAAACGCCGAGCTTGCATCCGCCAATGTAGTTGCAGCAGACGCCACGGCATTAAAAGTAGACGCAGCCACGGCAACGCTCATTGCCCCGGAAGCAGTTTCGTCAACCGCAACTGCAAAGGTTTGCTGCGCAGAAGTTCCGACATCGGCGATCGCCAACATGTCAGCGAAAGAAGCGTCATAAGCGACGCCTCCTGCTCCCGTTGCCCCCAGAGGGGCCGCAGCTAGTGGTGCGAACCCAAGCACTGGGGGAACTCCTATTACGCTGCGTCGAGGCTGAAGGTGTACGACACGTTCAAGGTGTCGCCGCTCACAACGCTGCGGTCGCCGGGGGAGTCAAAATCAGCTTCTGAGAACAACACCCCAGATGTACCACTAGAAACGTTGCACAAGAATGCGCCGGCCACAGTGGCTGTGCTAGTGATTGCAAATGACGACGGCGATCCAGAGCTTGTGATTACCGATGGGGTAGCTCCAGTAGCGTTGCCGAAAGTCGCAGTCTTTCGATCGCCCGTGTAGCCAGTAAATTCTGTCCATCCAGAATGCGATGCCAAAGTATCGGCGGCGGCGTAAGTTGTTCCAGATGCGGGGCCGGTTACCAAACCCAAGTACCAAGCCGCACTGTACGATGAGCCATCAAAAAACACATCGTTCATGTACGTCAAGCCTTCTGTCACAACAAGATTCGACATGGTGTCAACCCACTTGACTTGACCGTCAGCGCCAATGCACTCGACGCGGTAAACACCACCGCCTTTGGCGGATTCTTTGAAGCCATTTTTGGCTACCATGCCGGCGGTCACAGCGTCAGCGGATTGGGCTTTTTCGATGGCCATTTAAAACTCCTATCAGGAAAAACGGATCAGTGCACTTGTCACTGTGTTGGCGGGCATCTGCACCAGAAACGTGTTCGAGGCAGTCTTGTCGGAACCAAAGTCCAAGACCGCAACAGCCTTGTTCCCTTTGGTGCTATTGTAGATGAGAGCGCCCCGTGCGGTAAAGACCGCAGGGTTCCAAGTCACGTTGGCGAAGTTCACAAAGCCAGCTGCGTTCACGCTGATTCCTGTCATAACCTTGCCGCCGGCCGTATAGCCTGTGCCAGAGGTCTCGCCCCCGGTTACATACACCGTTGTGTTTGCGCCCAGATCGGCCGTAGCCAGATACAAGGCAATTTTGAACGTGTCGGTATTGAAGTCGTGGATGCCCTCTAGGAGCTGAGCCTTGAACGACGTGGTTGCGGTTTGTGTGATCATGTGACTGCCTGACGATATTGGCCACTACGGTATGCATCCTGTCGCTCCATACCATCGCCCAGACGTTTGGCTTGTGCAAGCGCGTCTTCGTACTTCTTCTGGTACACAGTCAGTGTCTCAGCCTCAGCCTTCATGAAGATGCCAGCTTCCACCAGTGCGCCGTACAGCAGCACGGAGTCAAAGTTGTCGCCCAGCCACGTCGTACCCGCAGTCACGATCGACTCTGGGTAGTAATAGTAGTGCAACTCCACCGTGTAGGTGGCGTCTGGAGTTGGGCCAAGGATGATGCTCAGCTCGTTCGTGATGATGGGCGATGCATCATTGGTGGTCGTCGGTCCAAACAGCGCATAGTACTTGGGGATTCCTAGCGAGGTTGGGCTTGGGTACGCCTGACGGATGAAGTTCACATCCTTGTTAAGCAGGTACTCGTACCGGCCTGTGGCGTCCACTACAGCCAAGGAGTACACAGCCAAGAAGTCACTTGGAGATGAGAGGTACTTGTTGGACGC
The DNA here is from genome assembly GCA_964553455.1 of uncultured Aquiluna sp. Classification (GTDB taxonomy): domain Bacteria; phylum Actinomycetota; class Actinomycetes; order Actinomycetales; family Microbacteriaceae; genus Aquiluna. The sequence goes on along the minus strand of CAZKLA010000046.1, from coordinate 3,386 downwards.
AAACACGCTACCCGTCACGTTCTTGCGAAGCGAAGGGAACTGCACCGTGTTGTAGATGCGCTGTTCCGCCAGTCGAACAAACTGGGCAATCTGAGTTGCAGACGACACCGTGCCGCCATCCGCCAAATAGGCATCAGGGAACGTGTTCTCTGTGAACGCTTGAATCTGCGCGGACAGCTCGGTGTAGTTCATGCTTTTTCTCTAAGGTAAAAATTTTTACCTTAAGCCATGGGGCCGTAAGCCTTGGTGCCTTGAGTAGCTGCGCCGGTGCCGCGAATCTTGATGCCGCCGCCTTTAGCCAGCTTGGTCTTGGGCTGACCTTTGTGCAATTTGGCTTCGTGTTTGTTCACGGCCTTCTGCATCATTTTCTTGTCCATCTTCACATCAGAATGTTTCGTTGCCATGGTGGCTCCTTACGTTACAACAACCGTTACTGTACCAACTTCCACGTCCAACACCAAGTTATTTGGCGTGAGCGCTTCATCAAATTGTGATGCCCCACCCACGGGGTTCCAGCCCCACTGAATGTCTCGGCTACCACCGCCGGTATAACCATCGGCCAACAAGCCCGACTGCAGGTAGCTGCTGTCAGGACGGGGATTCCTCAAGCCTTGCGGGTCGTCTACAGGATACATGCCCAACTGCAGCTGCGGCTGATCTGGCTCCCAGCACTCTTTGCAGACGATGATGTTGACGTTCTTGGTCTTGATGACGAGCGCCTTGAGCTCTTTGAGCCGGAACTGAAAGCCACAGCGGTCGCATATCGCGATCGCCTTTTTGCCTGACGCGAACCGGTTTCCCATGCGTCACCCGATGAACTGTTGGCGGGGAACAAAGCGCAACGCGGCCTTTTCCTGATCCTCACCAGAGGCCAAGTTCCAAGCTTCGTCGTACTGCTGTTTCAGCACATCCAAACGCTGAATCGCGCCGGGCACCTTCATGGCCAAATAGTAGGCCAAGCCGGCCACCATGCAGGGGATGAAGCGGAAAGGCATGTCCATCGTGTTCACACCGTCACCAGCATTCTGAATGCGGCGCATACGCCAGTAGACGAGCTGATATGTCTGGCTGTTGTCTGGCACGGGCCACAGGGTCACGCGGGGCGTGTCCAAGCGCTCCACCCAAATCTGGATGGGTCGGGCCTGTTGCAGTTTGTTGGGGATGGTGGCGTAGGTCGAGACGCTGATCCGGGTGATGGTCAGGTCTGCCTGTGTTGATTCGTTGCCAGCACCGGTACGGATGACGTGCTCGAGCAAATCGACGGTGTCGGTTGGCAGGTTGTATGTGGCTGTTCCGGGGACCAAGTTGATCGTGCCCTGCTCGAACGTCCACATGTTGATACCACGGTTGGCCCAGTCTGCGAACAGTAGGTTGAGCGAGCGTCGCGCCGTGCGCAAGTCGTAGCCGGTACGCAACTCACCACCAGCACGCTCGAAAGCCTCTTCGACGATCTCGGAGAGGTCCAAATTGAAGTTTGCGACGCCTGAAGTTGCCATTATCTGAACCCTGCTGTTTTCTTGGCGATGGCTTTGGGCTGCGCGACGAACTGTTTGCCAGCCTTCTTGCCTGCCCGTTTGGCCTTGGTTGTCGCGGCGTACTCGGCCGATGACAAGGATTTTATCGCAGCTTCAGGCAAATACCGCTCACCCGTTTTCGAAGACGGCTTGCCGGACTTGGTCCGCCACTTCTGGGCAGTCCAGTCCTTGAGCGATTTCTGCGGTGCCTTCATGTCAGTCCTTGTAGCCACCACCGGCAGCCTTGTACTTCTTGGCCACCAGCTGAGCTTTGCGGGCCGACCACTGGCCGGCTTTGGTGCCATGAGTGGCGGCGGCTTTCACCTGAGCCACAATCCGCTTGCGCAGACTGGGCTTGGTGTAGTTGCCAGCGGCGTTCACCTTTCCGCCTTCTTTGTACTCGGTGAAGTCGGTGTTATCCCGGCGACCCTTACGCTCTGGTCCGGGCATCTTAGATGGGAGCATGTCTCCCATACCGCGTGAGCCCATCATGGCGATCAGCAGGCTTTGCCGCCCTTGGCCATCTTAACCATCTTACCCTTGGTACCGCCGTGAGTGATCACGCCGTCAGGACGCGAGTTGGTCTTGACCTTACCCATCTTGGCGGTGGGCATCTTGCCTTTGGCGGGCATAGCAGCCTTGGCCATTTTGGCTTTGGTGACGCCACGGCCAGATTTCTTCATCATTGCGTTTTCGTTCATGGTCAGCTCCTTAATAGGTTTTGCAGTTGGTACGGCCGCTCTTTGCGATACCGTCGATTGAACCACCCTTGGCTTTCTTCACCACAGGCATGGGTTTCTTGGGCTCAGGCTTTTTAGGCGTAGGCATGGGCTTCTTGGGCATTGGCTTTTTCACAGGTGCGGAGCCCCCGTCGATGTCCTGTGGGGGTTGACCCATTTCAGCGGTGTAAATGCCGCCGTCACGATATTTCTTCATCATTTGCTCCTTTTGGCCTTGTCGGCCTTTACAAACTCTTTACCGACTTTCACCGGCACCTTGACCTTTTTGGCGAACTTGGGGTTGTTCGCCACCGCTTGCATGAAACGTTTCTGCTCTGGTGATTTACTGGGCATCTGGCTTCTTCCGGCGGATGATCTCCGCAAAGGGCTTACCTGTGATCATTTCTGCAATACGCATCACAGTCCAAATAGCGCCAATCAAACCGAACACAGGTGTCAGCATCTGCAAGAAAGACCCAATAGTTGCAAACACGGACAGGATGTCCAGCGTGTTCTTTACCGTTTCATGGTTGTTCGACATGTCAGTTCACCACTTAACCTTGTCAGCCCAATAAGCGGCGCTCATCTTGCCCTTTGCGATGTTCTTCGCATGTCGAGCTTTGAAGCTGGCCCGCTTCTTGGTCATCGTTGAAGACTCACCCGCCTTGGGCTTGCCTGCCGTCTTCGCACCTTGTTCGCCAAACCGAATCACCTTCTCTTTGCCCGATTCACATGCCTTGACGATGTGGGACTTCTTGGGGTGCTCCGGCGTGCGCTTAGGCACGTTGCACGGCATTGCAGCTTTCTTTGCGCGTGTGGTAGCCATGATCAGCCGTAGAACAAAACGATGGACGCAGTGTTCGTCACCGTGCCGTGGAGTGTGCCCTCTTTGCAGAGAACGCCTTCGCCCGGAACGGGGATGATCGTGTAGCCAGCAGTCGTGTTGGCAGCCGTGTTGATCGTGGCGATGATGTTGCCCGAGGCCCCACCTTCACGGATCACCACAGACCCTGCGCTGGCACCATTCACGGCGTAGATCGTTTTGACACGGCTACGAGGAATGTCGCCATCACCTTGGGTCTTGAAGTTGCCAGTCGCCGTCAGCGGCTTGGTCGCTAAGACGTCAGTTTGCATACCCATGGTGGGCTCCTAT
>CAZKLA010000045.1:0-12528 GCA_964553455.1 uncultured Aquiluna sp. | reverse complement strand
TTTTTACAGGGTGTTAAGCCACCGCCAAGAGGATGGGTCAAGTAACGAGTTTTGTGGCTTTCTGCGTTACAGCCTTTAGACCCCAAATTTTGCCCTGTCTTTTATTAGGGTTTATCCTAATAGGATTATAATTAAGATAACTTAACATTAGAACTGTCTAACAAAGGGGGAAATATGAAAGACAATCGTGGTGAATTAATTGATATATTGGTCGGTGCATTAGCTGGCTTACTGATGTTTGGCATACCAGCCGTTGTTTATGTATTGCGTACAGGGGGTGTATCGTGACCAAACAAGAAATGATTGATAAGCTATACCAAGCCTATCAACTGGTTCAGGAAGTTCATACAGCCGTTGAATTTATACCTGACATCGCCAATAAACACTTGCATACCGATAGTGAAGTCATGGACTTTATTTACACCATAGAAGATACCGACTGGAAGGAGTTTGAATGAAAGCGTTTCCAAATAATGAACCAATTTACGGCAATGACATTGTTGGTGTTAAACAAAGCACAGGCATGGATTTGCGGGATTATTTTGCTGCTAAAGCATTTCAAAGTTTAATATCTAACGCTCTTCCTGATTGCGTTTATTACACAATAAACAACCAATCAAGAATTGAAATAGGAGTAGAAATTTTGGCTAAAGATGCTTATTTATTTGCTGACGCAATGATGGAAGCGAGGAAACAATGAACATACCGTACAAAACTAAATCAGGCGTAAAGATTGGCGTGTATTACCAAAAGCCACGCTATGTAGAAGAAGATATTGATATGCTACGGCTTCAGTCTTTCCTAATCCATGACCCTGACCGTTTAAAGCGGGATTACTGGGTCAATCGTATTTTGATAGGTCTAAGCCTGTTCGTTTGCACTTGCATCTTGCTCAAGGGCTGTTTTGCGTGATTCCTCAACCCGATTAAGCCAGCCTTTAATAAAGCGAACTTGGTCGGGTTTTCTTGCTACGATTCCTTGATAGAAGTCTGCCCTAGCGTCTGAAAACTTGTTAATAAGTTCTTTAGGGTTTGCACCATTAATTGCTGCCATAGTTCTAGGCCCGATAACGCCATCAGCCACGACACCGATTGCCGATTGTAGCGTCTTAACGCTTCTGCCTGTTCCTGCGTTAACAGCAAAATCGAATACGACATAATCTAGTCCTTTCGGCAGTTTTTCGCAGTAGCTTGGATTCCAATACTTCATCTTATACATGGGGGCTACTTTTTCGGGGGTTAAGGCTCGCATATCGGCTTCCGATACAGGATGCCCTACCCATTCTTCCCAAACCCGTTGGGTGACCCCTAAATTGGTTCTACCGCCTGAATCAAGTGGGTCATTAACATAACCCCCTTCGTGCTTCAGTACCCGTGCTAGGCACTCCATGTAGCGGTCAGTCATCTTTTTTAGCCTTCATGTCAATGATTTTCTCTAAGGTGCGACCACCAAAGTAGAACGACATAATCAACATACCCCATTGGCCCAGTAGTTCTACATACTTTTCGTTAGCGTTCATGCCAAAGGTTGACATACCAGCAAAGATAAAATACCCCGCTAGGATGGCTATAAGGGTCATAGGGCGTATATTTTTGGATAACCAAGAATCACTAGCCATGTCAGATTGTTGGCGTTTAGTAAGCTCTTGGGCTTCAATATTATCAGCGTTTAACTCAGCCAATCGCCCTTCTTGTTGCATCTTTAGTAGCTCTGCTTGAGCTTTAGCTTTTGCTTCAGGGTCAGGAATAAACTTATCCAGTATCTTCATGCCCACATCAAACAACGCAGTTAAAGGAAACATTTTATTTACCCCATACTAAAAAATAAGCAATCCAACCAGCAACCACAAAACACCAAAACTGAGCGATTTGTGCTTTTTTTAAATCTTTATTAAATTCTTTTTGTAACTCTTTTTCCTGCTTTTCTAACTTTGCTTTTAATGCTTCGACTTCTGCCCATCGTTTACCGTACTTTTTAAGAAAGTCTGCTCGTAATTGTGCTTCTTCACGCCTAACCTTTTCCTCATGCTCCCATTGCATCAAGACTTTTTTGAGGAAAAGTTCTTGACGAATTGCGTTTTCTTTTAACTCTTTGCGTCTATCTAAATTTCTCTGTACTGCTATGTCGGATGCTTCTTTTTGAACATTCTCGATGCTTTTTGATACTTCTTTAGCCGATTGTCGGCTTGCATCAAGATTGCTTGTTAGGGATTTGACCCCTTCATGAAGTTCCATAATTTCATTTTGGTAGCGACCAACCGTGAGTTACTAAGTAGGCGTAACCAAGTCCAGCAACAAATACATAGAAAATGGTGCGGATTGAAAACCAGCCAAACTGAGCCACTTTCTCATTCAGCCACTCTTTAATCGCCTGCTTAACGATTTCTTTTTCAATCTCGTTAGCCATATCATGCTTTCTTGCGTGGCTTTTTGGTTGCCGTTTTTTTGGCGGCAGGCTTACGCTTTTTGGGTGGCACTACATCTTCCCAAGTCAAGGATGAGCTAGTCCATTGAATCTTTTTTTGATAGCCCATCTTGTCAAATAACCATTCAACGATAAACATAATTACACCTTTAGGGCTTTGAGTTCATCAAGAGTAGTTACTTGGTCAGCTAACTGGGTTACATCACGCAAACGCTGTTTTTCAGCTACGATTGCAGAAGTATCTGCACCTGACTCTAATGCACGCTGAAACGCTACATCTTGAGCTTCTAGCAAAGGTTTACGCTCTGCACGCAAACGGTCTTTAGTAATGGCTTTGGCTTTGTCAAAGTTAACTGTTACAACACCGTCAGTCAATTCCCACGCATTAAAGAAGTCATTATGCTCGTTGGGAAGCGTATCTGAATCAACAATCATTGCTCCTGCTGGGCAGTCTTTTGTCAATACTTGTTCAATCGGTAGTTCGCCTGTAGGAATACAAACAGACACACCGCCTTGTTCATTTTGAAAAATAATTACTTGTGCCATGATTTATTCCTTATGAACTGAAAATACAAACAGATACTCGTTCTGACCTGTCATCTGTTTCGCCTGCACCAGCGGTCGTATGTGCAACTCGTAAAGCGGTGGTGCTGTAATTAACATTAGATTGATTCCAAGCAACCAGTCTATTTGTTCCACTAAATCCACTAGCCGCATAATTAGCGTTTGGCATGGCGGTTGTAAAATTAACGGTGTAATCACCAGTTCCGTTTCTTGTGATACTGCTTACATTAAAAGAACCTGCAATAGTTGCAGATGAGCCATTAAATTGAACCCAAGCTTTAGCAATACCAGTCATTCCGTTCTGTGTTGCAAGAACTCCGCTAGGTGCGTTTAAAGTAGTAATAGTTCCTGTAGTAATAGTTCCTGTTGTAATTGTGCCTGAAGTTATAGTTGCAGAACTAAAATTAGGGCTATCGCCTGAAATAGTAATTGCCATGATTAACCCTCTACTTTCAATGCTTTAAGTTCGTCTAGCGTAGTTGCTTCATCAGCTAGTTTAGTAATATCTCTTAGCCTTTGTTTCTCAGCTACGATTGCTGTGGTGTCTGCGCCTTGTTCAGTAGCACGCATATACAGAACATCTTGAGCAACCAATAATGGCGCACGCTCCATGCGTAGGCGGTCTTTGGTAATTGCTTTAGCTTTATCAATATTAATAGTAATCATTCTGTGTACTCCCAAGCATTTCTAAATGTACGGTCTGATGGAATATCTGACACATCAACAATTTTGTAAGGTTTGCCTTGTGGTACATCTTTAGCGGCAATTTCTTCAATTGTTAATCCGCACTCAGGAGCAGGAACAATAATAGCTACGCCATCGTCTGTTGGGTAAATAATTCTTTTATCCATGATTTATCCTTTTAGCGGAAGATTGCAACAGAAACCCATTCACAATCGGATGGTAATTCACCTGTATAAGTATCTTCAATACCTGTACAAACTTGAGCAGCCGAAGCTGATGTCGGTAATAATGTTGCATTGCCGTATATCTTGTATAAAGTTGAAAAACGGGAAGTAGCCACACCAGAATAGTTTGCATCAGGCATTGCAGTTGTAAAGTTAACGGTATAGTCACCAATACCATTATCAGTAATAGAAGTTACATTACCACTAGCCCGAATAGCAACCGTACCAGTACCATTAAAGTTCACCCATGCACGACAGCCATATGCAGTAGCGACTGAGCCGTAACCTGAGTTAAATTGCAGATTACCTGACGAAACAGTTAAAGCGGCAGTACCGTTGTTTTGTAAAGTAATAATTCCGCTAGTGTCAGCAGTCTGTACAAATCCTGAAGATGTTGAAGCATTTAAAGTAACAGCCATATTACGCTCCTTTTAGTGCGTCAATCTGCTCTTGCAGTTTAGCAATCTGTTCTTCTTTGGTGGGCTGACTAGCAAGCCATTCTTGATAACTAGCTTCTGCTTGTGCGATTTCTTCCGCAGTTAATTGCACAGTCTTTTGCTCGCCAGTTTGTACATTCACTTCAATTCGTTCCATGATTTATTCCTTATTCATACAAAATGTTAATAGTGCCAGCATCAAAAGCGTCTGTGCCTGTTGTTGTTGTAAATCTAACTCTATCTAAAGCACCGCCAAGAGTTATGCTTCCAGCACCAAACATAGCTCTTGCAGAAGAATCTTCGTTGGTATTAACTGAGCATACCCATCTATTAGAACCCAATGTAGATAGAATTAATTGTCCACTATAAGCAAAAACAGCGTTTGCGGCACTAGCAAAAACTAAACCTGATGTGCTTGTTGTAGTTGATAAAGTTGCATTTACAGCAAGTGACAGTGTGGATGTATAACCACTTGTGGTCACGCTTCCTGCGCCTACTTGAATAATTAAATTTGCTGTTCCGTTTACAGATATGCCTGAATACATCACAGTAATTCGTCTTACTCCTGCTGGAATATCAGTAAAGTCAATAGAAGTACCTGATGTGGATGCAACAGATGTTCCACTAACTAAAAGACCGACTGTGCCGTTAAAAGTTGGCAAAGTAAGTGTAGTAGTGCCTGCTACCGCTTGTTCTTGTAGCGTACAGCTTCCGCTAGTTGAACCCATTAAGACAATAGACATATATTTTCCTTTACAAAACTACCCAGCGACTACCGCTAGGCACGGTTACTGTTACACCACCATTAATTGTAATGGGTGATACTGTTGATGCGTTCTTTCCTGTAGGTATTTGGTAAGAAGCAGTCACGGTTTGGCTGTTTTCGACAAATACTTGGTCACCGCCATTACCCGTAGCCCCACCGCCAATTTGCGCCCATTTTCCAACAAGGTAAGAACCAACTACAGTAGCCGAACCTGAAGGGGCGGCTAACATCGTGTAAGTAAAGGTGTCTGCTCCAGTAACCGTAATGCTAAATGTACCGTTATATTCGGCTGGTGTAGCACCACTAATTGTTACCATGTTTCCAGTAGTTAAACTATGAGCCGTTGCTGTCGTTAAGGTAGCGGTAGTTGTAACATTGGTAATTGTGCTAATAGTCTGACCGCTATATGTTGAGTAGCCTTCAAACTGTTGTAATGTGGTGTTATAGCGTACAGAACCTACCGTAGGTGTAGCCGAGCGTTGAGCAGTAGTACCGTTAGGAAGTCTTACCTGACCCGTGCTATTAACAGCCAAGTTACCACTCATAGTGGTGTCACCAACGACTGTTAAGGTTGAATTACAAGTAACCGCACCACCAAAAGTAGGGGTGTTAAATTGGGTGTAATTAACACCATCACCGTTAACTGTTCCTGCCGCTAAATTGGTAATCTTATTGCTATTTAGATTTAATGGCCCTGTCATTGGGGTTTGACCGTCTGAAGCGACTGAGCCAGTTAGCGCAGACGCTATATCGTTCATGGTGTTATTAGCCCATGAAGTCGATATAACTGTGCCTGTAACTACGGGATTACCCGCAGGAAGGGAATATGTACCTGACCCGTTTCTACTCATTTGTTACTCCTTGCATACCTTGTAATGTTAGTAGTCTAGCCAAATTACGCTGTTCAGGTGTTAAAGGATTTGGCATTAATCTGTTTTGTACTGGTTGAGATAAAGCTAAAGAACGCAAAGCGGGTCTAGCTAATGCTGCGGTTGCACCAGCAGGGCCAGTTGTGCCACCGCCAATTAAACCAGCAAAATAATCAATTGGGCTAAATTGTGGCAAGCTTCCCATTTGTTCAGGGGTTTGCACCGCTTTTGGAAAAGTTTGACCAAATTCAGCAACGGTTTTAAGTTCTGCGGATAATGGTTTACCTTTTTGCAACTGTGCAGCCAACGCTTTTGCATTAACGCTACCAGTAGTTTGATTTAATGCCTTTTCTACTGTGTAAGTCTTAGCGATTAATTGACGAGCATCTTTAAATTTATTAAGCAAATCGGTTTGCTTGGTGTTAGCAAGGTAGTTTTCAATCGTATTTTCAAGAATTTTGCTTGCTTCTTTGTTTGTTTTGCCTAAAGCAGAATCACCAGCACGATACGCTTTATCCGCATCGTTTCTTAACAACTTAATCTTAGAAAGTGCTGCGCTAACATCAAAAGTATCGGTTTTTAGCGAATCAATTGTGTCAATAATTGGTTTAGCTTCAGGCGAATTAAAGTATTGAACGGCTTTTTTAGCGTCTTTGTATGGCTCAATGTTATTTAATGCTTGAATGTATTTAGGGCTAGTTTTAATAACCCCAGATGCACCTAAATTTTCATAAGCCTGACCAGCAGTTTGGCGTAAATTTTGTAAAACTTCAGGCGTAATTACTGTATCTTCAGGCAAACCTAATGATTTAGCAGTTAAACGATTTGTGACTTCTTGATTTCTTAGGCTTGCGTTTTGAGCCGTAGAAACTTTACCTGAAATACCTTCAATAACACGATTAATAAACGATGGATTAGCTTGAGTTGGCGGTATGACATAACCAGCTTCTCTAGCTTGCTGTACTTGACTTAATACTTGTGGATTGGGTTTTTGACCTCGCAACATTTCAGCAACCATTGGTACTGAGCCAATTAATGCACCACCGCCTGCGCCTATGCCAATGTTTTGCGCCACATCGCCATACATTTGTGCGCCAGTTGCGCCTGTATTGATAGGGGTCATTGCGCCTGATACAGCACCTAGAGCAGTACCTTGTGCAATTGGGTTGGCTTTAGCAAAACTAGGAATAGCACCAATTGGTTTGGCAACTGCGGCTGCGGGTGCAAAAGCACCAGCAATACGACCACCTAAATATGAATAAGGGTTTGCTTGAGAATAAACTTTAGCTTGTTGTTCTAAATTTTGTGCTAGTTCGCTAGTGCCTAAATTACCACCAGTAGCTATTTGCCCTGCAGCTAATAATGGGTCAATAACAGATTTGGTAACGCCAGCCATTGCTGATTCTAAAGGGCGAGGTTGAGCTTGAACATTGGTTCTGTCAACTCTGCGTGGTCTGCCAACTGCTGCGCCACCGCTTGTAGAAGCCCATTGTGGGTATTCATCAACTGTGGGTTGAGCTTGCGGTGCGACATCAACTTGCGTTTTATTATATCTAGCAAGAAGTTCGCTTTGAGTTACATTGTCAGGCACATTTGTAATTACTGTGCCATCAGGCATCCTTACATCCATATATACCTTTACTTTGGCAAACTATTAAAATCTACTGTTTTTGACCCACCTACACTTGGTAGTTGAACTGGGCCAACACCAGTACCTCTAATTGCTTCTTGTGGAATATTTGGTAAACGATTGTTCCAAGCATTAACAGTAGCTTGTGCAATATTCTTTTCAATTCTTGCAAGTTCACGCAAGGTGTTTGCATTAAGCTCGATAGTTCCACCTTTAACTTTTTCCAAAAATTGACGGTCAGTATTGGTAAACCCTTGACCAGCACCAAGACCTGACGCTTTAATGGAATCAAGAACAATTTGACCACGATTAGAAATAAGTTGTTCGGTGTTTTTAATAATTTCATTATTGTTAGCACCAGCAACATTTAATGCTCTTGCAAGATTAAGTTTGTAAGTTGCCCCTAATCCAGTAATTGCGCCTTTATCTAGTAATTGTTCTGTTGTTACTGCATTTTGATAAATGCTTGGTGCTTTTTGGGCAACATCAAACTTATCAATATCTCCCTTAGCAATACCTTCACCAAAAGCACTTGTGTATGCTTTTCCAGTATTAACAACCAAATTTGTAACTGGTGGGCCTTTTTCTGCTTTTGCAGTTGTGTCAACAAGTTTTCTTTGCTCATCAGTCCATTTGCTTGAATCTCTAGGCAAACCTAAACGAATTGCTATTGATTTAAGGTCAGAGGGCAAAGTTTCTCCACCCATTAAAACTGGCTCATCTTTACCTGTTAATGGGTTGTAACGATATACAGTTTCGCCTTCTTTGACTGTCTTTCCTTTTAACATTTCTGCTAATTGTTGACGCAAAATTGGGTTTTGTGACCGAGCAGCAATCTGATAAGCCATTTGAGGATTGCGAGGAATTTCAGGTGTTGTAAGCGTTGGCATTGGTACATTTGCACCTTGCTCACCAACTCTAGCACCGTATGGGCCAGCCATTTCAACTTGCTGTGATGGGCTACCGTATTGATATTGGAAGAATTTATTGACATCTTCGGCTTCTTTTTCACGCAATCTTTCAGCAATTTGTAATGCTCTTTTGTCAGCAGATGTTGACATCAAAGCACCAATCACAGGGTTTAATGCAGCTTGTAACTGTTGAGTAAATGCAGGGGCAACATATCGACCACTTACCATACCGCCTTGTGGTTGTGCTGACATTTGCATTAACTGTCGTGCATATTCACGCTGACGCTCTAACCCCAATATTTCAGGGGTAGCTGGATTGGTATATTGTCCGTATAAATCAGTAGTAGCCATATAAATTCCTACGGTAATAAGCTGTAATTAACGACTTTATAGCCATCATCAAGCGTAGATACAGCGTATGGGAACACTTGTTCAACTTCATCAGCCATAACTCCAATTCTGAATCCATGACCGCAGAACTCTTTGTCTTTAAATTCATCTTTGTATTCAAAGCTATATAAGGTCAATCCGTTATCCATTACGCCTACTGGCTTGATATTTTGTTTTAAACGAATATCGCAACCACCAAGCATTAACGGTGCGGCTGCTGGGCTTGCGCTTGCGAGTATTGCTGCACCACCTAAAGCACCACCCAATCCCATTAATCCACCCATCATATTTGCATTAGCGGCTTGTTGGGCGTTGTATCCAGCCATTTGGTTAGAATACAAAGCGTTAGCTGCGCCCAATAAATCAGGGCCAGCAGTTGTCGCTTGAAGTGGCACATTGACAAAACTAGGCGATGTAACTTGTGCACCTGAACGAACCGCATTAAGGGTATTTAGTGGTTCATTACGCTGATAAGCTAATTCATTAAAGCCTAGTTGTCTTGCAGCTTGTCCTACTCCGAATCCTTGCGTTGCTGCTCCAAGCATTAGGTCATTTTGTTTCTGCTCAAAGTTACGCATAGCACGGTCATAAGCTTCTGAGCCAATTCCAATACCTTGATTAGCTAAACTTTGCTCTAAAGCTTCACGGCTTTGTTGCATCACAGGGGCAAGCCTACGCATATACGCATCGGTGTATGTTTCACCCGCATTAATGCCTAAACTTGGCAATTTGCTAGTATCAAACGGCTGAGAAATCATGTTTTCTACATATTTCAAGCCTTGTTGACCTAATTTTCCTGTGCCAATACTTAGCGCATTTTGAATATCAAGTAGTTCTTGTTGTGCTGGGGCTAAAGTTTGTGTTGCTACCCAACCCTCATCGGGGCTTGGATAAGTCATAAACTCTTGATAATTTGGTGCTGTTATTTCCAATGGATTAGTAATGTTTCCATATTCATCCCGTTGGGGCTGATAGCTTGCCCTAGCTTGGTTGTAAGCATCTAAAGCAGTTTTATAGGCTTGAGCATTAAAAGTTGGCTGAGAACTGCGTGAATAAGTCAAAGTACCGTATGGGGTTACCTGATTAACACGGTTAGCGGCTGCGGCTACACGGGCAGCTTCTAAGTTGCCTGCCGCAGTAGCCCGTGCTGCGCCTGCATAATCAGGGGGTGGGGGTGCTGAACCACCACCTTTACCACCGCCATGCGGTGTGCGTCTGCCTTCCCAAGTCCAACCGCTATGTTTGCTTCTCAGTATGCTCATGTTTGCGTTCCTTAATCCAACGGCAATCGGATTTATCCATCTCAAAAACTACAATGTCACCGCCATCGTCATGCACACCAACAAATCGGTGGGCTTCCTTAAAACCTAATTTTTGGTCATATTCCATAGCTTTTGTATTCTTACTATTGACTATTCCAAAAACCTTTTCTAACTCACAGATTTTAAAAGGGTATTCAAATGCTGATTTTAACAAGAGTTTGGGCGTATATCCACCCTTTAAGTTCACCATGTGCATTTGACAAGTTTTTCCTATAAACGCTGTGTATCCTATTACCCATTCTATGTTTCTGTTCTCATCAGCCCAAAATATTGCCTGAAAATCACCGCAAGGCTGTACTCCAATCTCATTTTGTAATATTTGCATTGCCAAAGTCTTTAACTCAACTGTATTCGCAGAGCAAAGCATTTACAAGACCGCTCCTCTTTCCATAACATAATCCGTTGATGCCCAAGTCACCGCAATATCTTGCGATGCAATATTTAAGCTAATTCCTGCCGCATAACCAATTCCTGTTACGCCTTGCCATTGTTTTGATACTGCGGCAAGACCACCCCAATTAGCGTTATCCCAAGTAGATGTATCCCAAACCCCTACACTTAACAAAGCGGGGTTATAACTAACCTGACCCAAAGAGTTTTGGGTTTCAAAATCGGTGTTAATACCGCATAAAACGGTCGGTGTGCCGTTATCTACGGTGAGGATAGGGCGTACCATCGTGAAGCGTTTTAACTGCCCTCTAGCGTCAAAATAGCTGTAGGCTTGCTGGCAAGTAGCCTTAATGTTGGTATCGTCATCGGATAAACCGTCATAAAACTTGCCCACATAGCCATTCCCGCCAAAATACATATCTTCGTTAAATACTTCAAAGCAAGTGCCGTTAAAGCCTGTAAAGTTAGCCCAAGCCTTTGTAATGGTGTGCATAACAAACTGTTGTTGACCGCCAATTACAGGAATATTGAATATCAGCATATTTTGTTTAGCAAAATAGTGGATTTGCCAGCCAAATTCGGTGCTATATAGGTCGGCAGCTTGGCTAACCGCAAAATATATCTTATCGGTAATATTGACACGGGGGTCTAGGCGGCTAGACTGCAAAGCACCCGTCAAAGGTACGATTCCATCGTGGGTTAAGAGCAATAAATCGCCTGCCCATTTGAAAAAACACCGTCTAGTAAAGATTTGACCGAGTTGCCATACTCCAATTAACGACCAATTATTCGCATCGGATGGGTTTGAGCCTTTATAAACAATGGCTTCACCGTTATTGGTCACAAAAACAGCGTAATCGTCTGCTCCGTAGCCAGCGTCTAAAGTCCAAGTGCCCATTGCCTGAATAAAACCACCATTTCGGGCTACTGCGCCCAAATCATAGGATGTTGCCGCCCCACTTATAGCGTTTACCCCTAAATACCAAAACTTTAGGGTGTTTTTTTCTACAAAATACAGCCTATCTTTGTGCAAATTGACATGAATTAGGTTTGCAGAGTCCACGCCAGTAATGTATTTGGCGATTGTGTATGACCCTAATGGGCTTGCAGGGCTAGAAGCGGGGGCTGAAAGGGCAGTATAGGTAAAAGTTGTGCCACCAGTCACCGTAATTACAAATGTTCCGTTGTATGCCGATGGGCTTGCGCCTGTAATGGTGACTTGATTACCAGTAACTAACCCATGAGCTACGCTTGTTGTAACTGTACAAGTTGTTCCTGACGCAGTTAAGTTGCTAATGGTCTGTGCGGTGCTAGTATTGGCGTATTTAATCCAGCTTGTACCGTCATAAAGTAGGGCTGCATCCGTTCCATTGACTGCGGTCAAGAAATTACCACCCGCAGTTGACACATTGACATACTGCCAACGGTCACTTCCCAAGCTTGTTTGGACTGAAGTAGCCGTACCACCCGCAGAAACATCATAAATCACGCTTCCTGCTGCGGCAAATAGCTTTTCGGTGCTACCGCCTGAGTATTGCATTAGGGTATCAACTTGCCCAGTAATGCCTGTAGCGTATTTGGTGTAGCCTTTACGCAGTTCAACTTGAGAAGGGGTTGGGTAAAAGTTTTCTAGCACCACCGCATCAAGTGGGTTCATTTCGGCTACCGAATCCCGTGCGTTCCAACCCCCAATAGGGGAAGCCACAGAAGCGGTAACTGCCCTTCTTTGCTGTGGTACTGGCATGATTAAGTTCCGTAGCCCGTATCAGGAATGTTAGCGTAACCAATAAGCACTTTGGTTGGGTATGGGGCAAACGACAGATTGGCAGAGCCTTTATCGTTGGCTTTCGCTACATTCAGATAACGCATATAGTCTTGCATTAAAGCGGTGGTATCAAACCCTTTAATTTGGAAATA
>CAZKLA010000044.1:0-12736 GCA_964553455.1 uncultured Aquiluna sp. | reverse complement strand
ATCGCGCCTTTCCAGCGCGCACTTAGCCGATCCCTAACCTCGTTATTGCCGTGTTCGATTAGTTGCGCTGAGCATCTCTCGAACTCAGCCTCAAGCTTCGCTATCTCAGCCGCGGAGTACTGCAAGATGGTCGGGTTGCGATTGACAATCGCCTCCAGGGCGGATTGCCACCAAGCCAGTTGGAATTCGTTCTCAACGCGCTCGATATCTGGGTGCAGCTTGCAGAGTTCAACCACCAGGTTGCCAAGACCAAGCGATTCCAGCTCCGCAACCAATGGCATGCGCTCAAGCAGTTGATCCAAAATCTCGGTCTTGTTTGCCAAGTCATTGATCTTTGCTTCGAGAGCATCTAGCGACAATCTGGTTAGCAGTTCTATGTCTGGGTTTGGATCCAGGTGACGCTGAAGCATATCCAGCACCGAGGTAATGCGCTCAAATTTCTCTTGAACATCGTTTAGACCCAAGGGCACAGTTGGCGGAGCTTGGGTCTGGTTCATCTCCAGCCAGCCAATTCTTTGCTGCTCGGCCTGCTGAAGCGAAATGTAGAGGTTGGTTATAGAAGCCCCGGGACGGATGAACTCTTTTGCGAGTTTTTTGAAGCGACGGCGCTGTGCTCCGGATAGCTGACCACGCTCAGTTCTGGGAGCGGTTGCCTCAATCATCTGAGCCAGCGAGCGGTCATAGATCGAAGGAAGGAACTTGTCCAGAGTCTCCCTAATTCCAATCAGCAACCGCAGCTGTCTCGCCCACTGTTCGACGCTCTCGCACTGAACCAACTTTTGATCAGCTAGGTAGCGGCTGATTTGATAACGGAGGGTTCGAAACTCCTCACCAGAGATTGCCTTCACCGCGCTCAGCGCGTCAGTGAGTTCTTGCCTTGTCTCAAAGCGTGCTGCGAACCAAGGGGAATCTTGCGGGCCAAAATCAAACACCCTAGCTTGGTGAGCCGAACGCAATGAGGGCATTGCGCGCTCAGCGAGCCCGGCGAGCAAGTCAGTGCGAATTCTTGAGTTATTGGTCGGTGGAGTCGCCTTGCCGGCGAGCGCCGCAAGTTCTCGCATGGCGTCTATCAGGCTGACACCTAGCTCAGCGTCTGGGTTACCAACCAGCTCAAAATACTTAGCAATCTTTACTTCGGCAGCCTGCTTTGAGGCGATGGCATCGGCTAGCGCCACCGGCTGTGCTTTCTCGTTTCTTGAGATTGCGCTAACCGCATCGGTCCAGGTTTGAGACTCACGAATTGCCAAGCCAGGAAGGCCAGCCGCCCCTAAACGCTCAGCCATCTCATCCAAGGTTTGCTGCCTCGGTCCGATGACCAAGGCTCGCTTGCCCTGGTAGGCCAAGTTGGCCAGCAGGTTGACTGCGGTCTGCAGGTAACCGCAGCCTGGCAAAGTTTCGACTGCGAATGAATTGCCAGCGAGCGCTTTTTGGAGCACCTGACGCTGAGAGTCATCGGCATTGGCGACCAGCACAACTGGTGCTGCTGTTTCCAGCTCAGTAACATCACCCTCGCCCGCAACTCTGAGCAAAAGATCTTGCTCGGAAGGCAACGCTTGAAGCTGGGTTGTCAGTAGATCCGGAACGAAGTTTCCCAGCACTAAAAGCTTTTCGACTTCAACACCGGTGCCCTGAAGAATTTCCGAAACCAAGGACATTACCGAAAGCGGAATCAGATCCCCTTGACCAACCGAAACGGCCAGCAAGTCATTTGGGCTAAAGCTCTTGCGCACCGATGTGATCAGCTCGGAAAGCGCAGGGTTTAGAAGCGGTCTGGAATCAATCCGAATCTCATAGTCTTCACCCTTGGAAATTAGGTGGGTTGGCCAGAGCAGAATCGGGAGCCTTCTCCCAGAATTTTTGTCTTCCACTAGGCCACCGGCAATAAAGACCGAGGAAATCCCGAAGTTGTCTTCGATGCGAGCAGCCTTTAGCTTGATGCGGCGAACCGCGCTGTGAGCGCGGGCTTGTGCGACACCATCTCTGACGAGATTGCTAAGTGTTGTGCTTCGGGAAGAAACTAGCTGGGCCAATCCCCCCGGGTGAGAGCGGGCCAGATCAACCTGGCCAAAGCTGGAGAGCTCAAACGAAACCAAGGGATTGGTTCCACCAATTCCTTGCAATTCATCGCGCCAGGCGCGGACTCTGACCTGCGGCTCCACGCCCAAATCCTAAGAGGCAACGGCACAAATCGGCTGACGGCTCTCTGATGGCTCAGCAAACAGTTCTTGCCTGGGTCGTGGCTTGTAACTCAGAGATAAATCGAGATTGAATTGCGAGTAACCTATTACTTGCTTTTGGCTTCGTAGCTCAGTGGATAGAGCAACGGTTTCCTAAACCGTGTGTCGTAGGTTCGATTCCTATCGAGGCCACTTAGGCAGCTTGACGCTGCAACCCTAGAAATGGCTCCCACTGTGGATCCTCTTTTTCAACTCCGCGAACTGTCCAGATCAATCCACTTGGCATCTTGGGCGTGATCTTGAGCTCCCAGCCCATCTCGGCTGGAGTCTTGTCGCTCTTGGCGTTGTTACACCTCAGGCAGCACGCAACCAGGTTCTCCCAGCTGTCCGCTCCCCCGCGGGATTTGGGAAGAATGTGATCGATGGTGTTGGCACTCTTGCCGCAGTATCCGCAGCGGTGAGCATCTCTTCTGAGCACCCCTCGCCTCGAAACCGGAATCTTTCTTGAACCGGGGATTCTGACATAGCGCTGCAGCAGGATCACAGTAGGGAGTTCAAACTCTCGATCAGCACTGTGGACTTTGCCTTTTTCAGCGCCTGCCAAAATGGTGGCTTTTTCATTCAACACCAGAATCAATGCTCGCTTGAATGACACCACTGCTAGCGGCTCGTAACCTGCGTTTAGGACTAATGTGCGCAACTAACTACTCCTTTAATCGAAACCACCCGCACGGCCTGCGGGATTTCGGTGTGACTGCCCGGAAACAAAAAACGCGTCGCAAAAAGCGACGCGCGAAATTTCCTGGCGAGATATGCAGGGATGCTGGTGCAGATGAATCCAATTGCCGTGCTTGGAGAGCAAGCCCTTAGGCATCTGGCACCTCCTCCCAATAGATCAAGTCAACACTTGAGGGAAGATTACGACCGATGTTCCTAAATCAGCGCAGAAACGCAGAAACAAAAAGTGAAGTTTTGGTATCGATTAGCTGTTGATGTCGACCAGGCGAATGATGTGGAAGCGTGGGGTAAAGATTGGAGCTAGCTTCACACGATCGCCGCGCTGCGGTGCGTGGTAGAAGTTGCCGTTACCAGCGTAAATTCCGTTGTGGCTGAAGTCGTTGAAGACCACGATGTCGCCGGGGACAGCGTCTTCGATGTCAATCTTTACGCCGAGCTTGGACTGCTGATAAACACTGTGAGGCAGTGGAATACCAAACTGCGAGTAGATAAACATCACGTAACCAGAGCAGTCAAATCCAGCTGGGGTTTCGCCGCCGGAAACATAAGGAACACCAACCTGCTCTGCCGATGCACGCATGATCAGGGCGGAAGTGATGTTGGTGAAGCGCGGCTTGGCCCAGTAATTCTCAGCAAGTGGTCCGGTGTAGCTGCGGCTTCTGGTGGTGGTCACCTGGAACTCAGATGCCTCCGCTGGCTTGTAGTCGCCTCGGGAAAACTCAACAGCCCTAACGGTTGCTACCGATAGGCCCTGGGATGGGGCAGAGAACTGAACTAGGCGATTGTCACGGGCTAGGCCACTCATTGCTGTGGTCTCTGGGTCAAATCCGTAAGAAGGCAGGGCAAAAGTTGCCAACATCCCAATCGCTACCGCCATTGTCACAGGCGTGCGAACATTTAGGCTGCGTCGAGCGCGCTTGGGCTGGGTCTGCTGCTTGCGCATCTCTTTACGAGATACCAGCTGAACCTCTGCGGTTGGATGGGTCAAAAGGAATCCTCCGAAAACTTCATTGGAACTTCCGCGTGAAGCAGTATAACCGAGGTTTTGTTAGCCAACGAATAAGTGTGACGCAATCAGCTCATCTAACAGCATTCCCTCAGCTTTGCCCGCAGCGCTGAGCAACCAGCCAGTCTTTTCCACTGTCACCACAACCTTTGCCCCGGGCAATAGGCCCAGGTCGCGCAGCTGAAGCAAAAACTCTTCGTCCACCTGAACTGGCTCTCCGATGCGAAGCAGTTGATATTCGCCAGAGGTGACAGCTGTGATTGGCGCGCAGGCCAGCGGCTTAGCTGCCGGAAGCCCCAATAGGTCCAAACCTGGTACCGGCATCCCGAATGGCGAATGTGAGATGTCGGATAGCAGCCCCGCGATTTTGCGCTCTACCGCTTCACTCATGACGTGTTCCCAGCGGCAAGCCTCTTCGTGAACCAGGTGCCAATCCAGGCCGATAACCTCGAGCAGAAGGCGCTCTGCTAAACGGTGCTTGCGCATTACTTCGACGGCAGTGACTCTTCCGGCTTCGGTGAACTCGAGCTGGCGGTCATCACCCACGAGCAAAAGCCCATCGCGCTCCATGCGAGCGACGGTTTGGGAAACAGTTGGACCCGAGTGGTCAAGGCGTTCGGCAATGCGAGCACGCATTGGAACGATGCCGTCTTCCTCAAGCTCCAAAATGGCCTTGAGGTACATCTCCGTAGTGTCGATCAAATCGGTCATGATGCCCCCTCTGGCTTAGCAAGACTAATGCTAAATCAAAGCTAAACTTGGGCCATGGCCGAGATCAAGATCCCAAGCGAACTACTCCCCAAGGATGGAAGATTCGGCTGCGGTCCATCTCGCACCAGGGTCAGCCAATTCAGCAACTTTCTAACCGAGGGTGCTGCGCTAATGGGCACCAGTCACCGCCAAGCACCAATCAAGAACATGGTCGGCGAAATTCGCGAGGGACTTAGCAGCCTTTTCAGAGCTCCCGAAGGTTACGAGGTGGTGCTCGGTAACGGAGGCTCAACCGCGTTTTGGGACGCAGCTGCTTTCAGCATCGTGGAAAAGCAGGCCCAAGCTTTGGTCCACGGCGAATTTGGTTCAAAGTTTGCCAGCGCGCTCACTAACCCATGGCTTATCGCACCCCAGGTAATCAAAAGCGAGCCTGGCTCACGCGCAGCACTCGAGGCGCAGCCTGGCATTGATGCCTACGTCTACCCTCACAACGAGACCTCAACCGGTGTCGTGACTCCGGTGACTCGCGTTGCCGGAGCGGATGCCGGCGCTTTGATGCTGACCGATGCCACTAGCGCTGCCGGCGGTATCGATTTCGAGCTTTCTGAGACTGATGTTTACTACTTTGCCCCGCAGAAGAACTTTGCCTCCGATGGTGGTCTGTGGCTGGCGATGATGTCACCGGCTGCTATCGAACGCGTGGAGAAGATTCACGCCAGCGATCGCTACATTCCGGAATTCCTAAGCGTAAAAACCGCTCTGGACAACTCACGCCTAAACCAGACTCTAAACACCCCCGCCATCGCAACGCTTTACCTATTGAATGACCAGATCAAGTGGATCAACCAAAACGGCGGCTTGAAGTGGGCAGATGCCAGAACCAAGCAGAGCTCAAAGCTTTTGTATGACTGGGCCGAGAAAACTGCGGTTGCGAGTGCCTATGTTTCCGACCCAGACCACCGCTCCCAGGTTGTTGTGACCATCGACTTTGACGAGAAGATTGACGCCACCGAAATCACAAAGACCCTCAGGGCCAATGGCGTTGTGGATGTTGAGCCATATCGCAAGCTGGGGAGAAACCAGATTCGAGTTGCAACCTTTGTCTCAACGGAACCAAGCGATGTTGAAGCCCTCATTAGTTGCCTGGACTATGTATTGGAGCGCATCTGATGGCGAAGCTATTTGTGAAGTTTTCCGATCGTCACCCAGAGCCAACCCCGGCAAAGGTGAATACCAAACTAGCTCTGTGGGTCGGTACCGGACTCTGGGTCCTGGTCTTGATTCTCTTCATTGCGTTTTACTCGACGCTGGCGGACGCGGGCCTTGACTGGTGGCTTCACACCGCCATCATCGGAATTCTGCTGGGATTCCTCGCCCTGTTCATGGTTCGTAAATCCTGAGTGCATTCCCTCAATTAGCGCATCTGCTTCGGCATCGCTATTTGCCTTACCCTCGGCACGCAACTGACGCCTAAATTCAGCAAGTCTCTCTGCCCATGGCACCCACTGCGGAGCTAGTTGCGCATCAACAGATGCGAGCAGGTTGATCTCAGAAACAGTCAGTGGGCTGCGCTTGTCGGTTTGGGTCAGAGTAACCACCCAGTGCCAGTGCTGATACTGCTTTAGGGTGCAGGAAAACCGAACTTCGACAACGTTTTTTTCGATTTCTGATTCGGAGACAAATTCCCCAATTAGGCCAGCCTCGGTGGTTTCCCGCAAAGCTGCTAGCGCTAAATCGGTCGAACTAACCTTCGAGCTCATCAGCAACCTTGCGCAAAAGCTGCGCCACCTTGCGAGAGTGAGTCGCTTCTGGGTACTTGCCGCGCTTTAGGTTTCCGCCAATCTGGTCCAGAAGGCGAATCAGATCTTCAGTGATAATCGCTAGATCTTCGGCAGGCTTGCGGTTCATCGGGGTCAGGGTTGGCACCTCAATGACGCGCACGGATAGCGCCTGAGCGCCCTTGCGGCCGTCGGCAATGCCGTATTCAACGCGGGAACCAGGCTTGATGGTTGAGGTACCGGCAGGTAGTGCCGAGATGTGCAGAAATACCTCGGTGCCATCATCGCCTGCGATGAAGCCGAAGCCCTTGTCGTCATCAAAGAATTTAACTTTGCCGGTTGGCATACGTCCTACTTTCCTCTAACCGGCGATAAGTGTACCTGAAGAGTTAGAGTTATCTGATGGCTGATTCTCCAAACCGCTCACAAACTGAAGTAACCCTGGCCTACATGGCGATCGGGGTCATTGCCGTATCCCTAATCTCCATGGTGGCAACGCTGTTGCTTACCGCCTTGGGTGTAGAGGAACTTCCCGCCTTGATGGCTCAGCTGCCCCTTATTGGATTCCCAATTGGGTTCTTGCTGATCATCAGCATGCTCATCACCTCAATCGCCCGCAGGGGCAAAAACAATCGGAGCTAATTGTCTGAATTACTGCTGATAGCAAGTCAGCTTCGCGAGATGAGTGAAGCCGAGCTCAAGGCAGTCCTTCGGCCACTGGGTAACTCCGCCGCATCGCTAGGCGACCTGTTTGATTTGGCTCGTGCGATGGTTGGCCGTCGCGAGCTGGAGCGAAGAATTCGACTGCTGGACAGTGAATCACTTGCGATTCTGAGATCCGGTGGAACCAACGAAATACTTCAAAACTCATTTCTAGCCTCTGAGGCTGGCGCATTTGAATCCGCAGTTGAGCTCGTTGGAGAGCTGCAGCCGATCAAACTCAAGCCGGTGAAGCATGAGCTATTCAGCAGCGAGCTCTCGAACTACGAAACCCAGCTGGCAATCACGGAAATCCTGTTCGCCTGCGAGCGACACTGGCTGGAATCGGTAAAGGCTGGACTTCGCGCAGCCGAGGCCAAGGATCTGGCGCTGGTTCTAAAGATGGATTTGGCTCAGCTTCAACTTCGATTCCAGCTGGCAAGAAGAGCAGGGCTGGTTGATGTTGTCGAGAGCAGATATGTCTCAACAATCAAGGGTCTGAATTGGCTGGATGCGGATCCGGCTCAGCGCTGGCTGATTCTGGCCGAATCAGTTTGGGATTTACCCGAGCTGCGCTTTGGAGCCACGTCCCTTGTTACGCAATTGAGCGAGCAGTATCCGCTGTTTGATCAAAATGACCTTGAGTTACTGCGCTTCGGACACATCCTGGGGCTGCTGTCCGAGTTTGAGCCGACGCCATTGTTTAGCGCTGCCAGTAAAGATCTAGCCAATGCCGGGCAGCTGGTCTGGGACCAGTTTCCAAAGCCGGTTTCTCGCATCATCATTCAGGGAGATTTGAGCATCATCTCCCCCGGACCGCTGTCTGCCGATGTTCACAAACAGATTGACCTGCTGGCTCAGTCCGAGGATCTTGGTCTTGCCTGTCGATTTAGATTGTCGTTGAACTCAATCCTGCACGCCATGGAAATGGGCATGTCAGCTCCCGAGATTGAAAAGATCCTGCTGTCGCTATCTGGGTCAGAACTACCGCAACCGGTGAGCTATCTGCTTACCCAGGCTAAGAAGAAATTTGGGGAGCTTACTGTTCGGGCCGGCGAAGGAAATTCGATCGTTGAGTCAAGCGATGCCATATTGCTCACTCAAATTCTCAACGAAAGTGCTCTGACTGCCCTGATGCTGAAGGCCACCGATGGCCACCTGGAGTCTCGATTAAATCCGAGCCTGATTTACTTCAACCTGCGCGATGCCGGCTATCCGGTGATACAGCTTGATTCGGCAGGCAAGGTGGTAGCGCCCCGACTGGCTCAAGTGTTCATTGAGCCTGAGCTGGTTGATGTTTTTGCGCTGCAGGCAAAGTCGCTTCTTAGCGCAGAAGCCAAAGCACCCAGCCCAGATGACCACCTACGTCAGCTTCAATTCGCCCTCAAAAACAAACTCAAGGTTGGTGTCAGGGTAGATATGCCAGAGGGCATAGTCGAGATCGAAATGACTCCACTTGGGATAGCCGGTGGCCGTTTCCGAGGCAGAGACGTGGTCAAGGAAGCAGAGCGCACCTTGCCGCTTTCTAGGATCCAGGCCGTCTGGCTCAGTTAGGCTTTAAGGATGTCTCTGGGTCCTTTGATTGTGCAGTCCGACCGCACAGTGCTGCTTGAAACGGATCACCCGCAGGCCAAAGATGCACGCCATGAACTCGCGATTTTTGCCGAACTCGAACGCGCTCCGGAACACATCCACACCTATCGCATCACTCGGTTGGGGCTTTGGAACGCCAGAGCGGCCGGGCACGATGCAGATTTCATAATTGACTCGCTAAAGCGCTGGAGCAAGTATCCGGTTCCCGAAGGTGTTGAGCGAGAGATTCGCTCCACCATTGATCGCTATGGCAAGTTGGTGATTGACCGCGACGAAAAGGGCCTTCGGCTCACCGGCTCTACACCGTCGATTTTGATTGAGGTTGCCAGCAATCGAAAGATTTCCGAGCTCTTGGATGAGCGTCTCGAGAATGCCTACCGCGTCAAGGACTGGGCTCGCGGGCAGCTAAAGCAGGAGCTACTCAAGCTTGGTTGGCCAGCTGAGGACAATGCCGGATTCACCCCCGGAACCCCATTTGAAATCTCGCTTGATCAGACGCTTTGGCACCTGCGCGATTACCAAAAAGAAGCGGTGGCAAAGTTCGAACTCGGTGGATCTGGGGTTGTGGTTTTGCCCTGTGGTGCGGGTAAGACTTTGGTTGGTGCCGCGACCATGGCCGAGGTCAAAACCAACACCTTGATTCTGGTAACCAATACGGTATCCGCGAGGCAGTGGCGCGATGAGCTGCTGGCTCGAAGCTCGCTCAAAGAAGAAGACATCGCGGAGTACTCGGGGTCGACCAAAGACATTGGACCGGTGACTATCGCCACCTATCAAATTCTGACCACCAAGCGTAAGGGCGAGTTTGCTCATCTAGAACTGCTGAACGCTCGGGACTGGGGCTTGATCATCTATGACGAAGTCCACTTGCTGCCAGCTCCGATTTTCAAGATGACCGCTGACCTTCAGGCCAGGCGCCGCCTAGGCCTAACAGCGACCCTGGTGCGTGAGGATGGCCGCGAGTCAGACGTCTTCTCGCTGATTGGCCCCAAGCGTTTTGATGCCCCCTGGAAAGACATCGAGGCGCAGGGCTACATCGCTCCAGCCAGTTGCTACGAGGTGAGAGTGAGTTTGCCGGACGAGGTTCGCATGGACTACGCCATCGCAGACCAAGATGCCCGCTTCCGAATTGCTGCCACCGCGGACGCCAAGATGCCGATCATTCGAGCCCTACTCAAGAAGCACAAGGGTGAGCCGACTTTGATTATTGGCCAGTACCTCGATCAGATTGAGGAAGTCTCACAGGGCTTGGGTATTCCCAAACTCACTGGCGAGACTCCGGTGGACGAGCGCGAGCAACTGTTCGCAAAGTTCAGACGCGGTGAGCTGACAGCACTTGTGGTTTCAAAGGTCGCAAACTTCTCAATTGACCTCCCGGAGGCTTCGGTGGCGATTCAGATATCTGGAGCATTCGGCTCGAGGCAAGAAGAAGCGCAGCGCTTAGGGCGGTTGCTTAGACCTAAGGCCAATGGTCGATCGGCCTCCTTCTACACCCTGGTTGCCCGCGACACTGTCGAGCAAGACTTTGCTCAAAACCGGCAGCGCTTCTTAGCGGAGCAGGGCTACTCCTATGAAATCTTGGACGCCGACGAAATATAGACATCCAGAGTATTCTCAGGAATCTTCCAGACAGTTGGTTCATGCTTTAGGCATGGAGAGCCTAAAAGTACTTGTAGTTGACGATGAACCAAACATTCGCGACTTGCTTTCAGCAAGCCTTCGATTCGCTGGGCACCAGGTGCTCACATCCCCCAATGGCACAGACGCCATTGCCAAGATCATCGACACCCAGCCGGACATCGTGCTGCTGGATGTGATGCTGCCGGACATCTCTGGTTTTGGTGTCACCAAGAAGATTCGCTCGATGGGAATCGAAACTCCGATTTTATTTTTGACCGCTCGCGATGAGACCGAGGACAAAGTGACTGGCCTAACCGTTGGTGGCGATGACTACGTCACCAAGCCCTTTAGCTTGGATGAAATTGTTGCTCGCATCGCTGCGATCATGCGCCGCACCGGAAAAGACTCCGATGGTCAATCGGTGATTCGGGTGGGCGAGCTTGAGATGAATGAGGATGCCCACGAGGTAACCGTCGGTGGCGAGGTTGTTGAACTGTCCCCCACCGAATACCAACTGCTTCGCTACCTCGCAAGCAACCCAAACCGGGTGCTCACCAAGGCGCAAATTTTGGACCACGTCTGGGAGTATGACTTCAATGGCGAGATGGGTATTGTCGAGTCATACGTTTCCTACCTGAGAAAGAAGTTAGACCCGTTGAGCACAGAGCCGCTGATCGTCACCAAGCGCGGTGTTGGCTACATGCTCAAGGGTCCAAAGGGCTGATTAGTTGAAGAATAAGTTCCAGTGGGCTTGGGAGCGCATATCCCTCAGATCTAAGCTGACCGCACTGTCGGTTGGTTTGATTGGGCTATTGCTTGCGGTCTCAAGCGCTGGAACTGTGGCGCTACTGAGCACCTACCTCCAGCGCAACACCGACACCCTGCTGGTAGCCACGGCATCGACCCTCTCCTCGGAGAATCCCCTGATGCTTGATCGCAGAGTTGCCAACGGCGAGCTCACGCTGCCTTCGCTTCCAAGCGACTATTACATCGCCATCTTGAATGAAGAGGGCCAACAGTTTTTGGGCTTGGTTTCCTCCGCCGGAAACAAGCGTGCGACCCCTAACTTCACAACCCTCACCCTCGAGGTTGTAGAGCAAACCCAGGGCATTCCCTTTGAGGTTGAGGTGAACAATCCAAGTGGTCCAGACACCACCTGGCGCATAGTTGCGCTGCCTTTGAATCGAGCCCTTGGTTCGGTGGTTGTGGCACTGCCAACCAACACCAACCGGCAAATCATCAATGAATACGGCAGCATCGGCGGAAGATTTGGAATCTTCCTGATTGTGCTCTCCGGTCTAAGTATTTGGCTAACCATCACCTCGGCCCTAAGGCCGCTACGCGAGGTCGAGCGCACCGCTCAGTCGGTCAAGGCAGGTAAATTCTCATCGCGATTGATAGAGCGTCCCGACAAGACCGAGATCGGCCGATTAAACCGAGCGCTCAATAGCATGCTCGACTCAATCGAATCCGCGGTCCACGGCAAAGACAAAACCCTGGAACAGATGCGACGCTTCGTCTCGGATGCCAGCCACGAGCTTCGCACCCCGCTGGTAACCGTTCGAGGTTATGCCGAGCTATACCGCATGGGAGCGATTAAGAAACCCAAGGATGTTGCCGAAGCTATGGAGCGCATCGAATCTGAGGCAATCAGAATGACCGGGCTGGTTGAGTCGCTCCTGACCCTCACCCGAATGGATGAGTCGGGTCAGCTTCGAACCCAAAAGGTAAGTTTCGAGTCAATCTCTGGGCCTGTGATCAAGGATGCTTCGGTGGCCAATCCAAAGGTGAAATTTGAACTTGAGGACACCACTAACAATCTCGAGGTTGACCTGGATGCGGACCGCATCAAGCAGGTGCTAACCAACTTGGTTGCCAATGCCTCCAGGTTTGCGCCAGAAGGATCTACCGTGACCGTGAAGGTTGCTAAGGAAAACAAGAGCCTCAAGGTCGCAGTGGTGGACCACGGTGAGGGTATTCCAGAGCCACTCAAGGAGAAGGTCTTTGACCGCTTCTATCGAGCGGACAACTCCAGAAACCGTGAGACCGGCGGTTCAGGTCTTGGGCTCGCCATCGCTAGATCGATCGTCAATGCTCACGGTGGAAAGATTTGGACCGAGGCTACCCCTGGTGGTGGCGCAACCTTCTGCTTCGAAATTCCGCTCTCGCAGAAAAAGGCTTAAAGCAAAAGCCGGGGTGTTTCCACCCCGGCTTTTTTACTTACTTCTTTAGAAGTCCATTCCGTTACCGCCATCGCCGGCTGGAGCCGAAGCTGGCTCTGGGCGCTCGGCCACAACGGCCTCGGTGGTTAGGAATAGACCTGCGATGGAAGCTGCGTTCTGCAGAGCAGAGCGAGTTACCTTCACTGGGTCGTTGATGCCAGCCTTGAGCATGTCTACATACTCACCGGTAGC
>CAZKLA010000043.1:9849-13087 GCA_964553455.1 uncultured Aquiluna sp. | reverse complement strand
AGGATCGAGCCGTACTTTAGGAACTTCGGGTTCAGACCGGCGAATGGACCAAAGAGCAATGAGGTCTTGCCGTCAACCACCCTGGTGTCAAGGTGTGGTACTGACATTGGAGGTGCGCCAACCTGAGCCTGGCTGTATACCTTCGCCTGATGCTTGGCAACAATCTCGGGATTGTCGGTGCGCAGGAAGTGTCCCGACACCGGGAAGGTTCCGTAGCCGTTGATCTCCGGGATGCCTGCCTTTTGTAGAAGCTTCAGCGCCCAACCTCCAGCGCCAACAAATACGCGGTCGGCTTTGACGATGCGCTGATAGTGCTCACCAGAAAGCGAAAGCTGCCAGCTTTGGTCCTGATACTGATAGAGGCTCTTCACCTCGACGGAAGTCTCGACCTGAACGCCCTTCTTGATTAGCCAAGAAATCAGTTGCTGAGTGATCGCGCCATAGTCGACATCGGTGCCCTGCTCAATAAAGGTGGCCGCAATAACCTCCTGAGGACGTCCGTCAGTAATGAGCGGAGCCCACTTGGAAATTTGCTGCGGGTCCTTACTGAATTCAAGACCAGCGAAAAGTGGTTGGTTCTTTAGTGCTTCAAACCTGCGGGCTAGGTAGTCAACGTCCTTTTCTCCCCGCACAAATGTCATGTGGGGGACTGTTCGGATGAAGCTCTCTGGAGCTGAAAGAATCCCTTGCTCAACGAGTGCAGCCCAGAACTGCCTGGAAACTTGGAACTGCTCGTTGATGTTGATTGCCTTGGCTGGATCAGGCAGTGAACCGTCTTTGCTATCCGGCATGTAATTGAGTTCGCAAAGTGCTGCGTGCCCCGTGCCAGCATTGTGCCAAGGGTTAGAGCTTTCCATGGCCACTTGATCCAGGCGCTCGAATAGGACAATCTTCGCCTTGGGGTTCACGAGTTTGATTAGCACGCCCAAGGTGGCAGACATAATGCCCCCACCGACCAGGGCTAAATCGAAGCGTTCAATACTTGACACGGTAAAAGGGTAACTTACCTAGAGGACCGCTACGCCCAGCAAAGTGCCTATTAGGTAAGAAAGTCCAACCGTAATCAGCGAAACCAGCACATTCCTCAGCACGCTCTTGCCCACCTTGGCGTTGCCCACCTTGGCAGCCCAGAATCCAGTAGTAGCAAGCGCAATAACCACAGCAGCGGCGGTCACTTGAATTCGGTATTCGTCCCACGGTCCGACGATGGCAAGCATTGGCAGTGCGGCTCCGGCAGAGAAGGCAACGAACGAGCTGAATGCGGCTTGCCAAGGGTGAGCCGAGATGTTCTTTGGTAGCTTCCCGTGGGCTATTTCAGTGTCTCGCTGAGCGCTGACGGACGTGTATTCGCCACCGCCCATTGAAATCGCTCCCGCGACAACCGCGGCTGTGCCCGCGAGCAGAATCGTTCCTTTGTCCGCCCCGGCACTCGCTACGCCGATAACGACACCGGAAATCGAAACGATGCCATCGTTTGCGCCCAGTACTGCTGCTCTAAGCCAGTTGAGTTTGACCTCGAGGGCCCTTGCTGCTGCTTCCATGTTTCGAATTCAACGGCAAATCGTAATCTCTGTCTAGTAAGGCACGCCTGACTGATAGCGATTAGACTTCACGGGTTAGGAGCGAGTGTGAACATCGAACTTGCAGGCAAAACTCACCAGGTAAGTGAGGGAGCGGATGGCTTTGGATTATTCGAGGACCGCTCCATCATCGCGCTTAGGGTCAATGGCGAACTAAAGGATCTCAGCTACAAGCTGCTCGAGGGCGACAAGGTTGAGGGCGTTGACATAGCATCTGATGAAGGTCTTTCTATCCTTAGGCATTCAACGGCCCACGTCATGGCTCAAGCGGTTCAGGAGATGTTTGACCCCGCCAAGCTCGGCATTGGACCTCCCATCAAGGATGGCTTCTACTTCGATTTTGATGTCCCAGAGGCATTCAAGCCTGAGGACCTCAAGCGCATCGAAAAGCGCATGAAGGAACTGGTTGGCAAGTCACAGCGCTTTGTTCGTCGAGAGGTATCCGACGATGAGGCCAGAGAGCTCATGAAGAATGAGCCATACAAGCTTGAACTAATTGGACTAAA
Organism: uncultured Aquiluna sp.; assembly: GCA_964553455.1. Taxonomy (GTDB): domain Bacteria; phylum Actinomycetota; class Actinomycetes; order Actinomycetales; family Microbacteriaceae; genus Aquiluna. Next base: position 11,001 of record CAZKLA010000043.1, on the reverse strand, counting down.
GAGCTCCGATGTTGGCGAAGGGTCTGCCGAGGTTGGCGCTGGGGGACTTTCGGTCTATGAGAACCTTAACCCAGATGGCACTGTTGCCTGGCGTGATTTGTGCCGAGGACCACATCTGCCAAACACCCGAGGGATTGGTAAGGGCTTCTCACTCACCCGCTCGGCTGCTGCCTACTGGCGTGGCAACGAGAACAACAAGCAGCTGCAGCGAATCTATGGCACTGCTTGGCCAACCCAGGAGCAGCACGATGCGCACCTGGAGCGCCTAGAAGAGGCCGCTCGTCGCGATCACCGCAAGCTCGGAGTCGAACTCGACCTATTTAGCTTCCCGGATGAGATTGGTTCAGGCCTGGCAGTCTTCCACCCCAAGGGTGGTGTGGTTCGCCGCGTGATGGAGGACTACAGCCGCAAGCGTCACGAGGAAGCTGGATACGAGTTCGTTTACTCGCCACACATCACCAAGGGCAACCTCTTCGAAATCTCCGGTCATCTGCAGTGGTATTCGGAGGGCATGTTCCCCGCCATGAAGCTGGATGCCGAGTATGGCGAAGATGGTTCGCTGCGCAGACAGGGCCAGGACTATTACCTAAAGCCAATGAACTGCCCGTTCCACATCCTGATTTTCCGCTCCCGGTCTCGCAGCTATCGTGAGTTGCCACTGAGGATGTTTGAGTTTGGATCGGTTTACCGCTACGAGAAATCCGGCGTGCTTCACGGTCTAACTCGAGTCCGAGGAATGACCCAGGATGATGCGCACCTGTTTGTGACTAATGAGCAGCTAGAGACCGAGCTAACCAAGGTTCTTGACTTCGTACTTGGGCTTTTGCGCGACTACGGCCTCAATGATTTTTACCTAGAGCTTTCGACCAGAGACCCGGAGAACCCCAAGTTCGTCGGTAACGATGAACTGTGGGATAGAGCTACCGGCACTTTGGCTCAGGTGGCCCAAAAGTCTGGACTGACTTTGGTTCCAGACCCAGGTGGCGCTGCCTTCTATGGACCAAAGATCTCGGTCCAAGCCAGAGATGCAATTGGCAGAACTTGGCAGATGTCAACCATCCAGCTCGACTTCAACCTACCGGAGCGATTCGACCTCGAGTACGTCGGTGCCGATGGTGAACGTCACCGTCCAATCATGATTCACCGAGCGCT
>CAZKLA010000043.1:0-9749 GCA_964553455.1 uncultured Aquiluna sp. | reverse complement strand
TTGTCGGAGTCCCAGTTGCCGATGAGTTCGCCGACTACCTGGATGAGTTTGCTCAGGAACTTCGCGAACGAGGAGTCCGAGTTGAGGTTGATCGTTCCGACAACCGCATGCAGAAGAAGATTCGCGATCACACCCTTGCCAGGGTGCCATTCATTGTCCTTGCCGGCGGTCGAGATGTGGAGAACGGAACCTTTAGCTTTAGATACCGCGATGGATCTCAAGAGAACGACCTGACCAGAGAGCAGGCTTTCAATCTGATCCTGGATGCTATCGAGTCAAAGACCCAGGTCTAATGTCCGATTTCCTAGAGTCAATGGGTGGCATGGAGGATAACTTCCAGAGGCTATGGACTCCACATCGCCTGGTCTACCTACAGACCGGACAACAGCCGCCCGATGACGAGTGTCCATTTTGCCTTGGTCCGGCCAAATCCGATGAGGATGCGCTGATCGTTTATCGAGGTGAAAGCTGCTTTGTGCTTTTGAACCTTTTCCCCTACAACGCCGGTCATCTGCTGGTTTGTCCTTACCGCCACGTTGACACGTACGACAAGGCCACCGATGAGGAAATTGCCGAGATTGGCCTCTTGACCCAACAGGCAATGAAAACTCTTCGGAAGGTTTCTGGCGCACACGGGTTTAACATCGGGATGAATCAAGGTGAGGTAGCGGGAGCAGGCATTGCCGGACACCTGCACCAGCACATTGTTCCTCGCTGGAACCACGATTCAAACTTTTTTCCGATCATCGCAAAAACCAAGGCAATGCCTAGGTTGCTAAGTGATGTTAGGGAAACAATTGCAAATAACTGGTCGAACGATAAATAGGATTAAGACATGTCAGAGAAATCAAGCGCAACCCCACTAGTTAAGTCCGGCCTAGCAGAGATGCTCAAGGGCGGCGTCATCATGGATGTCGTCACCGCCGAGCAGGCAAAGATTGCCGAGGACGCTGGAGCAGTTGCGGTAATGGCTCTTGAGCGAGTCCCTGCGGACATCCGTGCCCAGGGTGGCGTGGCTCGCATGAGTGATCCTGACCTAATTGACCAGATCATCAACACCGTATCCATCCCAGTTATGGCAAAGGCCCGTATTGGTCACTTCGTTGAGGCCCAGGTGCTGGAGTCCCTAGAGGTTGACTACATCGACGAGTCTGAGGTGCTCAGCCCAGCCGACTACGTCAACCACATCGACAAGTGGGGTTTCAAGACACCATTCGTCTGTGGCGCTACCAACCTGGGTGAAGCGCTACGACGCATCACCGAGGGAGCATCTATGATTCGCTCCAAGGGCGAGGCTGGCACCGGCGACGTTTCCGAGGCAACCAAGCACATCCGCACCATTCTCTCCGAGGTTCGTGCCTTGGCTGCCAAGACTGACGATGAGCTTTATGTTGCCGCTAAGGAGCTTCAGGCGCCTTACCAGCTGGTGAAGCAGGTTGCTCGCGATGGCAAGCTTCCAGTGGTTCTTTTCGTTGCTGGTGGCGTTGCCACCCCAGCGGATGCAGCAATGATGATGCAGCTGGGAGCAGACGGCGTATTCGTAGGCTCTGGAATCTTCAAGAGCGGTAACCCAGCCGCTAGAGCAGCCGCAATTGTCAAGGCCACCACCTTCTACGATGACCCAAAGGTTATTGCTGAGGTTAGCCGCGGTCTAGGCGAAGCCATGGTTGGCATCAACGTCAACGACCTACCAGCCCCACACCGCCTAAGTGAGCGTGGCTGGTAGTTGTTAGTTGGTGTCCTAGCGCTGCAAGGTGACTGGCGAGAGCATAAGCTCCTGCTCGAATCGCTCGGAGCTGAAGTTCTTCCAGTTCGAAGAGCAGAGGAACTCTCTCGAGTAGCAGCTCTAGTCATACCTGGCGGAGAGTCCACCGCAATGTCCAATCTCGCGAAGAGTTTCGGTCTGTTTCCGGCACTGCGCGAGTTTGTGAAAACTAAGCCAACCCTTGGAACCTGTGCTGGCCTAATCATGCTGTCAGACAAGGTCGAAGGCGCGGTTGCTGGACAGGAGTTTGTTGGGGGATTGGACATCGTTTCCTCAAGAAACGCTTACGGCGGCCAGACCTACAGCTTTGAGGCCGATGTCGAGATTGACGGAGGACTCGAGCGGGTTGCCTTCATCAGAGCCCCTAGAATTTTGGCGGTAGGAAAAGCGGAAGTTATAGCAACCCTGGCTGGAGAACCCGTTGCGGTTCGACAGGGAAACTTGTTCGGTGCGAGCTTTCACCCAGAGATCACTGGTGGAACGAAACTTCATTCGCTTTTCTTAGAGAGTATTAGCTAAGAAGAGGACACAATGTCAGGCCATTCCAAATGGGCAACCACCAAGCATAAGAAGGCTGCCAACGACTCCAAGCGAGCCAAGCTCTGGGCCAAGTTGATTCGAAACATCGAAGTAGCCACCCGCACCGGCGGAGCAGACATTGATGGCAATCCGACCCTTTATGACGCCGTCTACAAAGCCCGAAAGAACTCCGTTCCGAGCGACAACATCGAACGCGCCATCAAGCGTGGCTCTGGTGCGCTTGGAGATGCTGCTGACTACACCAGCATCATGTATGAGGGCTATGGCCCAAACGGAATCGCGATCTTGATTGAGTGTCTAACAGACAACAAGAACCGCACCGCTGCTGAGGTTCGCACCGCAGTCACCAAGAACGGTGGGACCATGGCAGATCCTGGATCGGTTTCCTATCAGTTTGCCCGCAAGGGTGTAATCGTGGTTGTTGACGGTGCGAACGAAGACGCAATCCTTGAGGCCACAATCGAACACGATGTGGACGACATCTCCGCCAACGGTGACGGCTTTGTCGTGACTTGCGACCCCTCTTCAATGGTTGCGGCCAGAGCTGCGCTGCAGTCTGCTGGAATCGACTACGAATCAGCCGACGTTGAGTTTGTTTCCTCGATGAAGATTCAGGCCGACGCCGAGACCGCTGCCAAGGTCATCAAGATGATCGATGCGATCGAGGATCTGGATGATGTGCAGAGCGTCTTCACAAACATGGATGTTTCCGCTGAGGTGCTGGCGAAGCTAGAGGCCTAATGGCAATCATCCTTGGTGTTGACCCCGGACTAACCCGCTGTGGTTTCGGAGTAATCGACACGTCGAAGACTGAAGCGATCCGCTTCGGCATGTTCCAATCGCTTCCCAGCTCCGACCCTAGGGATCGGGTCGGAGCGATTGCTGCTGAACTGAAGACTCTCGTTCAAGAGCACAAGCCGGAGCTGATTGCCTTGGAGCGAGTCTTCGCGCAAGCCAACCTGCGCTCCGTCATGGGCGTCGCTCAAGTTTCGGGGGCGCTGATGGCAATCGCCTACGAAGCAAAAATTCCGCTGCAGTTCTTTACTCCCAGTGAGGTGAAGGCAGCCGTGACCGGTAACGGCAGGGCAACCAAAGACCAGGTGGCTCTAATGGTCACGCGTATTCTCAAGCTTCAAGAGACCCCAAAACCGGCGGACGTCGCGGATGCCCTAGCGGTCGCCATTTGCGCTTCAAAGCGGGGACTGAGTGTCGGCACTTCTGCACAGCAGCAGTGGGTCGCAGCCGCGAAAAAGGCTTCACGCCGACTAGGTTAGGTTCGTGATTGAACTCCTTTCCGGCAGGGTCGTAAGACTGTCCACCGACTCGCTCACCCTGATTGTTGGCGGAGTCGGCTTCCGGGTCACCATCACGCCGCGTTTCTCTCTAAAGCTGCGGCTTCAGCAAGATCTAGAACTGGTTACCAAGCTTGTGGTGCGCGAGGATGACCTATCGCTCTTCGGCTTCGAAAACTCCTCTGAGCAAGAGGCTTTTGATTTGCTTTGTTCAGTTAGCGGCATTGGTCCAAAGCTTGCAATGACCGTTCTCAGTGGCATGGATGCCCAGCAGATTGCCAATGCCGTGAATAGCCAGGATGACGCAGCCTTCAAAGCAGTTTCCGGTATCGGGCCAAAGACGGCCAAGCTGATTGTTATCTCGCTTGCCAACAAGGTTGGACTATCAAGCTCTTCACCACACTCTAAGGTTCTTGAGGCTCTACTCCAGCTTGGCACCGATGAGGTGTTGGCAAGAGACATCTTGACTCAGCTCCCAGATGATCTTGATAATTCCGCAGCCCTCAAAGCTGCTCTGGCGCTACTTGGCAAGTCAAAGTTGGCAGATAGATGATCGAACCAACTGCTGACGAGCGGGAAGTTGAGCAGACGCTCCGTCCCGCTAACTTGAGCGAGTTCGTTGGCCAGAAGAAGGTTGTCAGCCAGATTGAACTTCTTATCTCGGCGGCGAAACTTCATAACCGAACCCCAGACCACATCTTGCTCGCAGGCCCTCCAGGTCTTGGCAAGACGACGCTAGCGATGATCGTCGCTCAAGAATCCAATAGGACGTTGCGCCTAACCTCTGGCCCAGCCATTCAATCCTCTGGAGATTTGGCTTCGATGCTCTCGGCACTGGAATCCGGCGATGTTCTTTTCATCGATGAGATTCACCGCATGTCCAGAAGCGCTGAAGAGATGCTGTACCTGGCAATGGAAGACTTTCGTGTCGATGTGATGGTGGGGAAGGGTCCGGGAGCAACTTCGATCTCACTGGACATCTCTCCATTCACGCTGGTGGGAGCTACCACTAGAAGTGGAATGCTTCCGACCCCGCTGCGTGATCGTTTCGGCTTCACTGCCTTTCTTGAGTTCTATGAACCCGATGAGCTCGCAGGTGTAATCTCACGCTCCGCCATTCGCCTGGGGATTTCGCTCAGTGAAGAAGCGGTTGTGGCGCTGGCGCAGCGCTCTCGAGGCACACCCAGAATCGCCAATCGACTGCTTAGAAGGGTGCGTGATTTCGCAGCCGTAAATGGTCACTCTGAGGTAGACATTGATTCAGTATCCGGAGCGATGGCGCTATTTGAGATTGATAGCCAAGGGCTAGATCGCGTGGACAGGCAAATCCTGAAGTTGCTTGCCACCCAGTTCGCGGCTAAACCGGTTGGCCTAAGCACGCTTGCGGTGGCGATCGGGGAAGAGCCCGACACGATTGAGGCTGTTATTGAGCCATACCTCATCCGCATCGGTTTCATTCAGCGCACCCCAAGGGGTCGAGAGATTACTCAGAGCGGAATCCTTCACATCAGCTCTAACTAGAGCGAAATTGGTCTGAACCGCCTATAATTTCGGAGGACCTGTTCGGTAAGGAAAAACCTTGGATTACATTCTGCTTGGCGTGCTCGCCGTAATGATTTTGCTTCTGGTGCAACAGAACCGTCGTCGTAAGAAGGACGCTGAGAATCTGCTTGCTTCTCTGGCTGTCGGTGCGAATGTAATCCTGCACTCCGGAATTAAGGGAACGGTAATCGAGATCAACGGTGATGACATCGTGGTCGAGTCAACCCCAAAAACCAAACTATTGGTTGTAAAGGGCGCAGTTCGCGCCATTGCCCCAGCAGGGGACAACAAGCCTGCTGGTAGGCCGAAAGTAGACTAAAAATGGCAGAGAACACCACCACTCAGTCCGCCAAGCGCAAGCTCGGCTGGATCGGAGGCACTGCGGCTTTCTTCGCGGGATTGATCATCTGGGGCGTCGCCACCGGTCAAACCAACGCGAGCTACACGCCAGAGCTTGCCCTAGACCTTCAGGGTGGAACTTCCATCATCCTGACCCCAACCCTTGCCGATGGCGAGACCGTGGACCAGGAGCAGCTGAACCAGGCCCTTGAGATTATTCGTCAGCGTATCGACGGAACCGGTGTAAGCGAAGCCCAGGTAAGCATTCAAGGTGAGCAGAACATTCTCGTTTCGATCCCAGGTACCCCTGACGCAACGACTCTGCAACTGATTAAAGCTTCCGCACTTCTAGAGTTCCGTCCAGTTATCACCTTTGGATCCAGCATCCCGACCACAGAGTCGGCTGCTGTCGACTTCTCCGCGCTCTCAGACACTCCAAGCGCGACTCCGGCCAACGCCTCTGACGCCCTATGGGTGACAGAGAGAGTTCAGGCTCAGTTTGAGGCTCTTGACTGCTCTCAGCCGTTCCGTGAAGCAGGACAGGTCGACGACCCGGCTAAGCCACTTGTGACCTGTGATGACACTGGAACCGTGAAGTACATCCTCGGGCCAGTAGAAGTGTTTGGCCTAAACATCTCGGACGCTTCGGCTGGAACAGTTACCACTCAGACTGGTGCGAGCACCAATGACTGGGCAGTGAACCTAGAGTTTGACGCCGAAGGTACCGCCGCGTTTGGATCCGTAACCCAGCGCCTTTTCACCTCACCATCACCTCAGAATCAATTCGCGATCACCCTTGACGGTTTGGTCATCACCGCACCTGCCACCAACGCGGTAATCACCAACGGTCAAGCTCAGATCACCGGGTCCTTTACTCAGGAGACCGCAACTGTTCTTGCTGACCAGCTGAAGTACGGTGCCTTGCCAATCGGTTTTGAAGTTCAGTCACAGGAGAACATCTCCGCAACGCTCGGTGAGGACTCACTAGCTGCTGGTTTGATCGCCGGTCTTATTGGTCTTGTGGTGGTGGTGGTCTACATGACCTTCCAGTACCGCGGACTGGCCTCCGTTGTCCTAGGCTCGCTCATTGTCGCGGCCCTGCTGGTCTACCTAGCGGTTGCCTTCTTGAGCTGGAGACAGGGTTACCGAATCTCGCTAGCTGGTGTGGCAGGTTTGATCGTCGCCATTGGTATTACAGCTGACTCCTTCATCGTCTACTTTGAACGTGTTCGAGACGAACTTCGTGAGGGTAAGTCCCTCGAGGTAGCTGTCGAGGCTGGTTGGAAGCGAGCACTTCGCACAATCTTGGTCTCGGACGCTGTGAGCCTTGTAGCAGCCGTGGTGCTTTACATGCTTACCAGCTCCTCGGTTCGTGGATTCGCGTTCACCCTGGGTCTAACCACCATCATCGACTTGCTAGTGGTAGCCCTATTCACCCACCCAATGCTGCAGCTATTGGCCCGCAACAAGTTCTTCGCTTCCGGCCACAAGTGGTCCGGGTTCGACCTCTCCGCATCACGCGCTGCTTACCTAGGTAGGGCGCAGTTCAGGGTCAGCGAAGAGCTAGCAGAGGGCAAGGCAGAGAAGGCTTCTAAGGAAGCTCGCAAGCGCCAGACAATTGCAGAACGCAAGGCCAAGGAGGCCGCAAATGACTAGTTTCAAGCAGATTGGTAACGATCTCTACTCTGGAGAGCGTTCCTTCGACTTCATTGGTCGTCGCAAGCTTTGGTATGCGATTGGTGCCGTAGCGGTAATCCTTGCCATCCTCCTGCCTATCATGCGTGGTGGCTTCAACTTTGGTATCGAATTCCGCGGTGGTAGCGAGTTCAGATTAACTAACTCACAGGAGCTTCCAATGGAGCTTGCTGAGGAAGCGGTGCAATCCGTTGTTCCAGGGGTTGAAGTAATCGTGACAAAAGTTGGCGTTGCCGACCTACGAATTCAGACTGAGCAGCTCGAAGACGTTGAGTCTGAGGCCGCTCGTTTGGCGCTGGCCGAGGCCTACGGCGTTGAAGGATCTTCGGTCGCTTCGAGCTTTATTGGCCCGAACTGGGGAGCGGATGTCACTAGACAGGCAATCACCGGTCTGATCGTGTTCCTGGTGATGGTATCGATACTGATGTCCATCTACTTCCGATCCTGGAAGATGTCGGTGGCGGCGCTGGTTGCTCTTGCGCACGACTTGATTCTTACCGCCGGTGTCTACGCTGGTGTTGGCTTTGAGATCACACCGGCCGCTGTTATTGGCTTCCTGACTATCTTGAGCTACTCGCTCTACGACACCGTGGTGGTTTTTGACAAGGTTCGAGAGAACACTTTGGAGATCGAATACTCAGAAACCAGGACCTTCGCCGAGATGGTAAACCTAGCCGTGAACCAGACTCTGGTTCGCTCGATTAACACCTCAGTTGTCGCCGTGTTGCCAGTTGCGTCGATTTTGTTCGTTGGCGCGACCCTACTGGGAGCAGGAACCTTGCGCGACATCGCGTTGGCGTTGTTCGTTGGAACTATCGTTGGAACCTACTCATCGATCTTCCTAGCGGCTCCGGTTTATGTTCACCTTCGCGAGAACGAGGCAAAGCTTAAGGCTGCCGCGGACAAGGTTGCGGCGAACCGCTAATAGACTTCTCACTACCAGATTTAGGAGTGAGCCTTGACCGACAGCATCGCGTCTTCGTTGCGGTCGAGGTTGCCCAGGATATTCACGCGTTCTTCGACGGCATACTCATCGGATCTAAATGATCTGATAAAGATCGTCCGCCTAAATCACCCCAAAGCTGATCCAGCCCTGATTGAGCGCGCCTATAAGACTGCGGAACACCATCACACTGGCCAAAAGCGAAAGTCGGGCGAGGACTACATCACTCACCCTCTTGCTGTGGCAAGGATTCTGGCTGACCTTGGGTCCGGTCCAGCAACCATCGCCGCAGCACTGCTCCACGACACCGTTGAGGACACCAGCTACTCGATAGAGCAGCTTCAGCTGGACTTCGGCGATGAGGTTGCGCTCTTGGTCGACGGCGTCACCAAGCTGGACAAGGTAAAGTTTGGCGATTCCGCCCAGTCCGAGACGATGCGCAAAATGGTTGTAGCGATGTCCAAGGACGTTCGAGTGCTTGTAATCAAGCTGGCAGACCGGCTGCACAACGCCCGCACTTGGGGGTTTGTGAACCCAGAATCAGCTCGGCGCAAGGCGCAGGAGACGCTCGAGATTTACGCTCCACTGGCGCACCGCTTGGGTATCAGTGCAATCAAGGTTGAACTCGAAGACATTAGCTTTGCCGTGCTGTACCCCAAGGTTTACGAGGAGATCGTCAGCTTGGTCGGCCAGCGTAATCCTTCTCGTAGCGAATACACCGAGAAGGTTATTGACGAGATTGCCGCTGAACTGCGTGATGGCAAGGTGAAAGCGAAACTCTCGGGACGACCAAAGCAGTACTACAGCATTTATCAGAAGATGGTGTTGCGAGGGCGTGAATTTGACGACATCTATGACCTGGTTGGCATCAGGGTCATCGTTTCTAGCGTTAGGGATTGCTACGCTGCTCTGGGCTCGATCCACGCAAAGTGGTCACCGCTTCCTGGGCGCTTCAAGGATTACATCGCGATGCCTAAGTTCAATCTCTATCAGTCGCTGCACACCACAGTTGTTGGCCCAGAGGGCCGGGCTGTGGAGATCCAGATCCGCACCCAGGAGATGGACCAGCGCGCTGAATACGGTGTTGCTGCCCACTGGAAGTACAAGGCCCAGGCCGGCAAGAGCGGCGAGGATGAGGTCGACCTCGCGTGGCTAAAGCAGCTCAGCGATTGGCAGGAGGAAACTTCCGACCCAGGGGAGTTCCTAGACAACCTGCGCTTCGAAATCGGTGCGAAAGAGCTTTATGTCTTCACTCCCAAAGGTAAGGTCATCGGACTCTCGGCTGGCTCCACTCCGGTTGACTTTGCCTACGCAGTCCACACTGAGGTTGGACATCGCACCATTGGCGCCAAGGTCAATGGCCGACTAGTGCCGCTCGAGAGCAAACTCCAGGCTGGCGATGTGGTCGAGATACTCACCTCAAAATCAGAATCGGCGGCTCCAAGCAAGGACTGGTTGAACTTCGTAGGTTCAGCCAGTGCTAGAGCGAAGATCAAGCACTGGTTCACGCAGGAGCGCAAGGAGCATGCCACCGAGGATGGCAAAGAAGCGCTAGTCAAGGCTCTGAGACGCCAGGGCCTTCCAATTCAAAGCCTTCTGAACTCAGAGACCCTGCTGCAGATCGCGGGGGAGC
>CAZKLA010000042.1:0-13496 GCA_964553455.1 uncultured Aquiluna sp. | reverse complement strand
TCCGTTGGTTTATCGCAAGGCCAATTGTTTTACTTGCTGTCTTGCTTGTGGCGGTACCGGCGGTATTCGCATTCTTGCTTTACCTGGGACCGCCTACCCAGTGGTTTGACTAGAGGTTAAAGAAAAACCCCCGGATCTTTCGATCCGGGGGTTTTCTTATCGCTCTTTAGTACTTAGTGAAGAACGATGGAAAGAGAGCTCCGACAATCAACATCGCTGGAAGCATTCCCACTAGCACAAGGGCTTGGACAACGTCCCAATCAATCTTTTTCATCAGAGACACAACCTTTCCTTAGTCCTTGAACTCGGTCTTTGCGAAGGTTGCGTCGTCCTCAGCGCTCTTGATGCGAGCGATGGTGAAGATCACTAGGCCGAATAGACACTTGGCCAAGATGTCGGCGATGGTGTAACCAACTTCGCGTAGTACGAAGCCGCCCTCGTCGAATCCAACTGCGTTCATGTTTGCGATGAAGGCGATTGGGTAGACACCCCAGGTTGCTAGAAGTAGCAAACGTAGTTCCTTGATCTTGCGCTGAACAGCAGCCGACTGCTTCTCTAGCGACTTGCCAAGCTCAACGAACAATACGTAAAGGATGTATAGGAATGGGATGGTCGACAGTAGGCCCCAGACAGATGCTGGAATGCCCATGATGTCTAGCTGTGCGTCTCCTGGGTAACCAAGACCAATCATCAGCGCTGCGGCTGGGATTAGTCGGGCTAGTAGGGAGGTCTGCACTGCGCGTGCTAGTCCTAGAACTGCAATCGCCTCAACCAGTAGTAGTGGAACGGTTAGGAACCAGTCCACGTAACGGTAGCCCACGTTGTAGACATAGCCCTCAATGGCGTCTGGTCCAAACGCGTGCTCGAAGCTCTCGAACATTCTGAAGTAGTGGTAAGCGGCGATACCGGTTACGGTTGCCGACACCATTACTGCCATGCGGTAACGAGGTAGTACGCGGTCCTTTGCCATCACCAAGAAGATGGTGGTGAAAAGCATCGCAGCAATACCCATAGAGAGCATGTTGAATACAAGGCTGTATCCGCCCTCGCTGATCATTGGTTCCATTTCGAAAGTCCTTTCGATGACTTTTTATCTTTTTCAAGTCCGAAGTCCACTCGTCGAGCCTTTTTCGGCTCAGGCGAGTCGGCTACATTGCTCGACTCACAGAGGATTAACAGCAAGTTGGTAGCAGTTATTCACCTACTTGGTAACGTTTAGGTAACTTGTTGGAGCAGTTGGCCTAGCCCGGTTTGGTAATCTCAGAGAAAACTAAGGGGTTGATGGCAACGTGAACGCGACATCGCAAAACCTTAGTTACCCTCAGGACCTTCCGGTTTCGCTACTGCGCGAAGAAATCCTCGAAGCGATTCAAAATCACCAGGTGGTGGTTGTCGCAGGTGCCACCGGTTCGGGAAAGACCACCCAGATTCCCAAGATGTGTCTGGAGCTGGGCCGAAAGTCAATTGCTCACACCCAACCCCGCCGAATTGCTGCCAGATCAGTTGCCGAGCGCATCGCCGAAGAACTAAAGGTTGAGCTTGGGCAAGAGGTTGGCTACCAGGTTCGCTTTACCGATACCTCATCTAAGAAAACCCTCGTCAAGGTGATGACAGACGGCATCTTGCTAAATGCCATGCAGCACGATCGAAACCTTACGCAGTACGACACCATAATCATCGATGAGGCTCACGAGCGCAGTCTGAACATCGACTTTCTACTCGGTTACCTGAAGCAGCTCTTACCAAAGCGCAAAGACCTCAAGGTCATCATCACCTCGGCAACTATTGACCCTGGATCCTTCAGCCGTCATTTTGATGACGCTCCCATCATTGAGGTCAGCGGTCGAACTTTCCCAATCGAGATTCGCTACCGCCCAGTGGTGTCAGAGAAGCAGGGGGAGTCAGACCCGGATGCCGAGACCACAGCCGCTGACTATATAGACGGAGTTATCTCCGCCCTTAGAGAGTTGGAGCGGGAAGAGGCCGGTGATGTACTGGTTTTCTTATCTGGAGAATCAGAGATTCGCGATGCGCAAGATGCCATCGTTGGTGCCGCTACCGCAGGGCAGCTTGCCAGGCGAATCGAAGTACTGCCGCTTTACGGCCGCCTGAGTTCAGCCGAGCAGCACAGAGTATTCGAACCCTCTAAATCAGCTGGAATTCAGCAGCGAGTGATTCTGGCAACCAACGTTGCCGAGACCTCGCTGACTATTCCAAACATCAAGTATGTGATTGACGCCGGCACTGCTCGCATCTCCCGTTACAGCACCAAGCTCAAAGTGCAGCGGCTGCCGATTGAGGCAATCAGCCAGGCCAGCGCGAATCAACGTGCTGGTCGTGCCGGTAGAACTTCGCCCGGTACCGTCATCCGGCTTTACTCCCAGGAGGACTTCAGTTCCAGGCCAGAGTTCACCGACCCAGAGATCCTGCGAACCAACCTTGCCTCGGTCATCCTGCAGGCGGCCAACCTGGGTTTGGGCGAGCTCGGCAAGTTTCCATTCCTTCAGGCTCCGGACAACAAAGGCATCAAGGACGGCAACAACCTGCTGCTGGAACTCGGTGCTTTGGCGCAGGGAGATGCTGGGCAACTAGTCCTCACCGACATGGGTAAGCAGCTGGCGAGGCTGCCAATTGAACCTAGGTTCGCGCGAATGCTGATTGAGTCCAAGCACAACAATGCCATTCGCGAGGTCATGATCGTGGTGGCTGGATTGACAATTCAGGACCCACGAGAGCGTCCGATTGAAAAGCGTGAGAAGGCTGACCTGCTGCACGCAAGGTTTACCGATCCAACTTCGGACTTTCTAACCCTGGTCAATCTTTGGAACTACCTAGAGGGCCAGCAGCAGAAGCTTTCCTCCAGCGCATTTAGAAAACTGTGTAAGGCAGAGCACCTCAATTTCCTCAGGATTCGTGAGTGGCAAGACTTGGTGAAGCAGCTCAAGTTGATATCTAAGCCACTGGGCCTCGAGCCAGGTCCGGCTCGGGTTAATCCCGACGGCATCCACAAATCTTTGCTGGCGGGATTGCTCAGTCAACTTGGGCTACTTTCCGAGCAGAAACCAAAGTTCGTAAATGGCAAGCCGGTGAAGCAAAAGAACTCTCGCGAATACCTGGGATCTAACGGCAAGAAGTTTGTGGTGTTCCCAGGATCGGCGCTCGCCAAGAAGCCACCGGAAGCCCTGATGTCTGCGGAGCTAGTTGAAACCAGCAGGCTCTTTGCCCGCATGAATGCCGCCATTGATCCAAGCTGGGCGGCTGAGATTGCCGGTGACCTTTGCCGTCGCCAAATCTCAGACCCGCACTGGGAGAAGAAGCTCGGTGCGGCTATCGCGCTAGAAAAGGTGACGCTTTTTGGTTTGATAATCATCTCGGGCCAGAAAGTTCAGTACTCCCGTATCGATCCACTACACGCCAGAGAGCTGTTTATTCGACATGCTTTGGTTGATGGCGAGTGGGATTCCAAGCAGGCCTTTGAGCGTGAAAATCGCAAGCTTTTGGCAGAGCTTGAGGCAGAGGCAGAGCGGGCAAGAAAGCCAGAACTGATTCCGGATGAGCAAGACCAGTTCCGTTTTTTCAACAACCGCATCCCGCTAGATGTCTTTTCCACCCGGTCCTTCGAAGGTTGGTGGCGCAAGGTCAAGATTGAGAAGCCAAGCCTGCTCACCATGACGCGAGAGAACCTTAAAGAAGTGGCGCTGGTTGCCCCTGATGAGAATGAGTTCCCAGGAACTTGGATTACCCAGGGTCACCAGTTTGACCTGCGTTATCGATTTGCGCCGGGAGACATCGAAGACGGCGTCACGATAGATATTCCAGTTGAGGTGCTACCGAGTCTGAACCCTATGGAGTTTGACTGGCTGGTGCCGGGTCTTCGATTGGAGCTGGTGACAGAACTGATTCGTTCGCTACCAAAGGCGATTCGCAAGAATGTCGTGCCGGCGGCTGACTGGGCCAAGCGAATCATGGAGCAACTCCAACCCGCCGGTGTGCTCACCGAAAACCTAGCTCAGACGATTCAGCGGCTTGCCGGGGTCAAAGTCGAGGCAAGTGACTTTGATTTATCTCGTCTCTCGGATGGCCTAAAGATGACCTATAAAGTGCTGGATCAAAAGGGCAAGGTGCTTGCCATCTCAACCAGCCTCGAGCAGCTGCAAGCGCAGTTCAAGATGGAAGGTCAGCGAGCCGTTGCTCAGGTTGCCTCCCGCCTGCACAAGGACATCGAGAGGCAGGGGCTTAGCTCCTGGGACTTTGATCAACTTACGGAGTTGGTGGAAACCTCAAGCGGCAACAACAGCATCAAGGCCTATCCAGCACTGGTGCTCAACGGAAAGATGATAGACATTGAGGTTTTGGCAACCGAGGCTGATCGGCTAGCAAAACACCCCAGGGCAGTCGCCGAGCTGGTTCACCGGGCAATCCCAACCCCGGCGAAATACATCGAGTCGCATCTCAAGCAGCAGGAGAAGCTGGCTATTGCGGCGCTGCCGTATGGCGGCATCTCCGCTTTCGTTGATGACGTGATTGTTGCTCTAGCGATGGAAGAGCTAAGTGCCGTGAGAGCAGACGGCTTGATTTTCAAGCGGGCCGAGTTTGAGAGCATTCGAGACCAAGTTCAAGCAAGAGTCTTGGAGTATTGCTTTGAGATCGTCTCACTTGTCACCGAGATATCTACCGCCGCTCGAGAGGCAAGCAAGGCAATTGCATCGGCGAGAGCAATTGATTTTCTGAATGAGCTCTCGGATGAAAAAGCCCACATCGCGCAATTGCTGTCCAAGAACTTTGTTTCTAACACCCCGCTAGATAGATTGAAACGGCTCCCGGTCTACCTCAAGACGATTAGCGTCCGGGTAGTAAAAATGCAGGAAAGCCCCATGAAAGATCGAGTCGCTCAGCAACAGCTCGCTGAGGCACTGCAGGTTTTCTCTAGTGCGGGTGGTGAGATTCCAATCTCTGCCACAGCCCCAGCTAATCTGGTGCAGGCTCGTTGGTTATTGGAAGAATTGCGGGTTAGCTTGTTTGCACAGACGCTGGGAACCAAGGATCCGGTGTCCGTTCAGCGCATAAAAAAGACCTTGGAAGGCTAAGGGCATAAATGACAATTCGACTTCCGGACCGTTGGATTTGGGACAGCTGGTATGTCTGGGATGGCGATGTTTGCCACGCCTTTTATCTGTGTGCATCGAGAGGCCTGGTGGATCCAAATCGAAGGCATCGCAACACCAATGTCGGTCACGCAGTATCCACCGACTTGGTGAACTGGGAGATTTTGCCAGATGCACTATCGCCCAGTGAGTCTGGCGCTTTTGACTCGTGGACTACTTGGACCGGCTCCACCGTCAAGGGTGATGATGGTCGCTGGTGGATGTTTTACACCGGAACCTCGCGTGAAGATGGCGGTGACATTCAGCGCATCGGGGTCGCTCACTCAACAGACTTAGTCAACTGGACCAAGCACTCGAGCCAGGCAATTTTGAGTGCCGACGCCACCCACTACGAAACTTTAGACAAGTCGATTTGGCCCGATGAGGCTTGGCGTGATCCGTGGGTTTTCAAGCTTGATGGCGACTTGGAAACTTGGCACATGCTCTATACCGCTAGGGCAAACCACGGCGAGCCAACCAGTCGTGGAGTGGTTGGACACGCAACCTCAAAAGACATGCTCAACTGGGACATTCAGCCGCCACTTTCTGAGCCAGGCTCCGGTTTTGGTCAACTCGAGGTTTTTCAATATGAAGTCGTTGACTCGGTCCCGGTAATCCTCTATTGCTGCGGCTATCGAGAATTCGATAAGGATCGCCTAGCTATGCATGGTGAAAATGACGGTATCTTCTCCCTCACCTGCAACCCAGATCTATCCGGAATCGACGTGAAGCAAGCCACTCTGTTCCCGGATACGACACTGTATGCCGGAAGGTTGGTGCAAAATCCCCAGGGTCAGTGGTTCCTTTTGGCTTTTAGGAACTACGTCGACGGCAAATTTGTGGGGGAGATATGTGATCCCGTTCCGGTGACTGCGATTGCCGGCAAGGGAATTGTTCCAATTAGCTAAGTGAGATCAAGTCGGCGTAACCCTGGTTCCAGTGGTCTTCCACTCCGTCCGGCAGGATTAGAACTCGTTCTGGATTCAATGCCTCAACGGCTCCAACGTCGTGACTCACCAGCACAACGGCTCCGGTGAAGGATGCCAGAGCGCGCAGGATTTCCTCTCGGCTGGCCGGATCAAGGTTGTTGGTTGGCTCATCCAAGAGCAGCACATTGGCACTGGAAACCACCAGGGCAGCTAGCGCCAATCTGGTCTTCTCGCCACCAGAGAGCACTCCGGCAGGTTTGGAGACATCGTCACCGGAGAACAGGAACGAACCAAGTACCTTTCGGCAATCGGTGTCGTTCAATTGAGGTGCGGAAGCCTGCATATTCTGCAGCACGGTCTTGGTGACATCTAGGGTTTCGTGCTCCTGAGCGAAGTAGCCAATCTTTAGGCCGTGACCTGGTTCGATGGTTCCGGTGTCGGGCTTATCGACTCCGGCCAGCATTCTGAGCAACGTGGTCTTTCCAGCACCGTTTAGTCCGATGACCACCACCTTGCTGCCGCGGTCAATTGCGAGGTCAACAGCGGTAAAGATCTCAAGTGAGCCATAGCTCTTAGAAAGATTTGATGCCATTAGCGGGGTCTTGCCGCATGGCGCTGGATCAGGGAACTTGATCTTTGCGACCTTGTCCTGTTCGCGAACCGCGTCCAATCCGCTCAGTAGCTTCTCGGCTCGACGCTGCATCTGGTGGGCAGCGGCAGCCTTGGTGGCCTTGGCTCCAAACTTGGCGGCTTGCAGCTGCAACACCGCAGCCTTCTTTTCAGCTCCGGCTCTCTCGCGCTTGCGACGTTCTTCATCAGCTTCACGCTGCTTTAGGTAGTTCTTCCAACCCATGTTGTAGATGTCAATTACCTGGCGGTTGGCATCGAGGTAGAAGACTCGGTTCACCGTTTCCTCAACCAGGTCGACGTCGTGACTAATCACGATCAGACCGCCCGAGTAATTCTTTAGGAAGTTTCTCAGCCAAACCACACGGTCGGCATCGAGGTGGTTAGTCGGCTCATCGAGCAGCATGGTCTCGGCGTTTGAGAAGAGAATCCTGGCTAGCTCAATCCTGCGTCGCTGCCCTCCGGATAGAGTCCCCAGTTCTTGGTTGAGAGCTGTTTCACTGATGCCAAGGTTTGAGGCAATTGAGGATGCTTCCGCTTCAGCGGCATAGCCGCCGGCGGCATTGAATTCTTCTTCGGCCCGAGCATATTTCTTCATGGCAGCTTCGTGAATCTTTGGGTCACTACTTGCCATGTCAACTGTCGCCTTAGCCATGCGCTGAGCGATGTCGCCTAGACCACGAGCGTTCAGAATTCGGGTGCGGACCAATTCTTTTGGGTCACCGGATCTTGGATCCTGGGGGAGGTAGCCAATCTGTCCGTGCACCGATACGGTTCCTAAAGTCGGCTGGCCATCACCGGCAAGAATCTTGGTGAGAGTGGTTTTTCCAGCCCCGTTTCGGCCAACCAAACCAACCTTGTCACCCTTTTGGATGCGGAAATTCACGCCGGACATCAAAGTCCTGGCACCAATTTGAATTTCGAGGTCTTGAACCGCTATCAATCTAAATCTTTCCTAGGCGGCATGAATCATCAGACCGAGCAGCTTGAAGTCTAATCCACCGCTTCTCCAAGCGGAACTGCCTGACCTTGACAAACTAGTTAGGTAAGCCTAACCTATTCAGGAAATACAAATTCTTGTCCCGATTGATGAGGAAAATCTTGAAGCTTTCAAAACTCGCAGTTTTGTCTTTGGTCGCCCTGCTCGCGCTTTCCGGTTGTGCTCCGCAAGCACCGAACGCTGAGCAAGACTCAATCGTGGTTTACGCGGGTCGCGATGAAGAGTTGGTTCAGCCACTGGTTGATCAATTCGAGGAAGAGACCGGCATTCAGGTCGAGGTTCGCTATGCCGGTAGCGCAGAGCTAGCGGCTCAGCTTTTAGAAGAAGGTGCTAATTCGCCAGCCGATGTCTTCTTCGCGCAAGACACCGGGGCACTAGGAGCAATCTCCAAGGCAGGACTCTTCACCAAGTTGCCAACCACCATTTACAGCCTGGTCCCAAGCGCATACTCAGCAGCCGATGGCATGTGGGTTGGCGTCTCTGGACGTGTCCGTGTTTTGAACTACAACCCAGTCACCGTCACCGAGCTGCCAGCATCGGTCTTTGATCTTGCCGACCCAAAGTGGAAGGGCAGGGTGGGTATTGCTCCAACCAACGCCTCGTTCCAGGCTTTCGTAACCGCAATGCGTGTGGTCGAGGGTGAGGAGAAGACCTTGGCTTGGCTTGAGGCCATGAAGGAAAACGCAGTCATCTTTGAGAAAAATGGCGCGATTCTCGAGGCGGTTGAGGCTGGGGTGGTGGATGTTGGTCTGATCAATCACTACTACTGGTTCGCGCTTGCTCAAGAGCAGGGCTTGGAGAACATGAAATCCAAGGTTGCGCAGTTTGAGTCCAATGATGTTGGAAACCTAATCAATGCCGCGGGAGTTGGCATGGTCAAGGACTCAACGGCTGCCCAGAAGTTCATCGAGTTCTTGCTCTCTGAGACCGGCCAGACCTACTTTGCTGAGCAGACCAGAGAATATCCGTTGATCCCCGGCGTTCCGGCAGCGGATGACCTAACCCCGCTTGATCAGATACCGGCGCCGAGGGTTGACCTCAGCGATCTCAGCAGCTTGGAGCAGACTCTAGAGCTGATCCGTCAAGCTGGGCTAATCTAGGCAGACTATGCAAAAACCCCCAATCGCAATCTTGGCGTTGGGGGTTTTTGCTGCCCTCTCGGCTTTACTTCCGCTGGTTTACCTGCTGATTCGCTTATCCGCAGGTATCGAAAAAGCACTGGTTGAGCTGTTGCGAGCCAGGACCCTAGAACTACTGGGCAACACATTTTTGCTCACGGTCTCAGTGACCCTTACTGCCCTGGTGATTGGGTTCACTCAGGCCTGGCTAACCACCAGAACCAACCTCTTCGCAACCGCTTTCTTTGCGGTTTTAGGAACCTTGCCACTGGCTATTCCAAGCTATGTTTTGGCGCTTGCCTACACCTCGCTTTTTCCATGGTTCAACGGCTTTTTTGCCTCCTGGCTAACCCTCTCGCTGGCCACCGCCCCCTATGTGTTTCTAGCCGTTTCCGCCGCGTTGATTCGCTCCAACGCGAATCAGGAAGAGGTGGCCAGATCGCTTGGCCTTACAGGTTTCCAGGTGCTGCGGAAAGTCACCTGGCCGCAGGTAAAGCCGGCGGCGATGGCCTCAGGCCTGCTGGTAGCGCTCTACACCCTCAGTGAATTTGGAGCGGTCTCGATACTTCGTTTTGACACCTTCACCAGAGCGATTTACAACGCTTATCGAGGCTCATTCGACCGAACCGCGGCAGCTTCCCTTGCGGTTGTTTTGGTGTTGCTGACTTTGATTGTGTTGTATTTCGAGAAGCGCTACCGCAGTAATTACACGCGGGTCGAAAAACAATCCAGGCAACTCAAAATCAAACTTGGTGCCTGGCGCATTCCGGCCGCGCTCGCACTTATTGGCATCGCTGTCGGTTCCAGTGTCTTGCCAGTTACTGCCTTGATCGGCTGGAGTTTAGCTGCCAAAGGGTGGGATCTGGCAGAAATTTCTCAAGCCCTGATTGCATCTCTCGGAATAGCGATTAGCGCGGGCTTGGTAATTGGCATCTTTGCGGTTGCGGTCGCACTCTGGAACGTGCGATTTGCGAGTCGGTTCTCGGGTGGTGTTGAGTTCACAATCTGGTCTTCGCACGCACTGCCTGCGATTGTTGTGGCACTCTCACTGGTGTTCTTTGGGGCCAACTTGACGCCTGCGCTTTACCAAACGATTTGGCTTTTGATCTTTGCCTACCTGATTCTTTTCTTGCCTAACGCCCTTTCTGTAATAACCACCCCGATAGCTCAGGTGTCGGTGGCACAAGAGCAGGTGGCGAGGTCTTTGGGACTTGGCAAACTGGGGGCAATATTCAAGCTCGTGCTACCGATGTCTAGGGCCGGAATCTGGGCGGGCATCGCGCTTGCGTCACTCGCGGTTCTCAAAGAGTTGCCGGCAACTCTTTTGCTCAGACCAAATGGCGTGCACACTTTGGCTACCGAGCTTTGGGCCGCTACCGAAACACTGTCCTACTCTCAGGCGGCACCCTATGCGCTGCTGTTGATTATCATTGCGGGAGTGCCCGCGCTGGTGCTGAATGCCCAGGCTCGCAAATTAATCTCGGAGGTGACTGTCAAATGACGCTGCTTTCGATCAAAAACCTTTCGGTCAAATTTGGCGATCAAGAGATTCTCCACGACATCAATCTCGAGGTTGGTCACAAAGAGTTGGTTGCCATTCTCGGTTCCAGCGGAGCTGGTAAGTCGACGTTGCTTAGGTTGATTGCCGGTTTTGAAACGCCAGCCGGTGGCGAAATCTGGCTCGATGGCAAGCAGGTCTCCAGCAAAACAGATGTTCTTGCGCCAGAGAATCGTGGCATCGGAATTGTTCCTCAGGATGCCGCGCTCTTCCCACATCTGAGCGTGCGCGGCAACATTGAGTTTGGACTTTTGGGTTACGACAAGGCTCAGAAGCAAGCTCGCGTTCAAGAGCTTCTCAGGCTGATCCGAATGGAAGAGTTTGCGGATCGAAAGCCAGACCAGCTCTCGGGCGGTCAGGCTCAGCGGGTAGCGCTGGCCAGAGCGCTAGCGAAAAAGCCAGCCCTAGTTTTGTTAGATGAGCCATTTAGCGCCCTGGATGCGGAATTGCGCGAAGTGCTTAGGGCAGAGGTCAAGGCTGTGCTTCAGGCCGAGGGGGCAACCGCCATTTTGGTCACCCACGACCAGGAGGAGGCACTCTCGCTTGCGGATCGCGTGGCGGTAATGAGATCTGGCACCGTTATTCAGGTTGGCACCCCAAGCGAGATTTACAACGCTCCGGCAGATTTGGGCATCGCAACATTCTTAGGTGACTCGGTGCTGATTGATGGTGAGGTAGTGGACGGCAAGGTTCACACCGCACTCGGAAAACTCACCGCACTGAACCACATCGAGCCCGGTCAAAAAGGTGTGGTTGCGGTTAGAAGTGAAAACTTTTACCTACAGCCAAACCCCAACGGTGACTCCGAGGTTGTCGGCCGAGTGTTTTTTGGTCACGACGCTGTCGTAGAGGTTCAGACTCCAAGCCAAAAGATTCGTGCTAGATCGAACGGTCCATTTGCGCCAGAGGTCGGCATGCGCGTAACGGTATGGGTGCGCGGAGCAGTGAATTTTTATCCCAATTCCACGAGGAATTAGGCTTTCCGCAGGGAAGTAATTGCCTCACCAGGGGCTTGTAACTAGAGAACAAATCGAAATAAAGGGAGCAACAAATGGAGCAAGGCGCGAAGTGCCCAGTGCAGCACGGTGGTCTGACCACCACCGGAACCACCAACATGGATTGGTGGCCAAACGCCCTGAACCTAGACATCCTGCACCAGCACGATCAGAAGTCCAACCCGCTTGGGGACTTTGACTACCGCGAAGCAGTTCGCAAGCTAGATTTCGATGCCGTCAAGGCAGATGTTCACGCTCTTTTGAAGGACAGCCAGAGTTGGTGGCCTGCTGACTGGGGTCACTACGGCGGCTTGATGATTCGCATGGCCTGGCACTCGGCAGGTTCCTACCGCACCTCGGATGGTCGCGGTGGTGGTGGCACCGGAAACCAGCGATTTGCCCCGCTTAACTCCTGGCCAGACAACGTAAACCTGGACAAGGCACGCAGGCTGCTTTGGCCGGTGAAAAAGAAGTACGGTAACCAGCTTTCATGGGCCGACCTAATGATTCTTGCCGGCACCATTGCCTATGAGTCGATGGGACTAAAGACCTATGGCTTTGCCTATGGTCGCCCAGACATCTGGCACCCAGAAAAGGACATCTACTGGGGTAGCGAGAAAGAGTTCTTGGCTCCATCGGAGAACCGTTACAGCAACCTAGAGGACCCTTCGACTCTTGAGGATCCACTAGCCGCCACTCACATGGGTTTGATCTACGTAAACCCTGAGGGCGTAAACGGTGAGCCGGACCCACTAAAGACCGCGAAGCAGATTCGCGAGACCTTTGCCCGCATGGCGATGAACGACGAGGAGACCGTAGCTCTAACCGCCGGTGGTCACACCGTTGGCAAGATGCACGGCAATGGTCGGGCTGAGAACTTGGGTCCAAGCCCAGAGGGTGCTGACATCTCCGAGGCTGGTCTTGGTTGGATGAATCACACCACCAGATCGATTGGTCGCGACACTGTTTCCTCGGGTATTGAAGGCGCCTGGACCACCAACCCGACGGTTTGGGACAACGGCTACTTCTACCTACTGTTCAAGTACGAGTGGCAGCTCACCAAGAGCCCAGCCGGTGCTTGGCAGTATGAGCCAATCAACATCGAAGAGGCAGACATGCCAGTCGATGTTGAGGATGCCAGCATCAAGGTAAAGCCTGCGATGACCGATGCCGACATGGCAATGGTCAAGGACCCGATCTACCGCGAGATCTCCGAGAAGTTCTATGCCAACCCGGACTACTTCTCCGAAGTATTTGCTAGGGCATGGTTCAAGCTCACCCACCGCGACATGGGTCCACGCACCCGTTACATCGGACCGGATGCGCCATCCGAGGACCTAATTTGGCAGGACCCAATCCCTGCCGGCAACAAGAACTTCGACGTTGCCGCGGCAAAGGCAAAGATTGAGGCATCGGGTCTACCGATCGGCGAGCTTGTTGCCACCGCTTGGGATTCAGCGAGAACCTTCCGCGGCAGTGACATGCGAGGCGGTGCCAATGGTGCTCGTATTCGCCTCGAGCCGCAGCGTTCTTGGGCGGGAAACGAACCAGAGCGCTTGAACAAGGTGCTGGCAGTTCTTGAGTCAATTGCGGCTGAAGTTGGTGCCAGCGTTGCCGACATCATCGTGCTTGCTGGAAACGTTGGAGTGGAGCACGCTGCCAAGGCAGCCGGGGTCTCCGTCAACGTTCCATTCACCCCTGGTCGCGGAGACGCAACCCAGGAGTGGACCGATGAGAACTCGTTTGCCCCACTTGAACCGGTGGCCGATGGATTCCGTAACTGGCTTAAGAAGGACTACAACGTTCCAGCCGAGGAGCTAATGCTTGATAGGGCGCAGCTACTGGGCCTAACCGCAGTAGAGATGACCGCGTTGGTCGGCGGCATGAGAGCCATTGGCACCAACTATGGCGGTAGCAAGCACGGTGTCTTCACCGATCGCGAGGGTGCGCTAACCACCGATTTCTTCGTGACTTTGACCGACATGACCTACGTCTGGGAACCAAGAGGTGAGAACTCCTACGTGTTGCGTAACCGCAACACCGGAGAGGCAAAGTTCACCGCAACCAGGGCAGATCTAGTGTTTGGATCCAACTCGATCCTGCGTGCCTACGCTGAGGTTTACGC
>CAZKLA010000041.1:7885-13649 GCA_964553455.1 uncultured Aquiluna sp. | reverse complement strand
CCACCAAGCTGCTTGGCGATATCGCCCCAGACGTTGGTGGTGGCCAATACCTGGACCACACCGGTTGCGCCGGTGCGGGTCACCGATGGCGAGGATGAGTTGTTAGGGGAGGAACTCGGGCCAAAAATGCCCGGTGCGATTACGAAAACAGCCAGCAAACCTGCTACAACGGCGGCTACAGCGCCAAAGATCCATTTCTTCATGGCTAAAGAATAAGCTTATTGAAAATGAATGTCAATTGCGATTAATCGAGAAGTAGTGCTGGTTCCTCGATAACGCTTGCGACATCCTGGACAAACCTGGATGCCACGTCTCCATCCACCACGCGGTGGTCAAAGGTGGCACCAATGGTTGTCACCTGGCGGATAACGATCTCATCGTCTACGACCCAAGGCTTCTTGCGAATCGAACCGAGGGCAACAATGCCCACCTCGCCAGGGTTCAGAATCGGAGTTCCGGTGTCAACACCGAAAACACCGATGTTGGTGATGGTGATGGTGCCGTCTTTCATGTCTTCCGGAGTGGTCTTACCGTCACGCGCGGTCGCTGCCAGCTGCTCGATTGCCTGGGCCAGCTCAATCATGCTCATGTTGTCGGCGTCCTTGATGTTTGGAACCATCAAGCCCCTCGGGGTGGCCGCGGCTATGCCGAGGTTCACGAAATTGTGAACGATGATTTCCTCGTCGGTCCAGGTGGAGTTCACCATGCGGTTGCGTCTAACCGCCCAGATCATTGCTTTTGCCATGATCAACAGCGGAGTCACCTTGATTCCTGCGAAATCAACCGAGTTCTTTAGGCGCTTGACGTATTCCATGGTTCTGGTGGCATCAACATCGACAAAGATGCTCACGTGAGGGGCGGTGAAGGCGCTCTTGACCATGGCGGTCGCGATTGCCTTGCGGACACCCTTGACTGGAATTCGTTCCTCGCGCTCCGATGGGGCTTGCGGGGTGGTCAGGTTCTTGAAGACCGAGGCCTGAGAAGCCGAGCCAATCACGTCCTCGCGGGTGATTTCGCCGTGGACGCCGGTGCCGGCAACACTGCCCAGATCGACACCCAGTTCCTTAGCCAACTTGCGAATCGGAGGCTTGGCCATCACGTTGTCGCTAGCCGCCATCGCTCTAACCATTGAAACTGGAATTGCGGTGGTTACCGGGGCTACGGCCGCGATTGCCCTGCGGCGACGGGACTTTGCCTCTCCGGCATCGCCATAACCAACCAGGGTTGGAAGCTTGTATTCGGCTCCGGTATCTGCCTCTTGCTCAACCGCACCAGCTGGGGCATCCGGCTCGCTGAGGGTTGGGATAGGGCTAGATCCTAGAACTCTCACCGCGATGATTGGGTTGCCAACCTCGACGGTTTCGCCCTCCTGGGCCAAGAGCTCAGTGACCTCACCGGCGAATGGGCAGGGAAGCTCAACGATTGACTTTGCGGTCTCAATCTCACAAATGGTTTGGTTCACGGTGACGTGATCGCCAACCGCAACCTTCCAAGAAACAATCTCGGCCTCGGTTAGGCCTTCACCAACGTCTGGCAGTGGGAACTTCGCGATGCTCATCATGCCTCCTAGTAAGCCAATGACCTGTCGACGGCCTCCAGGATGCGGTCGGCATCCGGCAGGTAGGCCTCTTCCAGCTTGGCTGGCGGGTATGGAGTGTCAAAGCCGCCAACTCGCAGCACTGGCGCCTCCAGTGAGTAGAAGCAGTTCTCGGCGATTCGAGCAGCAATCTCACTTGAGATGCTGACGTTGGTAGGCGCTTCGTGAACAATCACGACGCGGCCGGTCTTTTGGGCAGAGGCGAAAAGGGTTGGGTAATCAATCGGGGCTAGCGATCTGAGGTCAATTACCTCGATGTTGATGCCTTCTTCAGCGCCAAGTTCAGCAGCCTGTAGCGCGGTGGTGACCATTGGGCCATAGGCCAAAAGGGTCAAGTCGCTACCCTCGCGCATCAAGCGGGCTGAGTGCAGTGGCATTGGAGGGATGTCCAGATTCACCGGACCCTTTTGCCAGTAGCGACGCTTTGGCTCAAAGACAATCACGGGATCTGGGCTCTTAATGGCCTCCTGGATCATCCAGTAGGCATCGTTTGGGTTGGAAGGAGTAACAATTCTCAGGCCTGCGGTGTGGGCGAAGTAGGCCTCTGGGCTCTCCGAGTGGTGCTCAACCGCGCCAATGCCGCCACCGTAAGGGATGCGGATAACCACTGGCATCTGCAAGAAGCCCTCGGAGCGCGAGGTTAGCTTTGCCAACTGGCTAGTGATCTGGTTGAAGGCCGGGAAAACAAAACCATCGAACTGAATCTCAGCAACCGGGCGATAGCCGCGCATTGCCAAGCCAATCGCAGTTCCCACGATTCCGGATTCTGCGATTGGGGAGTTGAAGACTCTTTGGTCACCAAATTCTTTGTGGAGGCCCTCGGTTACGCGGAAAACGCCACCGAGCTGGGCAACGTCCTCGCCGAATACCAAGACCTTGGGGTCTTCCTGCATGGCCTTCTGCAGACCGGCATTTAGTGCCTTGGCGATAGCCATGTCCTTATAGCTACTCATGGGCACCCATCGATTCCTCGTAGGCCTTTAGCCAGGCGCGCTGCTGGTCGATGTCAGGGTGTTGATCTGAGTAGACATAGTCAAAAATGTGCTCAAGTGGCGGGGTCTTGAGGGCAAAGGTTTGCTCGCGGATGTCCGCAGCTAGCGCGTCTCCGGCCTGCTTAACCTCGTCGAAGAAGGCGTCTTCGACGCCTTGGCGACGAAGGAAGGTCTCAAAGCGCAGGATCGGATCGCGAGCCTTCCAGTATTCAACCTCTGCCTCATCGCGATACTTTGATGGATCATCGCTGGTGGTGTGAGCACCGATTCGGTAAGTCAAAGCTTCAATCAGGTATGGACCGGCACCCTCGCGAGCCTCGTCCATGTGAACCTTGGTGGCTGCGTAGCAGGCCAACACGTCATTACCGTCAACCCGCATGCCTGGAACGCCAAAACCAGAACCGCGCATGTAGAGCGGGACCTTGGTGAGCTTCTCCACTGGGGAAGAAATGGCCCACTGGTTGTTCTGAACAAAAAACACAATTGGGGCTTCGTTGACCGCCGCAAACAGCAAGGATTCTGAGACATCGCCCTCGGCGGTTGCTCCATCACCAAAGTAAGAAATAACCGCTAGGTCAGAATCCTTATCTCCAGTGCCAACCCGGCCATCAAACTTCACACCCATGGCGTAGCCAACCGCGTGCAGCACCTGTGCGCCCAAAACGATCGAATACAGGTGGAACCTGGTTTCCTCAGGGTTCCAACCACCGTGATTCACGCCGCGCATCATCTTGAGAATCGACATCAACTCAACGCCGTGGGTAATCGCCACACCGTGCTCGCGGTAGGACGGGAAGATGTGGTCGTTTGGCCCAACTGCGTAGCCGGAGCCAATCTGGGCACCCTCCTGGCCAATCGCTGGAACCCAAAGACCTAGCTGCCCCTGGCGCTGTAGCGCGATGGCCTCAATGTCGAAGCGACGAATACGGGCCATGTCGCGATAGAAGGTTTTTAGCTGGTCTTCGCCCAGCGAATCAATGATCTCCCCATACCTGGCGTACTGCGCTGGCACGCCGTAGGTGCCGTCCGGAGCAAGAAGCTGCATCATCGGAATGGAATTGTCTGGGGTCACAGAACCTAATTTAGCCCGATACTGCGAGAATTGAATAATGTTGCGCTTTCTAATTAGCTCTATCGTCAATGCCGTTGGCCTCTGGGCCGCCACCTTGGTGGTTCCCCAGGTCAAGCTGACCCCTTATGGCGGGGATGGCCTATGGGAAACCATCGGATCATTCTTGGTAATTGGAGCAATCTTCGGATTGGTAAACGCCATCATCGCCCCGGTAATCAAGGTTTTGGCCTTCCCGCTCTACATTCTCACGTTCGGACTGATCGCCTTTGTGATCAACGGAGCACTCCTGCTGATGGTTGCTTGGTTCTCCGGCCTATTAGGCGCAAACGTCTTTTCAATCGAGGGCTTCACCTCTGAGGGGCTGTCTATCGCGTCCTTGGGCTGGGCAATTCTGGCGGCAATCGTGATGTCAATCGCAAGCTTCCTGACTCGAGCGGTTCTAAAGGTTCTAAAGATCAAGTGATTTGAGTACCGCTTTGCCTTCATTTAGGGCAAAATGGGCTAGTGAGCAAACTTTCGGTTCAACCACTAAGCCCGCTTGATGGTCGCTACCGCGCCCAAGTAGGTGACCTCGGCAACTACCTCAGCGAAGCCGGGCTAAACCGAGCCAGAATCCAAGTAGAGATCGAATGGCTTATCTGGCTGGCAGAGAAGAACCTGCTGGGCACCAATTCACAGCTCAGCGCGGCCGAAAAAACCCAGCTGCGAGCGCTCGCCGAGGACTTTAGCGATGCGGATGTCGAGGCCATCGCCAAGATTGAAGCCACAACAAGGCACGATGTCAAAGCAATCGAGTACTTCATTCGCGACGCGCTTGATCGCATGGGCCGCCTGGATCTTGCCGAACTTGTCCACTTCGCTTGCACCTCAGAGGACATCAACAACCTCTCCTACGCGCTAACCGTCAAGGAAGCGCTGGCGAATGTTTGGACTCCACGCGCAATCAAGCTGGTTAGCAAGCTTGAGGGCATCGCCCACGATCTAAAAGACGTGCCGATGCTCTCTAGGACTCACGGGCAGCCAGCAACCCCGACCACCATGGGCAAAGAGATTGCCGTTTTCGTCTACCGCCTTGCCCGCCAGCTAAACCGCATCGAGGTCCAGCAGATCTTGGGCAAGCTCTCGGGAGCCACCGGCACCTTTGCTGCCCACGTCGCCGCGGCCCCAAGCGTTGACTGGCCTAGCGAATCCAAGGCCTTTGTTGAGAGCCTTGGACTCACTTGGAACCCGCTAACCACCCAGATTGAGTCTCACGACTGGCAAGCCGAGCTTTACAGCGCGATTACCCACTTCAACCGCATCTTGCACAACCTCGCCACCGATATCTGGACCTACATCTCGCTGAATTACTTCAAGCAGATCCCGGTTGCCGGTGCAACCGGCTCATCCACCATGCCCCACAAGGTGAACCCGATTCGCTTTGAGAACGCCGAGGCAAACCTAGAGTTGGCAAATGCCATCTTGGATTCGCTGGCTCAAACCCTTGTAACTTCCAGGCTGCAGCGTGATCTCACGGACTCCAGCGCCCAGCGCAACATCGGAGTCGGCTTTGGACACTCGCTTTTGGCAATCGACAACCTAACCAAGGGTCTCGATGAGCTAGCAATCAATGAGCCAGTGCTCTTGGCTGATCTCTTGGACAACTGGGAAGTATTGGGCGAGGCGATTCAGACCGCAATTAGGGCAGACGTGGCTCGAGGGCTGTCGAAGATTTCAGACCCATATGCCTTGCTCAAGGAGCTAACCCGCGGCAAGCGCATCTCAGAGGCGGATTTGATCGCATTCGTGGATGGGCTTGATATACCGGCCGAAACCAAGGATCGACTGAAGGCGCTAAAGCCAAACACCTACGTTGGTTTGGCGAGCGAACTAACTAATTACCTTAAGTAATTAGCGAAGCTTTGGGCGATTAGGGTCCTGGTCATCAGGCTTGAAGCTCAAATCCAAGGTGGCAACAATCACAATCACCACGATGAAGGTGACCAATCCGGCAATTATTCCGGTCTCTAAGAACCTAGTTCCGAAATAGACCAAGAAGCCCACGAACAGGGCTGCCACTATGGATACGACCATGTAGGTCTTGAGATTTGCTAAGCGCTTCAC
>CAZKLA010000041.1:3948-7785 GCA_964553455.1 uncultured Aquiluna sp. | reverse complement strand
CTAACGGCTGCTTTGATGGTCGATTGGATTCGCACAGAGCTAGCTTGGCATATTCACGAAGCGTGAGTACTGCCCGTGGAATGCGACCACGACTGTTCCAGTAGGTCCGTTTCGCTGCTTGGCCAGGATTAGATCTGCTTCGCCAGCCCTTGGGTGATCCTTTTCGTAGATACCTTCACGGTGCAGTAGAACAACTACGTCGGCATCCTGCTCCAACGAACCGGACTCACGAAGGTGTGAAAGTTCTGGCTTCTTATCCTTGGCCTGCTCCGCCTGGCGGTTCAGCTGGCTCAGCGCCACAACTGGCAATCCAAGCTCCTTGGCCAATAGCTTGAGCGCACGGGAGAACTCAGAAACCTCTTGCTGCCTGGATTCGACCTTCTTGCCGCTCGACATCAACTGGATGTAGTCGATAACCACAAGCTTTAGGTCGACCTGCTGTGCCAAACGACGGCACTTGGCGCGAATCTCAACCAGTGACATGTTTGGGCTGTCGTCAATGTAGAGCGGAGCATCGTTGATGCGACCACGGACTGCCGCGAGACGGGTCCAGTCGGCATCGGTGACGGTTCCCTTACGCATCGACTGTAGGTAAATCGAGGACTCTGCGCTCATAAGACGCATGGCGATCTCGGCACGGCCCATTTCGAGGGAGAAGAAGATGGTGGCCTGGTTGTGCTTTACCGCGGCATTCCTGGCTAGATCAAGGGCAAAAGTCGACTTACCAACCGCTGGGCGGGCAGCAACGATTACCAGCTGGCCCGGGTGCAGGCCGTGGGTGTAGGCATCGAGGTCAGTAAAGCCGGTTGGCACTCCAGTGAGCTCGCCACCTCGTTTCTGAGCGCCTTCGATCTCGTGAATTGCGGCCTCTAGCGAGTCGCTTAGTGGAACGTAGTCTTCCTTCGAGGACTGGCTAGAAACGCTGTAGATCTCGGCCTGAGCCTGGTTTATCAGGTCCTCAACCTCGCCCTGGCTCTCATAGCCAGCCTGAGCAATACGGGTACCGGCTTCAATTAGGCGACGGAGGATTGCCTTGTCGGAGACGATCTTGGCGTAGTAGCCAGCATTGGCTGCGGTTGGAACGTAACCGGTCAAAGAGTGAAGGTAGTCTGCTCCGCCGGCCTTAACCAGGTTGCCCTGCTTGTTTAGCTCGTCGGTAACAGCGATAACGTCGGTTGGCTCACCCTTGCCGAAAAGGCTCAGGATGGCATTGAAGATTAGCTCGTGCTTTGGAGCGTAGAAGTCGACGCCAGAGACGGTCTCAAAGACCTCGGCTACCGCTTCTTGGCTTAGCAACATGCCGCCCAGGGTGGACTGCTCTGCATCTAGATTGTGCGGAGCTACCCTCGGATCGGCCGACGGGACCGGTGCCAACATCGACATAAAAACCTCCAGTAATAGCTAAGCCATGTATAGCTTGGGGCACCGACAATTTAGACACAAACCAGCCTGTGGATAACTGTGGATAACTCTGTGGAAACACGCCGAACAATATTGTGGATAACTTCGTGTTGCCTGTGGATAACTGTGGATAACTTTTACGGAACCCTTGATTTAAAAGGATAGTGGCTGTGGATAATTTAAAGTGGAAAACTCTAAACCTCAACCTAAAGGTTGTGGATAACCGAAGAGATTTTTGGTGAAAAACGAAAACGGCCCGGGGGTTACCCGGGCCGTTTTCTTAGTTCTTAGTTACTTTGCGGCAACTACCTGTAGCTTTACGGTCGCAACTAGGTCGTTGGTTACGCGAACCGTTGCCTCGTACTCGCCAACAGAAGAGATCTTCGAAGAGATCTCAACCTTGCGCTTGTCGATTGCACCGATGCCTAGGGCAACAACTGCGTCCACAACGTCCTGGGTCTTGACCGCACCGAAGATTCGACCGTTTGAACCAGCCTTGACGGTGATGCGGATTGCCTTCTCCTCGAGCTTGGCCTTGATGGCCTTTGCCTCTTCTTCAGAAGCAATCTCGCGAGCCTGGCGAGCAGCGCGGATCTGAGTGATCTGCTTCTCGCCACCCTTGGTCCAAACAACAGCTAGGCCGTTTGGTAGTAGGAAGTTACGTGCGTAACCTGCCTTTACGTCTACAACGTCTCCTGCGGAACCTAGTCCAGAGACCTCATTGGTCAAAATTAGCTTCGACATGTGGATTCTCCCTAGCGCCCAGCACCGGAGTATGGCAATAGTGCCATCTCGCGTGCGTTCTTGATTGCGGTAGCGATCTTGCGCTGGTCCTGCACCGTTGCACCGGTGATACGACGAGCACGGATCTTGCCGCGGTCGGATACGAACTTACGGAGGGTAGCGACGTCCTTGTAGTCGATAACCTCGATTTTGATGGTCTTGGCCGGGGCAAGTTTCGCGAACTTAGAGTTCATGCGAGCCTTGCGGCGGTCAGCTCCTTTTCCTGCCATTTGATTTCTCCTTGAAATTCTTTAGAACGGTGCTTCGTCAACTGCTGGGTCCGCTGGGTTGGCCCAAGCTGCGGCGCCAGATGCTGGTGCCTTGGTCTCGCCCCATGGGGACTCGACAGCTGGAGCGCCACCTTCGCGAGCGCGGCGAGTGATGGATGCGGTTGCGTAGCGCAGAGATGGACCGATTTCATCGATCTCAAGCTCGAGCGATGCGCGAGCCTCTCCCTGAGCGCTCTGGTAAGCAGACGGTGCCTTTAGGCGACCGGTAACCACAACACGGGTTCCCTTGGTTAGGGACTGTGCGATGTTTTCTGCTGCCTCACGCCAAGCGGTGCAACGAACCCAAACAGTTTCGCCGTCAACCCATTCGTTGGTTGAGCGGTTTAGAGTGCGGGGGGTTGAGCCAACGCGGACAGATACAACTGCCACGCCGCCCTGGGTGTAGCGAAGCTCCGGGTCGTCGGCAAGGTTGCCAACGATGGTAACGCTAACCTCGCCCGCCATTAGTTGCTCCTAGGACCCGATGGACGCTTGCCGCCTGGGCGACCGCCACGTGGAGCGCGAGCTGGCTTGTCTTCCGGCACGAACTCGATTGGGTTGATGCTGAAAATCGCATCTTCTAGGCGCAGCACCTTGGTGCGAAGCACGGACTCAGAAAGTCTTAGCTGGCGGTCAAACTCGCTGACTGCTGCTGGGCTCGAGGTTACGTTGACAACAACGTAGATGCCCTCGGAGCGCTTCTGAATTTGGTATGTCATTCGACGACGTCCCCAAACATCAACCTTGTCCACGGTGCCACCATTGTTGGTGATCGCCAGTAGGAACTTGTCGATAGTTGAGGTCACTGTGCGGTCGTCAAGCTGAGGGTCCAAAATGACCATCACCTCGTAGTTATGCATAGTTCACCCACCTCCTTCGGTCTAGAGCGGCCATGGTCTTTCCATGGCAGGAGGGTATTTGCATGTGTGCTCCTAAGAGCAACCTTCAAAGCCTACCTTTGTTGCCACCAGGTAAGCAAGCGTTTTTTGGCTTCTTCGTAGCCGATTTCGCCCTCATCGAGGCGGATTTCCAAAAGGAACGAGTAGGCCTCGCCAACCTCGCGGCCGGGCTTGATTTCCAAAATCTCCATGATTTGAGCGCCATCGAGCTCCGGACGCATGGAATTCAGTTCCTCTTGCTCCCGCAAAACCGCAATTCGCTGCTCCAGATCGTCGTAGGCGTGCGAGAGTCGATCGGCCTTGCGCTGGTTGCGGGTAGTGACATCAGCGCGGGTCAGAGCGTGAAGTCTCAGAAGTTGCTCATCGGCATCGCGAACATAGCGCCTAACCGCGCTATCGCTCCACTGCTGGTCTGAGTAGCCAAAGAATCTCAGGTGTAGCTCAATCAGCTTCGCAACAGCTTTGATGGTGTCATTGTCGAAGCG
>CAZKLA010000041.1:0-3848 GCA_964553455.1 uncultured Aquiluna sp. | reverse complement strand
TCGGTTTCCAAGCGCAGCGCAGGCAACTCGGGCAGCACGTGACCGGCGATACCGCTGTCAACCAAGGCCTCAAGGCCTGGCTTTGGGTTGTCCGACAGTAGCAACTTGGTTAGCTCATCCCTGACTCGCTCGGCCGAGATGATCTCGATGCGCTCGCGCATCTGAACCATGGCTTCGAAAGTCTCCGGCTCAATCTCAAAGCCAAGTTGGGAAGCAAAGCGTGCCGCTCGCATCATGCGCAGTGGGTCATCAGAGAAAGAAATCTCGGGCTTGGATGGCGTGCGCAGGGTGATTCCGAGCAGGTCTTTTAGGCCCTGATGTGGGTCAACGAAGGTGCGCGAGGGCAGCCTTAGCGCCATGGCGTTAACGGTGAAGTCTCTTCGAACTAGGTCGTCCTCTAGGTTGTCGCCGAAAGCAACGGTTGGCTTTCTGGACTCTGAGTCATAGGAGTCGGCACGGTAGGTGGTGATCTCAACCTGTTCACCATCAATCTGGGCAGCAATAGTGCCAAACTCGCGGCCAATGTCCCAGGTGGCGGAGGCAATTGGCTTGATGAGCTTCATGATCTGATCTGGGTTTGCGCTGGTCGTAAAGTCCAGATCCGGTGCGACTCGGCCCAAAATGGCATCTCTGACCGGCCCACCAACCAGCGCCAGCTCAAAGCCAGCACCCTCAAAGAGTGCGCCAAGGCGGTCCAGCAGCGGATTTTGAGTGTTCTGCTGGAGGTTAATCAGAGCCTGGGCCACGGGTTGCATCGCCACTAGCTTGCCACAGCCCGCAAGTAGAGTTGGGGTATGAAAATTATCCGGCCCTTCACCGTTTCTGAGGTGTCTGCTGGCGGCCTGGTGATATCAGAGTCAAACCCATCGCTTATTGCCCTGATTTCTCACAAGAATCGTGGCGGTGGGCTGGATTGGGTGATCCCAAAGGGCCATGTTGAGCTTGGCGAAAACTACCTGCAGACCGCGGTTCGAGAAATTCGCGAAGAGACCGGAATCGAGTCAAAGATCCTCGAGAAGATCGGCGAAATTAGCTACAGCTTCAAGATTGGCCCCAAGCGCATCAAGAAGACGGTCCACCACTACCTACTGCAGCAAATCGGGGGAACGCTGAACGCTTATAGCGATCCAACCGGTGAGGTGGTTGACGTGCAGTGGTTCGATGTTGGCAAACTTGAGGAGGTTCTCGCACACGAGAACGAGCGAAAGATTGCCCAGCGAGCCTTGGAGATCCTGAATTGAAGCGTTTCTTGACCCTGGTTTTGGTGGCACTCACCCTGCTCACCGGGCCTGTGGCCTTCGCTTCCGACGTCTACATCGTTCCAGGCAGCGAGGTAAACCTGGTTGCAAGAGACGGTCGAATCCCGATCACAATCAAAAACGACAGTTCCGAGTCCGCAACCATCATCGTTCACGGAAAGTCATCCTCGTTTCGACTAGAGGTTGTGAAAGAGACCGAGCTCACAATTCCCGCCGGTAGCTCGCAAGTAGCCGAGGTTGGCGTGCGTGCGGTGGCAAACGGCCCGGTCGAACTCGAGGTTTGGCTAGAGGAAAACGGTGTTGAGGTTGGCCAGCGCGAGATTATTCAGGTGAATGTCAACTATGACGTTGAGCTTTTTCTGCTGGTTAGCTTCGCATTTGCGATGTTTGGGCTGATTCTGATTGGTAGCTACCGGACCGTGAGGAAATTGCGCCGGAGCCGTAATGGCTGAGCAATCAGTAGCTAGAAGCTCGGTAATTATGGCCTCTGGGACCATTGTTTCCCGAATCTTAGGTTTTGTACGGGCGGTTTTGATCGCCGGAGCCATCGGTGTCACCACCGATGCGGCAGACGCCTTTGGTGTAGCTAACCAGCTACCCAACAACGTCTACGCCATCATCGTTGGCGGTGTGCTGAATGCGGTGCTCGTCCCGCAGTTGGTGAGGGCACGCTCCCACGCCGATGGCGGCAAGGGCTATGTCGACCGCTTCGTAACCCTGGCAATCACTGTTTTCTTTGCGGTGTCGGTGCTGTTCACCTTGGCGGCGCCACTTCTGGTTCAGCTTTATACCTCCGGTTGGGATCAGGATCAGCTAGCACTGGCGACCGCCTTTGCCTACTGGTGCCTGCCACAGCTGTTTTTCTACGGTCTCTACTCGATCCTCGGAGAGGTGCTGAACTCCAGAAGTAAGTTTGGGCCCTTTATGTGGGCTCCGGTTTTGAACAACGTGGTATCCATCGCTGGACTGGTGGCTTTCATCCTGATTTTCGGGGCTGACCCAAGTGGAGAGCGAGCCGTAAGTCTTTGGGAAGCGGATCGGATTTCCCTCCTGGCCGGTAGCGCGACCCTTGGGGTAGCGGCGCAGGCGCTGATTCTCTTTGTCAGTTGGAAAAAGATTGGACTGTCACTGAACTTGAACTTCAAGTTCCGCGGTTTTGGCCTGCGGCCCGCGCTGAAAGCGGCTTCCTGGTCACTGGCGATGGTTTTGGTTACCCAAATCGGTGGATTGGTTCAGACCGCCGTGGCATCAACCGCGGTTGCTGGTCGAGATTCTGGCTTGGCCGTGGCATCGGTTGCCGCGGCAGCTATCGCCTGGCTGATCTTTATGCTTCCGCACTCGGTAGTGACGGTCTCGATCGCAACCGCCTACTTCACTCGTATGTCGCAGCACGCGGCAAACAACAAGCTTGATGAGTTTGTGAAGGACCTCACCACCGGACTTCGAGTGATTGCGCTGGTTAGTGTGATCTCTACCGCCACTTTGATGATGCTTGCCTACTCGATTGCCCGCGTCTTTGTTGGCGAATACCCGGCAACGCTGGCGCTGGGCAACGTAATCGTGGCGCTGATGGTTGGACTGGTGCCGTTTAGCGTGGTTTACATGATCCAACGCGCGTTCTTTGCGCTTGAAGACACCAAGTCCCCGTTTATCTTCACAACCATCCAGATCACAATCCACATCATTGGCTCGCTGACGCTGGGAGCAACCGTGGAGAAGCAGTGGCTGGTGGTGTCAATCTCGATCCTGACCGCTTGCTCCATAGTGATTCAGGGCTTGGTGGGCTATCTGATGCTCAGAAAGCGCATCGGGGCTATGGGCGAAGGTTCTTTCGTCAAATCCCTGTTGGGGTTTGTCTTGGCAGTGATTCCGGCGGCCGCGGTGGGATATTCTTTGATGGTTTGGCTCGGGGGCATCGGCTCTGGAAGTTTCACGCTAAACAGCGTGCTAACTGCGGTAACCACGAGTGCCCTGGTGGGCTCAAGCATGGTGGTTTGCTACCTTGCTACATTGTGGATATTCCGTGTTCCGGAATTACGCGAACTACAACGGCAGTTGAAGAATAGGTTTAGAAGAGGTTAACCCCGTAATTTAGCGGGTAGATTGATATAGATAGACAACTATCTATCTAAGAGGAAATAGAGACGAAATGCGCGACGTAATCATCATCGGTTCAGGCCCTGCCGGCTACACGGCAGCAATCTACGCAGCCAGAGCACAGCTGAACCCGCTTGTGATTGCCTCCAGCGTTGAGCCTGGTGGCGAGTTGATGAAGACCACCGAGGTGGAAAACTACCCTGGTTTCCCTGAGGGCCTAATGGGTCCTGACCTAATGGCTAACTTCCAGGCCCAGGCGGAGCGTTTTGGCGCTGAGATTTTGTTCGACGACGTGGTTGAGGTCGACCTAAAGGGCGAGGTCAAGATCGTAAAGACCGGCATGGGCGAGACCTATGAGGCAAAGACCGTAATCATCTCCACCGGAGCCGCCTACCGCGAGCTTGGCCTTCCTAACGAGAAGGCGCTCTCTGGCCACGGTGTTTCATGGTGTGCGACCTGCGACGGTTTCTTCTTCCGCGAGAAGACCATTGC
>CAZKLA010000040.1:3471-13677 GCA_964553455.1 uncultured Aquiluna sp. | reverse complement strand
TGTTGACCATTTCCCATGAGGTGTCATCGCATCACGCCTATGCCGAAGGCATTCGCCGCAGCATTAGCTTTGCTCAGCAGGCAACAGGTTTGACGGTTGGCCTGGATCAGGTTGTAGCACTCTAGTGTCCGCAAAAATCTGGGCCTTGGTTATGACAGCGCTGGCTGTCATCTATGTGGTTTTGCTGGGACAAAAGGCCATTCTGCTGATCATGGATCAAGATCTAGTCGCGAAGGCAATGGGCTTTGCGCTGCTGGTTTTACCGTTAGTCGCGGCCTGGGCCATTTTGACCGAGGTTAAGTTTGGTATCGATGCCGAGAGACTTGCCAGGGCAAACTCCTTGCCAGCTCTTGAGTTAGAGCTTCGCCCCAGCGGCCGAGCCACTAAAGAAAGCGCTCAGGTTGAATTCGAGCGCATCAAAGCTCTGGTCTCTGAGGATCTTGAGAGTTGGGAGCTTTGGTTTCGACTCGGGGAGTGCTACGACGCCTCGGGCGATCGCAAACTTGCCCGCAAGGCGATTCGCAAGGCCATCAAACTAGCGAATAACTCCAAAGCGCTTTAGCCCCAAATACATCTGGCAGCCCAGGCAGAAGTTGAAGAACGCGTTCAGGAACGCTGCGAAGAAAATAAACCCAGCGCTAACCGCAACCAAGGCCGGCACGAACCAGAAGCCCACCAAGCCGAGCAGTGCGAAACCAAGCCCTACTTTCTGAGCAAACTGTGGCGGGCGAGCGTCTTCGAGTTCACTTGGTGCCGCAAGGCGAGGTCTCACGAGCTTTCGGAAGATCAGCCCATAGGGGTGAGTTTTTGGCGCAAAGACGCTCCAGCTAAAAAGCAGCGCCAGCAAAACGATTAGCGGGTACGCGATAAAGAAACCGCCTTGAAGCGACACCGCAATTACAAATGCGGTGAGCGATAGCGCGCTGGTGATGGCGGCTCCAAATCTAGGTCCGCGTGGATCGATTAGTTCTGCGCTCATTTGATTCCTAACTTGGCTAGTTCTTGTTGGATGAGTCCAGGTTTTGGCACTCCGCTCACTCGGAATGTTACCTCGCCTTTTGGATTGAGGATAAACACGGTTGGGGTTTGCGAAATCTTGAATTTGGCCGCTATGTCTAAGCGGTCAGTGAGGTCAACCTCGGCGTGGAGCACGCCTCCGGTTCGGTACTCAATTTGGGAAAGTGCTCTGCGAACGCCCGGGCACTGGCCACAGTATTCGGTGGAAAACTGGAGCAGCGTCGCGCTCTTACCGAGTTCCTTGACCGCAAAACCGTTCTTTTGCGCTCCGAGGCGCTCTAGGTCGATCGCGAAACTTCGCTTGACACTTCGGCCACTGCCGGCAGAGACCTTGTAGAAAATGCCGGCGACTAGGGTTAGCCCAAATAGGCCAAGCGCTAGGTAGATGCCAGATAATTCCACCTAGCAAGGGTAAGTGATTGCGCCCATCAGTTGCGGAGTGTTGCGCTTTTTTACTTTTTGCCTCCTCTAGGCTTGTGGCTTGTGAGTGAAATTGAATTTAGATCCGATGTAACCGTCGAACTCGTCCGCGCCTCGGCCAATGATGCCGACGTACTTTTTGCCGCCAGAGTCTCAACTCAGGGCGAGCAGACGCTGGAGGGCGCTCTAAAGTCAGACGCGGACACCGCCAAGCGCGACAAGGGACTGATCAACTACCTAATGCGCGATCGCCACGGATCTCCATTTGAGCACAACTCCCTAACCTTCTACGTTCAAGCCCCGATCTTCGTATTCCGCGAGTTCATGCGTCACCGCATCGCGAGCTATAACGAAGAATCTGGTCGCTACCGCGAGCTTCGCCCAGTTTTCTATGTCCCAGGCCCAGAGCGTAAGTTGATTCAGGTTGGAAAGCCTGGTCACTACGAGTTCCAGGATGGCACCGCCGAGCAGACCGCTTTGGTTGAGCAGGAGACCATGGCGGTAACTCGTGCCGCCTATGAGGCTTACCAGCGCATGCTGGAGGCTGGAGTGGCCCGTGAGGTTGCGCGCATTGTGCTTCCGCTCAACATCTACTCGAGCATGTACGTAACCATGAACTCTCGTTCGCTGATGAACTTCTTGTCTCTTCGCACCTCTCGCGAGGGCACCCACTTCCCATCGTTCCCGCAGCGCGAGATCGAAATGGTTGCTGAGAAGATGGAAGATTTCTGGGCAGAACTTATGCCTTTGACTTACGAATCCTTCAACGCCAACGGCCGCGTCGCACCCTAGTAGCTCAAAAAGCCTGCTTGGTTCGATGTTTGGCTAGCGGGTAGGCTATGGCAATGGTTCAGAAACAACGAGATCTCTTTGGTCAGGTGCTTGTCGCGCTGGTGACCCCCATGACCGCAGATGGTGAGGTCGATTGGGATGCCACCGAGCGTCACATTGACTATGTGATTTCTAATGGTGCTGACGGTGTAGTAGTTACCGGTACCACGGGAGAGACCTCCACCCTGACTGACGCCGAGAAAATCAAGCTCGTTGAGGTCGGTAAGTCAGTTTCTGCCGGTCGCGCCAAGATCATTACCGGTGGTGGATCCAATGAAACCGCCCACGCCATGCAGCTTTACAAGGCCAGCGAAAAAGCCGGTGCCGACGGCGTGATGATTGTCACCCCTTACTACAACAAGCCAACCCAGGCCGGTATCCTGACGCACTTCAGGCTAATCGCGGATGCGACTGACCTGCCTGTGATTCTGTATGACATCCCTGGCCGCACCGGAGTTGCCATTTCCTATGACACTTTCCACCGCGCTGCCAAGCACCCGAACATCGTTGCCATCAAGGACGCCAAGGGTGATTTAGCTCAGGCGTCACGTCTGATGCTCGAGACCGGTCTGATGTATTTCTCCGGTGATGACTCCAATGTCTTGCCACACCTGTCTATCGGCGCAACCGGACTGATCGGCGTAACGGCCAACATAGCTCCGCACGCCTACCGCGAAATGGTAGATACCACCAACAAGAACGATTTCCACGCAGCCCTAAAGGTTCACAACGCACTTGAGCCGCTGCAGCGCGCAATCATGTCTCACGTGCCGGGAACAGTGGCTGCCAAGTATGTGCTCCACGGACTGGGCCAGATCAACTCCCCGCGCGTTCGCCTACCGCTGGTGGGTCCAGAGGACCACGAGGCTGCCGCCATTGAGAATGGTATTGACCAGGTGGTCGCGGTGCCTGGCCTAAGTTTCGATAACTTCAGACCTGACCGCAACGCTGCCGCCGGTGGCGCGCTTCCTAAGGTCGCTGGGACAACTCGCTAGTGGAA
This sequence comes from uncultured Aquiluna sp., assembly GCA_964553455.1. Classification (GTDB taxonomy): domain Bacteria; phylum Actinomycetota; class Actinomycetes; order Actinomycetales; family Microbacteriaceae; genus Aquiluna. Next base: position 10,409 of record CAZKLA010000040.1, on the reverse strand, counting down.
TTCTCTGTTCCCGCACCCCTAAAGCCCGGGGTTCTGCGCATCATTCCACTGGGTGGCATTGGTGAAATCGGCAGAAACATGACCGTATTTGAGCTAGACGGTCAAATCATGGTCTTGGACTGCGGCGTGCTGTTTCCAGAGGAGACTCAACCGGGCGTCGACTTGATTCTGCCTGACTTTGGTTATCTTGAGGACAAGCTGGATCGCATTGTTGGTGCGGTTCTGACTCACGGTCACGAGGACCACATTGGGGGAGTGCCATACCTTTTGGCACTGCGTAAAGACATTCCACTCATTGGCTCCAAGCTCACCTTGGCTTTAGTTGAAGCCAAGCTCAAGGAGCACAGGATTACACCTTTCTCTCACACCGTAAAGGAAGGCCAGATTGAGCAGCTCGGGCCATTCAATCTGGAATTCGTGGCGGTAAACCACTCGATTCCAGACTCGCTGGCGGTCATTATCCGAAGCGCTGCTGGCACGGTCTTGGCAACCGGTGACTTCAAGATGGATCAATTACCGCTGGATGGCCGCCTGACCGATTTGCGCACCTTCGCCCGCATCGGCGAAGAGGGTCTAGATCTATTCATGGTTGACAGCACCAATGCTGATGTCCCTGGCTTTACGCCGCTAGAGCGTGAAATTGGTCCGGTAATTGAGAATGTGATTAGCAAGACCCCCGGCAAGGTTGTGGTGGCTTCCTTCTCCTCTCACGTTCACCGCGTTCAGCAGGTCTTGGATGCCGCAGAAGCCAATAATCGCAAGGTGGCATTCGTTGGCCGCAGCATGGTTCGCAACATGGCTATCGCGGCCGACCTGGGATACCTTCGAGTTCCTCAAGGCCTGATCGTCGACCTCAACGACATTGATGAGATTCCTGACAATCGCATTGTCTTGATGTCCACCGGAAGCCAAGGCGAACCGATGGCGGTGCTTTCAAGAATTGCCAACCGTGACCACAGAATCATCATTGGCGAGGGCGACACCGTGCTTATGGCTTCCTCGCTAATCCCGGGAAACGAGAATGCGGTTTACCGCGTGATTGATGGGTTGATTCGCCTTGGTGCCAATGTGGTTCACAAGGGCAATGCCAAGGTGCACGTCTCGGGACACTCGGCCGCCGGAGAGCTGCTTTACTGCTACAACATCCTCAAGCCAAAGAACGTACTGCCAATCCACGGTGAGGCAAGGCATCTGCACGCCAACGCCAAGCTAGCCATCCAAACTGGAGTGCCAGCTGAGCAAACATTGATTGTTCAAGACGGTGCCGTTATTGACCTATCGGATGGTGTTGCCAGGGTTGTGGGGCAAGTGCCATGCGACATGCTCTACGTTGACGGAAAGACAGTTGGCAAGATTACCGATGAGGACCTCAAGGATCGCCGGATCTTGGCGGCTGAAGGGTTTATTTCCATCTTTGCGGTGATTGACCCAACCACCGGAAAAGTTGTTGAAGGACCAGAGATTAGGGCCAGGGCATACGCCGAAGATGACCACGTCTTTGACGACATCTTGCCGGAAATCGAAAGAGCTCTCGAGAGAGCCGCAGTTGAGGGCGTTCGAGACACCTACACAATGCAGCAGGTGATCCGCCGAACCATCGGTGGCTGGGTGGCAAAAGCTCACCGCAGGAAGCCAATGATCATTCCGATCGTTGTTCATTCCTCCCGCCCTGCCTAGGGCTAATTGTCCCAAAGGCTTGCTACCTTGTTGGCATGGCTACAAAGACCCCACCGCCAAGAAAACCAAGTGCGAGAAAACCAGCACGCTCGGTCGCGCCTAAAACTGCGGCAGCTAAACCGCGCATTGCCACTCCAAACGGGCAAGGTTTTTTCTCGGGTCTAACTAAGTTTTATCTGGGTGCTGCGCACCTAATGGGCAAGGCTGTCAGGGCATTCAGCACCGAGAAGCTAGCCGATGAGGATCGTCGGGATGGAGCGCCATTTTTTGTGTTCTTGCTCTCGGTCTTCGGCGCAACTTTTGCCTGGTTTCTCATCAATGAACCGTGGGCCATGGCGCTCCACTCCTACACCTTTGGAATGCTATTTGGCTTGGTTGCTTTCGCGCTGCCAGCGATTTTTCTGTTCTATTCGCTCTATCTATTTAGACACCCGGCATCCGTTAGGGATAGCTCGAGGTTTGCGGTCGGCTTCTGGTTATTCCTCTCGGTAATCTCTGGCTTTTTCCACATTTTCTCAGGAGCTCCGTCTCCAAACGCAGATGGCCCTGAAGGGCTAGCCGCCGCCGGAGGTCTTTTTGGTTGGCTGGTCGGCGGGCCGCTGTTGAGCCTATTGACAGTCTGGGGAGCCACTCCGGTGCTTGTGGTGTTGGTTGCGGCTTCAGTGCTTATCATGACCGGCACTGCCCCAAATCAGATCAAGCCTCGCCTAACTGAGTTCTACAACTTTCTATTCGCAGTAAAGCCAAAAGCAGAGCTTCCAGATGCTTTCGACGGCAAAAAATCGAGCTGGTGGAACAAGGAAAAGGATTCCAAGCCCGCCTTCGACACTGCGGTGGTTGAGGCAATTGATGATTTTGTGGATGAGCACCTGCAGGAGCCTTATCCGACCGTAGAGGTTACAGACTCGCTAGAGGAGCTGGGCTTTATTAGCCAACCCGAGGGGGTCACCGAACCGATTGACGTTTTGGAGGAGGCCGCCGCGCCCGCTCCGGTAGCAAAGCGTTCAAATAGACCGTATGTCCTTCCCGGTCTTGGGTTGTTGGCACCAGGCACGCCACCAAAGGCAAAGAGCGCAGTAAACGACCAGATCGTCGCTGCCATCAATGACGTCTTCAAAGAGTTTGATGTTGAGGCTAGAGTCTCCGGTTTCCAGCGTGGTCCGACAGTTACTCGATATGAGGTGGAGCTTGCTCCCGGAGTAAAGGTTGAGGCAGTAACCAGGCTCTCAAACAACATTTCCTATGCCGTGGCATCTAATGAGGTGCGAATCCTTGCCCCAATTCCTGGCAAGAGTGCGATCGGAATCGAGATTCCAAATACCGATCGCGAGACGGTTTCGCTGGGGGATGTGCTTCGCAGTAAGAATGCTGCTAACAGCACCCATCCGCTCACCATTGGGGTCGGCAAGGACGTTGAGGGCGGTTACCTCGTTGCGAATCTGGCCAAGATGCCACACCTTCTGGTGGCTGGTGCTACCGGTGCCGGTAAGTCATCTTTTGTGAACTCCATGATTACCTCGATCCTGATGCGCTCGAAGCCTTCTGAGGTTCGAATGGTGCTTATCGATCCCAAGCGCGTGGAGCTATCTGCCTATCAGGGCGTGCCTCACCTGGTGACTCCGATCATCACCAATCCCAAGAAGGCCGCCGAAGCGCTGCAGTGGGTTGTGAAGGAGATGGATTCCCGATACGACGATCTCGCAAGCTTTGGCTTTAAGCACATTGACGATTTCAATCGAGCAATTGTCGCTGGTGAGGTCAAACTGCCGGAAAACTCTCGTCGAGAGCTACAGCCTTACCCATACCTGCTGGTGGTAGTGGATGAGCTAGCTGACCTGATGATTGTTGCCCCGCGCGACGTGGAGGATTCAATCGTTCGCATCACGCAGCTAGCCCGTGCCTCGGGCATTCACCTGGTGCTTGCCACTCAGCGTCCATCGGTGGATGTTGTCACCGGTTTGATCAAGGCAAATGTGCCATCCAGGTTGGCGTTCTCGGTGTCTTCGGTTACTGACTCCAGGGTGATCTTGGACCAGCCAGGAGCCGAGAAGCTAGTCGGTCAGGGTGATGCGCTGTTCGCTCCGATGGGATCAAACAAGCCAGTGCGTGTTCAGGGGGCCTGGATTGCGGAAGATGAGCTTCAGCGCGTAGTGGCGCACGTTAAGGCCCAGATGGAGCCAGAGTACCGCAACGATGTCACGGCAGTTCAGTCCACGCGTGTGGTGGATAGCGACATCGGCGATGATTTGGAGCTGCTAATTCAGGCCACCAACTTGGTGGTGAACTCGCAATTTGGCTCCACCTCAATGCTGCAGCGCAAGCTCAGGGTCGGTTTTGCTAAAGCCGGAAGACTTATGGACCTTATGGAATCCCGCGGCATTGTTGGGCCATCCGAAGGCTCCAAGGCCCGCGATGTTCTTGTGAAGCCAGATGAGCTACCAGAGCTTTTGGCAAAGCTCTCAGGTGCCACCACGGCTGTTTTTGAGGGCGATTTACCGAACCAAGCCAACGATGGCGACGAAGATGGCGACGAAGATGCTTGGCAACTCACCGGCAGGCGTGATGACTTCTAGATCTTTTCTGTACCGCCAAACCCCAAACCTAATCACCTCGCTTCGGATCCTGATGGTTCCAATCGTGCTCTGGCTAATCATGGTTGGCTGGGACTCCTTCACGGAGCGAATGATCGCACTGGTGCTGCTGATTTCGGCGGCCTCCACCGATGGTATTGACGGAGCAATTGCGAGAAAGCGCAACCTGGTTACCAACCTCGGCAAGATTTTGGACCCAATCGCTGACAAGGCTCTGCTGTCTGGAGCTCTCATTGTGCTCTCCATCCAAGACGCGGTTCCCTGGTGGGCCACCATTGCCATCCTGGTTCGCGAGTTTGGAATTACCGTTTATCGATTGGCGGTGGCAAGGCGCAAGGTGATTGCCGCGTCGGGCGGTGGCAAGTTCAAGACCGTTATCCAGATAATTGGCGTTTCGATGGCGCTGGCACCTTTCGAAGCTCTTGGTAGTTGGTGGGTCTGGCTAACTCAGGCGGTTATCTTGTTCGCGGTGGTAATCACCTGGTACACCGGAATTCAATACCTCAGGCCACAAAAGTGACCATTCATCAGCTACTGATGCAGAATCGCTTCTTTATCGCCACGGCTGAATCCTTGACCGCGGGTTTGCTCAGTTCGGAGCTGGCAAGGGTCGCGGGAGCCTCCAGTTACTTTCTCGGTGGTGTGGTTTCCTACCAGGATGAGGTAAAGCATTACCTGCTCGGAGTAGATCCGAACCTCATGGCCAAAAAGACCGCTGTCGACCCTGATGTTGCTATCCAAATGGCTGTGAGTGTCAGAGAAAGATTCGCGAAGGACTGCTCCAAGGGTTTTGAGCGAGTTGTTGGAATTTCCACAACGGGAGTGGCCGGGCCAGACCCGGTTGGGTATCACTCCGTGGGGCAGGTCTTCATCGGATTAGCTTCCGCGCGCGGTCAGTACGCAGTGCGGTTGCTGCTTGACGGCACACGCGACGAGATTAGAAGCGCTGCGGTCACAGAAGCCTTATCTGCTCTTGAGGATGAAATTCACCTGCTTATTGGTTGAGAAACAGGAAACATTCAGCAAGCAAATGTAAATTTGTCGGATACAACCGCTAGGTTATTTTCCAGGAGGAAAACCTTTGGTACTACTAAGGCAAGAGATCGGTGACGTTTTACGTTCACACCGACTTCGTCGCGGCCAGACGCTTCGTCAGGTTGCCGCAAAGGCGTCAGTTGCGCTTGGTTACCTATCCGAGGTCGAGCGCGGTCAAAAGGAAGTTTCTTCTGAGATTCTTGCTTCGGTTGCCGATGCGCTTGAGGTGCCTCTTTCTGTAGTAATGCGCGAAGTGTCAGACCGAGTGGCCTCAATCGAAGGCATCTACATCGATGACACCTACATTCCTGACACCGTGCCAGATGCCTTTATGACAGAGGCAGAGCTTTACTCTCAGACTAAGTTTTGAAGCTAAGCCAATTCCATCAACTGCTTCACGATGAGTTTGGGGCGCAGTTTTCCCAGGTTTTACTTCGCGACTTTCGACTTCAACAATTCCAAGATCAAACCGCCGAGGAGCTAATTCGGGCTGGTGTTGACCCAAAGTTGATTTGGCTGGAGCTTTGTAAGCAGCAATCTGTCCCCAAGGAGCGCTGGAGCGGATTGCCGGTAAAGAAAAGACACGCCGAATAAATCATTCGAAATTTTGTTCGAACATCTAGTGTTCTATCTAGATAGGGCTAGACAACCTAGTTATCAACAGCTTCGTTGATAAAAAGTAAAAAGTCAGACCTATGAATTAGCTTCTAGAAAGCTAAAGAAAGAGGTAGAAAATGCCAAGTGCATCCGACAGAGAGAAAGCGCTAGAGACCGCTCTCGCACAGATCGACCGCCAGTTTGGCAAAGGTTCGGTCATGAGACTCGGCACTGAAGAGCGCGCTCCGATCGAATCCATCTCAACCAGCTCCATCGCGCTGGATGTCGCACTTGGTATCGGCGGACTTCCAAAGGGCCGAATTGTTGAGGTTTACGGTCCAGAGTCTTCCGGAAAGACCACCGTGGCTCTTCACGCGATTGCGAACGCACAGCGCAATGGCGGCATTGCTGCCTTTATCGACGCCGAGCACGCTCTGGACCCTGAGTACGCAAAGGCACTTGGTGTAGACATTGACGCACTTTTGGTAAGCCAGCCAGACACTGGTGAGCAGGCCCTGGAAATCACCGACATGCTGATCCGCTCCGGATCCATCGACATCATCGTTATCGACTCCGTGGCAGCACTGGTCCCAAGGGCTGAAATCGAGGGCGAGATGGGGGACTCTCACGTTGGTCTGCAGGCAAGACTTATGTCACAGGCACTTCGCAAGCTAACCGGTGCGCTAAGCAACACCAACACCACCGCAATCTTTATCAACCAGCTGCGCGAAAAGATTGGTGTTTTCTTCGGCTCTCCAGAGACCACCGCCGGTGGTAAAGCTTTGAAGTTCTACGCATCCGTTCGCTTGGACATTCGTCGCATTGAGACCCTGAAAGAGGGAACCGATTCCGTGGGTAACCGCACCCGTGTGAAGGTTGTCAAGAACAAGCTGGCCGCCCCTTTCAAGCAGGCCGAATTCGACATCATGTTCGGTGAGGGAATCTCACGCGAGGGTGGACTTATTGACTTCGGTGTCGAGCAAGACATCGTAAAGAAATCAGGCGCTTGGTACACCTTCGATGGTGAGCAGCTTGGCC
>CAZKLA010000040.1:0-3371 GCA_964553455.1 uncultured Aquiluna sp. | reverse complement strand
GACATCGTAAAGAAATCAGGCGCTTGGTACACCTTCGATGGTGAGCAGCTTGGCCAGGGCAAGGAGAACTCTCGCCGTTTCTTGAAAGACAATCCGGCCGTTGCCGACACCATCGAGAAGAAAATCAGGCACAAGCTTGGCATCGGTGTCCCACGCGCAGTAGCAGATTTGCCAGCCGAGGAGGCCCCAGCGGTCGCCAAGGCCGCAAACGATGCCTAACGAACCAACAGCCGAGAAGCTGGAGCAGCGGGCAAAGAATGTCCTGCTGTTCCAGCTTTCTCGCTCTATGAAGACTCGCTATCAACTGGCGCAGATTCTGAAAAAGCGTGAGATTCCAGACGAGATTGCCCAGGCGGTATTAGATCGCTTCACCGAGGCCCAGCTAATCGATGACGCTGCTTTCGCACGAGCGTTCGTGAACTCAAGACTGGCCGTATCGGGTAAGTCAAGGTCCGTTATCGCCAGAGAGCTCAAGCAAAAAGGAGTGAGCGCTCTGGACGCCGAGGAAGCGCTCAGTGTGATTGACTCCGAGCTGGAAGATCAGACCGCCTACGCCGTCGCCAAAAGGCGCTATCAGCAGCTATCGACGCTGGAGCCCGAGGTGAGAAGGCGTCGCCTCATGGGCTTTCTCCAAAGGCGTGGCTTTTCAGGTGGGCTGGCGGCAAGAATTCTGCGGGATCTAGAGCAGTCAGAGTAAAATCCTCTGGCTATGTCACTCACCTACGAAGTACGCACCTACGGTTGCCAGATGAACGTTCACGACTCTGAACGTATCTCGGGTCTACTCGAGTCTGCTGGCTACACCAAGGCTGAGGGCGTAGATCCTGACCTGGTTGTTTTTAATACCTGCGCGGTTCGCGAGAACGCAGACAACAAGCTCTACGGCAATTTGGGCACCATGCTTCCTAAGAAGGAATCCAATCCAAACCTGCAGATCGCTGTTGGTGGCTGCCTGGCCCAGAAAGATCAGGATGTAATTATCAAGAAGGCACCCTGGGTTGATGTGGTTTTTGGAACCCACAACATGGGGTCGTTGCCGACTCTCTTGGAGCGCGCCCGTCATAACAACGAGGCTCAGGTTGAGCTTCTGGAATCACTTGAAGTTTTTCCGTCCACCTTGCCAACCAAGCGCGATTCGGCATACTCGGGCTGGGTCTCCATCTCGGTTGGCTGCAACAACACCTGCACATTCTGCATCGTGCCCTCTTTGCGCGGTAAAGAGAAAGATCGCCGCCCGGGGGACATTCTCGCTGAGGTTAATGCCCTAGTTCAGGACGGGGCAATTGAGGTAACGCTGCTTGGTCAGAACGTCAACACCTACGGTGTGGAGTTTGGTGACAAGGGTGCGTTTGCCAAGCTGCTTCGAGCCTGCGGAAACATTGAAGGCCTTGAACGTGTGCGGTTTACCTCTCCTCATCCAGCAGCATTCACCGAAGATGTCATTGAGGCGATGGCCGAGACTCACAATGTGATGCCTCAGCTCCACATGCCACTGCAGTCTGGCTCTGACCGAATCCTCAAGGAGATGCGTCGCAGCTATCGAAGTGAGAAGTACTTGGGCATCTTGGATCGGGTTCGCACCTTGATTCCTGACGCCTCTATCACTACAGACATAATTGTCGGCTTCCCAGGCGAGACCGAAGAAGACTTTCTCGAGACTATGAGGGTTGTAGAGGCTGCTCGATTCGCAACCGCATACACCTTCCAGTACTCCAAGCGCCCAGGAACTCCCGCTGCTGAACTACCAGACCAACTTCCAAAGGAAGTGGTCCAGGAGCGCTACGAGCGGCTACTGGCGCTGGTGAACGACGTTGCCTGGCAAGAAAACAAGAAGCAGGTTGGCAAGACCGTGGAGGTCTTGGTAGCCACCGGTGAGGGTCGCAAGGACAACCAGACCCAACGCCAGACCGGCAGGACGCAAGATAACCGACTGGTCCACTTTGAGGTGCCAGAGGGTGCTGAAGTGGCAAGGCCGGGCGATTTGGTGACCGTTCAGGTGACGCAAGCTGCCCCGTACCACCTGCTGGCAGAAACTTCACCGGGTTCGGTCTACCAGGTCCGTCGTACACGCGGTGGAGATGCCTACGATCGCCGACAGCTCGAGAGCTGTGGAGCCCCTGTGCCTGGCAGTGGCAAGGTTTCTCTCGGCATCCCAATCAGGTCAAAGAGTGTCCTTTAGCATCCTTGCGTTGGTAGGCCCGACCGCCTCGGGTAAAACCGGTCTTGGCTTGGAGCTCGCAGCAGCGCTCGAATCTCAAGGACAGCCCGTTGAAATAATCAATGCGGATGCCATGCAGCTTTACGCCGGTATGGACATCGGTACCGCCAAGCTTTCCAAGACTCAGCGTCAGAATCCGCCACATCACCTCTTTGATGTGATCACTCCCGCGCAGGAGATGACGGCCGTTGAATACCAGCGCATCGCTCGGGCTACCTGTCAGGAGATTCTGAAGGCAGGAAAAACCCCGATGTTTGTCGGTGGCAGCATGTTCTATCTGGCAGCAGCGTTGGACCAGTTAGATTTTGCGCCGACCGACCCGGGCATCCGGCAAGGCCTGGAGCAAGAAGCAGAAGTGCTTGGCGCTCTTGCCATGCATGAACGGCTTCGAGAACTAGATTCCGTCACCGCCGAAAAGATACCTGCCCAGAACATCCGCAGGGTTGTGAGAGCCTTAGAGGTTATTGCGATTACAGGCCAGAGCTATGCCTCTTCACTGCCCGAGCCAAGTTCCTGGCTGCCAACGCTTCAGATTGGCATCGAGGTTGAACGAGAGCTTCTCAAGACGAGGATTCACAGCAGAGTTGAGCAAATGTGGCACCAGGGCATTGTGAACGAGGTGGAGCAACTGCTGGGTGCGGGAGAGTTGGGAAAAACCGCAAAAATGGCCATCGGATACAAGCAGGCAATTGCCCAACTCCGTGGCGAAATGACCGAACAAGAAGCCAAAGCAGAAACTGTGGCGCTAACCAACCGATACGCCAGAAGGCAAATGTCATGGTTTAGACGCGACAAGCGAATCCACTGGGTAAAGGCTGGGGAAGAGATGCTTTCACAGGCCTTGAAGGAGATTAGGCTTGAGTCATGAACATCGAATTCACCAAGGGCCACGGGACTGGTAACGACTTCATTCTGATATCGGATTTCGATGGAGTTATGGATCTCACCGAAGAGCAAATCCAGCTCATTTGCGATCGTCACTTTGGCATTGGTGCCGATGGGCTGATCATGGTAACCCGCACCGAAAATAGCGAGGTAGCGCACCTGCTTCACGATGAACCAAACGCCGAGTGGTTCATGGATTATCGAAATTCCGATGGTTCAAAGGCGGAGATGTGCGGGAATGGGATTCGCGTCTTTGCCCGCTACCTCA
>CAZKLA010000039.1:0-13774 GCA_964553455.1 uncultured Aquiluna sp. | reverse complement strand
GCCATGGACATGGCCGACACCGTCGCAGTTATGAACAAGGGTGAGATTGAGCAGATGGGTGCCCCAGAAGCGCTCTATGACCGCCCAAAGACCGCCTTCGTTGCCCGTTTCCTTGGTCAGTCCAACATCTTTGTCGGTGACGTGGTTGAGGAAAATGCCAATAGCATTTCAATCAGCTGCAACGGCCAGAAGATTGCCGCTCCAAAGTCTCGCTCCGAAAAGCACACCGGCAAGGTGGCGCTCGGTGTTCGCCCTGAGAAGGCAACCTTCCACGAGCAGAAGCCAGACCTAGATTCCAACCACAACCTGGTTGGCCCTGGTGAGATTATCGACATCCGCTTCACTGGCGTATCAAACCAGTACTTGATCGACGTTCCTGGATTCGGTGACATCACTGTCTTCGCTCAGAACGTTGGCAAGAGCCCAGTGGTTGAGCTTGGTGCTCAGGTTTGGGTGAGCTGGAAGGTCGAGCACGCCTTTGGTCTAAGTGATCTGCCGCTCAAGGCAGATAACGACGAGGCGTAAATCTCGTGGCATTCGTAGCGCTCGGGCAGGGTTCATCGGGTAAAACCGCCGCCCCAACTAAGGCTTCTAAGGTTGCCTTTATCCTCTTGGCGCCGGGCATGATCTACCTGGGGTTGTTCTTTCTAACCCCGCTGGTTTCGCTAGTCATCACATCGCTGAAGACCGCCTCTGCTACTGGCGAGATTGGCATGTATGACTACGCATTCCAGGTTTCGAACTACGGCTACGCGCTAGAGACTTACTTCCCGCAGATCGCCCGAAGCTTTGTTTACGCACTGATCGCCACCTTTATGGCGCTACTGATTAGCTATCCGATTGCCTATTTCATTGGAGTAAAGGCTCGCAACCGGCCGATGCTGCAGGCCATCCTGCTGACCTTGGTTATTGCCCCGTTCTTCATCAGCTTCCTACTTCGCACCTTCGCCTGGAAGCAGATCTTCTCGAATGAATCTCCTGCGACTCAGTTCCTGCAGTCAATTGGAGTGCTAGCGCCAGACCAGTATGTAATTGGCAGCAGCTTTGCTGTTATCGCGGGTTTGACCTACAACTTCATTCCATTCATGACCCTGCCGATTTATACATCGCTGGAGCGCCTAGACACTCGTTTGGTTGAGGCCGGATCTGACCTTTACGCAACGCCAGCGCAGACCTTCTGGAAGGTGACCTTCCCGCTCTCGCTACCAGGCGTTATCTCCGGCACTTTGCTAACTTTTATCCCGATTTCCGGTGACTATATTTCGGCCTCCAGAGACTTCCTGGGTGGTTCTGACACCGCCATGATTGGAAACGTGGTTGAGGCCAACTTCTTCCGCATCCAGGACTACCCAACCGCATCTGCGCTATCTGTGATGCTGATGGCTGCCATCGTGGTTCTGGTTTCGGTCTATGTTCGAAAGAGTGGAACGGAGGAGCTGCTGTGAAATTCTCGCTAGGCAAGTGGCTACTCCCGACCTATGTGGCCTTGGCATTCATCTTCATGCTGATTCCAATTGTTTACACCTTCGTGTTCTCCTTCAACAAGGTTGAGAAATCCAACCTGGCTTGGAAAGAGTTCACCTTCGACAACTGGCTAAACATGTGCGACCAGCCAGTGGTCTGCGAGGCTTTTGGTAACTCGATAGCGATTGCGGTTATCTCTACTTTGATCTCAACCGCCCTCGGTACAGCGATTGCGATTGCCTTGGGACGCTACAAGTTCAAGGGTCGCTCGATGACCAACCTGCTGCTGTTCTTGCCGATGGCAACCCCTGAGGTTGTTATGGGCGCCGGTCTTGCCGCACAGTTCCTAAACGTTGGAATCTCCAAGGGCTTCTGGACCATCGTGGTTGCCCACGTAATGTTCACCTTGAGCTTTGTGGTTGTTACGGTGAAGGCTCGCGTTGCGACTTTGGACCCGAGACTGGAAGAAGCCGGCCGTGACCTCTACGCCAACGCCTCATCGGTGTTCTGGAGAATCACTTTCCCGCTGCTGCTTCCTGGAATCATGGCTGCGGCGATGCTCTCGTTCGCATTGAGCTTCGATGACTTCATCATCACCCAGTTCAACTCCGGGCCAGAAACTACCTTCCCGAAGTTCGTTTACACCGCAGCAGCTCGAGGCATTCCGCCAGAGGCAAACGTCATCGGATCGCTGGTGTTCATCGTGGCAATTGCCATCGTGATGGTGGTCCAGGTGCGAGCTTCGAGAAAAGCTAAGAAGCTTCGTTCCTAAAGGTAAAGCGACTCAACAGCCTCACGGAAGTGAGCTCGGTGGTGAGCAACATCCGCCTCAGTTGCGGCTGGTGACATCAAAACCATGTTGTGGAATGGCGTCATCAAAATGCCACGGTTGATTGCGTGCAGCTGAAGATACTGTTGTAGCTCAAAGTCATCCGCATCAGCGGCCTCGCGGCCATTTAGCGGAGCCTCAGACCTAAAGCTGTATTCGCCTCGGCCACCGATGCGAGAGACTTGCCACGGCAACTCGAACTCATCGATAACCGCCTGGACGTTCGCAGTCCATAGCTTTGCCAGTGACTCCATGTGCGCGAAAGCTTGTGGCGTTAGAACTTCACCCAAAGTGGCGCGAACCGCAGCCATTGAGAGCGCGTTGCCGGCGAGAGTGCCGCCAACGCCACCCACGTCAATCGACTCCAGGTTGGTTGAGGAAGCAATGCGCTTGGCAAGTTTCTCGGTTAGGCCAAATGCGCCTACCGGCACGCCACCACCGATGGTCTTACCAAGCACTACGACATCTGGATTTAGGTCATACTGCCTAGTCATTCCGCCAGGACCTGCTGAAATGGTGTGGGTCTCATCCAAGATCCAGATCACGTCATACTTCTCGCACAGCGCCTGCATGCCCTCTAGGTAGCCTGGCTCAGGAAGCACGATTCCGATATTGGTTAGCGCTGGCTCCATCAGCATCGCTGCAACCTCACCGGTAGCGAATGCTCGCTCAGCAGCCTCAAGGTCGTTGAATGGGATGACGATGGTGGTTTCACTTAGTTCAATCGGCTTACCGATGTTGTCGTGACGGGCAACTGTGTTGCCCTTGTCATCCATGACAGCAAATGTCTCGTCCACGGTGCCGTGGTAGCAGTAGTCGTGGACAGCAATCTTCTTCCTGCCGGTCACGTGTCGTGCGTAGCGCAGGATGTGACGGTTGGCGTCAGTTGCGGTGAGGGTGAACTGCCACTTTGGCAATCCAAAGCGCTCAGCCAGCAGGTTCGCCGATGCGATGGCATCTTGGGTCGGAAGCATGTAGGTCGAACCCTTGGCAATCTGAGCCTGGACTGCTTTGACTGTGGCATCTGGGGCGTGACCGCACATTGCTCCGGTGTCACCCAGGCAGAAGTCGGTGTAGTCAATTCCATCTACGTCTGTGAAGTGGGAGCCCTTGGCGTGGTCAACATAGATAGGGAAAGGCCCTGGCCACTTGGACATCCAAATCATCGGGACGCCCGCAACCATCGGCCCTAAAGCCTGCTGGTGGTTTCTGCTCGATTGCGGATGAGTCTCGATAAATCGATTGGTTTCTAGCTTGAAGAGGTTGTCTAGGCGCGCTCTGTCGCCGTAGGCATGCACGATGAATCACCTTCGATTCTGATTAATTTACGCATCGTTGAGCCCGAAAGGCTCTAAATCCACCTTAGGGGGTGAATTACAACTTTGCCAAACCGGCAGCCAACACGTCCATAGCGTCGTTTAGAAGCTCATCGGTGATAGCCAGCGGAGGCAAGAAACGAATCACGTTGTTGTAGGTACCGGCGTTGAGTATCAAGACGCCGTTTGAGTGGCAGTGCTTCACTAGCGCATCAACCGCAGCAGCATTAGGAGTCTTGGTTCCAGGCTCAACTAGTTCGATAGCGACCATCGCACCCTTGCCGCGAAGGTCTCCAATGACTGGGTACTGAGCCTTTAATTCCTGAAGTCTGGCAACCAAAACCTGCTCGATTTCCAAAGCGCGCTCTAGCCAGCCACCCTCTTCGATCTGCTCAAGTACAGCAACACCAGCTGCGGTGGCGGTAGGGGAGCCACCGAAGGTTCCACCCAGACCACCGGCGTGAGAAGCATCCATGATCTCGGCGCGGCCAACTACGCCAGAAAGCGGCATACCGCCGGCGATGCCCTTGGCAACCGTGATCAGGTCAGGCTCGAAGCCCTCTTCCCACTCAGAGGCAAACCACTTACCGGTTCTTGCGATACCGGACTGTACCTCGTCGGCAACCATCACGATTCCGTTGGCGCGGCACCAGGTAGCAAGAGTTCTCAGGAAGCCAGGGGCTGGAACGATGAAGCCACCTTCACCCTGAATTGGCTCAATAAAGACAGCTGCCAGCTGCGAGGCACCAACACGCTTCTCCAGGTAGGTGATTGCGCGGGTCGCAGCCTCTTCGCCGGTCATGCCCTCGGCATCGCGGAACGGGTAGCTCATCGGCGCGTGGTGCACGCTGCCGGCAAGTGGGCCAAAGCCAGTGCCGTAAGGGTGCATCTTGAAGTTCATGCTCATGGTCAGGTTGGTGCGACCGTGATATGCGTGGTCAAACACCGCGATTTCGGTGCGACCGGTGGCCTTGCGGGCAATCTTCACTGCGTTCTCGACAGCCTCAGCACCGGAGTTGAAGAATGCGGCCTTCTTGGCAAAGTTTCCAGGTGCGTGCTTTACCAAAAGCTCACCGACGCGAACGTAAGGCTCGTATGGAGCAACCGTGAAAAGGGTGTGGGTCAGCTTTGCGACCTGGTTCTGGACGGCTTCGACAACGCGTTGGTTGGTGTGACCAATGGTCACAACACCAATACCGCTACCCATGTCGATCAGCTGGTTGCCATCGACATCCTTCATGATCGCACCGTGGGCGTGATCGATGAAGACTGGAAGGGCGGTGCCAACACCGGCAGCGATTACCTGCTTGCGGCGCTCCTGCATCTGGGTGCTGATTGGACCTGGAATTGCGGTTGCGAGGATTCTCTTTTGCTCAAGGCTCATGTTTCTAGTCTAATTTCGAGACGGGTTTGTTGGCTGCCATTTCTTAGATTTGAAAGCGAGTTCTAAGCTTTTGGTTATGCGCAAAGTAATAGTCCTTGGATCCACTGGGTCAATTGGCACCCAGGCCCTCGAGGTAATTGCCGCAAATCCAGATCGCCTTCAACTGGTGGGCCTCTCGGCATTTTCTAACCGAGAGCTAATCGCCGAGCAGGCAAAGCAGTTCGGACTCAGTGATTCGAG
Source organism: uncultured Aquiluna sp. (assembly GCA_964553455.1). GTDB lineage: Bacteria > Actinomycetota > Actinomycetes > Actinomycetales > Microbacteriaceae > Aquiluna. The sequence continues at coordinate 8,541 of CAZKLA010000039.1, read as the reverse complement.
CATCGCGATAGGAGCTGAAGCGGCCGCAAAGCTAGTTGAAGACATCGATGCCGATGTCGTGGTCAATGGAATTACCGGTTCGGTTGGTTTGGCCGCGACGCTGGCCACTTTGCGCTCGGGCAAGACTCTTGCCCTTGCGAATAAAGAGTCCCTGATTGTCGGTGGCCCACTGGTGAAGGAGCTGGCAGCCCCGGGTCAAATTGTGCCGGTTGACTCCGAACACTCGGCAATAGCTCAGTGCCTGCGCTCTGGAACGGACTTAGAGGTCGCAAAGCTCATTCTCACCGCCTCCGGTGGCCCGTTCCGCGGCTTCAGTAAGCAGCAGCTCAGTGAGGTAACGCCTCAGCAGGCGCTTAGGCACCCGACCTGGAGCATGGGCAAGGTGGTGACCACCAATTCCGCAAGCCTGGTAAACAAGGGTCTTGAGCTCATTGAGGCGCATCTTTTGTTCGACATCCCTTTTGATCGCATTGAGGTGACGGTGCATCCACAGTCGGTGGTTCACTCGATGGTCGAATTCATTGACGGTTCGGTAATTGCGCAGTGCTCACCACCTGACATGAAGCTTCCGATTGCCCTTGGTATGGCGTGGCCAGATCGACTGGGCCAGGTAAGCCAGGCGGTGGACTGGACCAAGTCTCACAACTGGGTATTTGAGCCGCTGGACGAAGAGGTCTTTGGTTCCGTTGCGCTGGCTCGCCAGGTGGGAATTGCCGGTCTGACATACCCTGCCGTTTACAACGCTGCCAATGAACAAGCCGTCGAGGCGTTCCACGCCGGAAGAATTAAATTCAATGGAATCTTTGATGTCATTGCCGAGGTGGTTCAGCAGCACTCAGCCTCAGAGCAACTGTCTCTAGAGTCAGTTTTAGAAGCTGAAGTTTGGGCCCGCGAGACTGCTGATTTGCTGATAGCAAAACACTGAGTTAGCGATTAGCAGGTAGCGTTAGAGACAAATGGACATCCTTCTCTACATTCTCGGCATAGTTGCCGTAATCTTCGGAATCGCGCTTTCCATTGGCCTTCACGAGCTCGGTCACTATCTACCCGCCAAGAAGTTTGGCGTTCGAGTAAAGCAGTTCATGGTCGGTTTTGGTCCGACCGTGAAATCTTGGCGGAGAGGCGAGACCGAGTTTGGGTTCAAGGCCATTCCGCTAGGTGGCTACATCTTGATGACCGGAATGTTTCCTCCCGAGAGAAAGCCCTACCGCGGATTGTTCTCAAAATGGATCAACGAGGCCAGAGCGGCTGAGCGAGAGGACATTCAGCAGTCCGACGCCGGTCGAGAGTTTTACGCATTAGCTCCTTACAAAAAACTGATCGTCATGCTCGGCGGTCCAGTAATGAACTTCCTGCTCGGACTACTGCTGATTGCTATTGCGCTCAGTGGCATTGGAACCATGCAGCAGGGCCTAACCGTTCAAAAGGTTTATCAGTGCGTCGAGGTGGCAGAAGATGACACCTGCCCAACCGATTCACCACTATCCCCGGCGGCGCTCGCTGGCATCCAGCCGGGCGACACCGTGCTCGAAGTCAACGGCTCACCGGTTTCGAGCTGGGCCGAAGTACTTGCCGGTTTCAATCAAAACCTCGGGCAGCCGTCGCAGCTAAAGGTCAATCGTGACGGGGAAACAACTGAGCTCACAGTCACTCCGGTGTTCCTAGAGCGTCCGCTTTACGGTTCCGACGGAAACGTGGTGCGGGATGCCGAAGGAGTACCGCAGACAGAGTTCAGGCCGCTGTTGGGCATTCGCCTTGAGCCGATGGCGGTCCCAATGCCGCTTCAGGATTCAATCAGTTACGGACTGAATGCCACCGGTGCGACCTTTGGCTTTATCCTCACGCTGCCTCAGCAGGTATGGGCAGTTGCCAGCTCGACCTTTGGTTTTGCTGAACGCGATCCCAATGGTGCGGTTTCAATTGTTGGCGTTGGCCAGCTAGCGGGGGAGCTCAGCCAGTCTGAGTTACCGCTGAGCTCGAAGATTGCCTCGCTGCTGATGCTTTTGGGAGCGTTGAACCTAGCGCTGTTTGCCTTCAATCTAATTCCGCTGCTGCCGCTCGATGGCGGTCACGTGCTCGGAGCAATCTACGAGTCTCTCAAGCGCAGATTTGGTCGAGTGTTCCTCGGAAAAGACCCTGGACCAATCGACACTGCCAGAACTTTGCCGATTGCTTACGGGGTTTGGCTAGTGCTTATTTTTGTTGGTCTGATTTTGATTATGGCCGACATTGTGAACCCAATCACGCTCGGCTAGGAACAAAGTAGCCCAGCAAATGTTTATGCTTTGTTGGGATAAGAAGGGATTCAATTGCCTGCTGTAAATCTAGGTTTGCCAAAGTCGCCACCTCCAACTCTTGCTCCTCGGAGAAAGACCCGACAGATCATGGTCGGCAAGGTGGCCGTTGGCGGAGATGCCCCTATCTCGGTCCAGTCAATGTGCACCACTCCAACCACGGACATCAATGCCACCTTGCAGCAGATCGCCGAGCTGACCGCATCCGGTTGTGACATCGTTCGTGTTGCCGTACCAAGCCAGGACGATGCCGATGTGCTTCGCATCATTGCTAAGCGGAGCCAGATTCCAGTGGTTGCCGACATTCACTTTCAGCCCAAGTACGTCTTCCAAGCGATTGACGCCGGTTGTGGTGCGGTTCGAGTAAACCCGGGCAACATCCGTAAGTTTGATGACCAGGTTGGTGCCATTGCTAAGGCAGCCAAGGATGCCGGTGTTTCGCTTCGAATCGGTGTAAATGCCGGTTCGCTAGACCCACGTCTTTTAGAGAAGTACGGCAAGGCCACCCCTGAGGCACTGGTTGAGTCTGCGGTTTGGGAAGCCAGCCTGTTTGAAGAGCACGACTTCCACGACTTCAAGATTTCGGTAAAGCACAATGACCCTGTGGTCATGGTCAAGGCTTACGAGATGCTGTCAGAGCGTGGCGACTGGCCACTGCACCTAGGCGTTACCGAGGCAGGCCCAGCATTCCAGGGCACCATCAAGTCTTCGGTAGCCTTCGGTGCTTTGTTGGCCAAGGGCATTGGTGACACCATCCGCGTATCGCTTTCGGCCCCGCCGGTTGAGGAGATCAAGGTTGGCTCTCAGATCCTTGAGTCTTTGAACCTGCGCCCACGCAAGTTGGAGATTGTTTCTTGCCCATCTTGTGGCCGCGCTCAGGTGGATGTTTACAAGCTCGCAAATGATGTGACCGAAGGTCTTCAGCACCTAACTGTGCCAATCCGCGTTGCGGTTATGGGCTGTGTTGTAAACGGTCCAGGTGAGGCTCGCGAAGCTGACCTCGGTGTGGCATCGGGTAACGGCAAGGGGCAGATCTTCGTAAAGGGTGAGGTCGTCAAGACTGTGCCCGAGTCGGAGATTGTTGCCACTTTGATTGAAGAAGCAAACCGTATTGCCGCCGAGATGGACCCAGCACTTATTGGCACGGCTCAGGTCACGGTGGCCGACAAGTAGCTAACATTGAGCCCATGCCTATTCGCTTGAGCTCACTTTTCCTGCGCACCCTGCGCGAGGACCCATCAGACGCCGAAGTTGACAGCCACCGCCTGCTGGTGCGTGCCGGTTACATCCGTCGCAACGCACCTGGTGTTTTCACCTGGTTGCCGCTTGGCCTGAAGGTCAAAGCTCGCATTGAGCAGATCGTGCGTGAAGAGATGGAGAACGCAGGCGCTCAGGAAGTCTTCTTCCCGGCCCTGTTACCAAAAGAGCCATTTGAGGCAACCGGACGTTGGGAAGAATACGGCGACAACCTATTTAGGCTTCAGGACCGTAAGAAGGCTGACTACCTATTGGCGCCTACTCACGAAGAAGTTTTTACCCTTTTGGTGAAGGACCTCTACTCGTCATATAAAGACCTACCACTTTCGATTTACCAGATCCAGAACAAGTACCGCGATGAGGCAAGACCGAGAGCCGGTCTATTGCGCGGTCGCGAGTTTGTAATGAAGGACGCCTACTCCTTTGACGTAACCGATGAGGGCCTGGGTATCAGTTACCAAGCGCAGCGCGATGCCTATGAGCGCATCTTCCAGCGCTTAGGCGTGGAGTATGTGGTCGTGAAGGCTGACGCCGGCGCGATGGGTGGATCTAAGTCGGAGGAATTCTTAAGCCCATCCGCTATCGGCGAGGACACCTTCGTGCGCTCCAAGGGTGGATTTGCCGCAAACGTTGAGGCAGTTAAATTTGCTGTGGCCGAAGATGTTGACGGTTCCAAGAACCCTGCGGCCGTGGTTCACGATTCACCAAACACTCCGACCATCGCCACGTTGGTTGACTACTCCAATGCCAGCTTCCCTAAGAGCGACGGGGCTTGGACTGCTGCTGACACTCTGAAGAATGTTGTCTTGGCTTTGATATCACCCGAGGGCAAGCGTGAGCTGGTAATCGTTGGAGTTCCAGGCGATCGCGATGTAGACCAAAAGCGTGCCGAGGCTTTCTTTGGCCCCAACGAGGTCGAAGCTGCTAACGAGGAAGACTTCGCAAAGCACCCAATGTTGGTCAAGGGCTACATCGGTCCGGTAAAGGACGGTGTTCAACTTTTGGGCAAGGATGCCGCCAGCGGCATCAGGTACCTGTTGGACCCTCGAGTTGCCAAGGGCAGCCAGTGGATCACCGGTGCCAACGTGGATCAGAAGCACGTCTACCACCTGACCTACGGCCGTGATTTCACAGCCGATGGCGTGGCAGACATTGCGGAGATTCGCGAAGGCGATCCAGCTCCAGATGGTTCTGGCCCTCTGGAACTTGCCCGTGGCATCGAAATCGGTCACGTTTTCCAGCTTGGCCGCAAGTATGCCGAGGCACTGGGCCTTCAGGTTCTGGACGAAAATGGCAAGTTGGTCACCGTAACCATGGGTTCCTATGGCATCGGTGTAACACGACTGGTTGCGGTTATCGCCGAAGCCTCGCACGATGACAACGGCCTGATTTGGCCGGAGAGTGTTGCTCCAGCAGATCTTCACATCATCGCTGCCGGGAAGGACGAGTTGCCTTTTGAGGCAGCGGAAAAACTTGCCAAGGAGGCGGAAAAGCTCAATCTTTCCGTGATTTTGGACGATCGCGCCAAGGTCAGCCCAGGTGTGAAGTTCGCTGATGCTGAGCTGATCGGTGTGCCATGGATCATCATCTGTGGTCGCGGTGTAGCTGATGGTGAAGTTGAATTGTGGAACCGTCGGAGCGGCGAGCGGGTTCAGGTCAAGCTAGAATCAGCAGTAGCTGAGCTTTTGGCTAAGCGCGCATAAGAAAATAAAAGGAGCGGCCTTATGGATATCGATATTTCGGTGCTGCGACTGCTAGAGCGCGAAAAAGAGATTCCGTTTGACGATTTGGTCAACATCATCGAGTCCGCAATTCTGGCTGCCTACTACAAGCACATTCAAGACTCGACCAAAGGACCGCGCGCTGAGCTTGACCGCAAAACTGGCCACGTCACCATCTACACCCCTGAGCTAAATGAAGAGGGTGAGCAGATCGGTGAGAAGGATGTAACTCCGGATGGATTCGGTCGAGTTGCTGCTTACGCTGCCAAGCAGGTAATCGCGCAGCGCATGCGCGAGATTTCCGACGAGGGACTGTTGGGGGAGTTCAAGGGCAAGGAGGGTGACATCGTTGCCGGAGTGATCCAGCAGGGATCGCGCTCCAACATGGTTTACGTAAACCTAGGCTCAATCGAAGCATTGATGCCGCCAGAAGAGCAGGTGCCAGGTGAGGACTACTCGCACGGTAGCCGCATCCGCGTCTACGTCACCAGCGTGCAGCGTGGCCCAAGAGGTCCACAGATCACAGTTTCCCGCACCCACCCAAACCTCGTTCGCAAGCTTTTTGCCCTCGAGGTTCCCGAGGTTGCTTCCGGTCAGGTCGAGATTGCTTCGGTAGCTCGCGAGGCCGGACACCGCACCAAGATTGCGGTTATCGCCAGGGAACCGGGCATAAACGCCAAGGGCGCATGTATTGGCGAACTGGGTCAGCGAGTTCGTGCGGTATCGGCTGAACTAAACGAGGAGAAGATCGACGTCGTTGATTTCAGCGAGGATCTTCCTAAGTTTGTAGCCCAAGCGCTATCGCCAGCTCGAGTTTCTGATGCTTTTGTGATTGACGCGGCAACCAAGGCCGTCAGGGTTTTGGTTCCAGACTTCCAGTTGTCTTTGGCTATCGGCAAAGAGGGTCAAAACGCTCGTTTGGCTGCCAAGTTGACCGGTGCCAAGATCGACATTCAGCCTGACAGCATTCTCGAAGGCTAGCCCAATTGGGGCTAAGGGCCTAGAATGAACCCGGTAAGAACCTGCGTTGGCTGTCGCCAGCGCGATTCGAAAGAAAATCTGGTTCGAGCAATTGCTGAAAACGGTGTGGTGAGAGTTGATCTTGCGAACCGGCTACCAGGCCGAGGGGTTTGGTTTCATAAGGGTTGTTCACAATTAGTTTTGGATCGAAAAGGGTTCAGAAAAGCCTTGGGCGAAGCAAGTACCGCGGAGTTTGAGGCCTGGCATAGACAGGCAAGAGAAGATGCTGGAAACAAAATGAGTTCCTCGAAATGAGATCCGCTCACAACTAAAGCCTGCCCTGTTCGGGTAGGCCCGAACAGGAGAAACTAAGTGGCGCTTCCACGCGTATATGACCTAGCCAAAGAACTTGGCATTGACACCAAGGTCGCACTATCCAAGCTTGAAGAGCTCGGCGAGTATGTCAAGGGTGGTTCATCCACCATCACCCCACCGGTAGCAGCAAAGCTTCGCGCCGCGTTCCCGAACGCTGGCAAGGCCGCCCCTAAGAAGGCAGAGCCTAAGGCAGCACCGGCAGCAGAAACCACAGCTCCAGCTCCGGCTGCTCCTTCGGCACCGGTTGCTAAGCCTGCCCCGAACGCCGAGACGCCAGCACCTGCTGCACCTGCTGCACCAGAGGCTCCAGCAGCTCCTGCCGCAAGCTCAATCATCGGAATTCCACGTCCGGGTAACAATCCATTTAGCTCAAACCAGGGCATGGGCATCCCACGCCCAATGGCCCGCCCGGGAAACAACCCATTTAGCTCAAACCAGGGCATGGGCCGTGGCCCTCGCCCAGGTGGCGCACCTCGCCCAGGTGGTGCTCCAGGTGCTCGCCCAGGACAGGGCGGTGCCCCTCGCACCGGCGCTCCGCGTCCGGGTGGCGCACCACGTCCAGCTGGTGCTGGTTTTGGTAGCCCTCGTCCAGGCGGCGCCCCAGGCTTTGGCGCTCCAGGAGCTGGCGCTCCAGGTGGTCGTCCAGGACCTGGCGGTCGTGGTGGGCGCGGTGCTGGCACCGCAGGCGCATTTGGAAAGGGTGGCTCGAAGAACAAGGGCCGCAAGTCAAAGCGCACTAAGAGAGAAGAATTTGAGCAGAGATCCGCACCGAGCCTCGGTGGTGCTGTAGTCCCACGCGGCGACGGCACAACGGTCGTTCGCATTCGTCGTGGAGCTTCGATTCAGGACTTCGCAGACAAGATTGGCGCAAACGCTGGTCAGTTGATTACCGTGCTGTTCCACCTGGGGCAGATGGCTACCGCCACCGCATCCTTGGATGAGGACACATTCCAAATCCTCGGTGTCGAGCTTGGCTACAAGGTCGAGGTCGTATCTCCTGAGGACGAGGAGCGCGAGCTATTCGAAGGCTTTGGTCTAGACATCTCCACCGGAATTGAGGATGAGGATGACGAGGATCTAGAGGCTCGTCCACCAATCGTCACCGTCATGGGTCACGTTGACCACGGTAAGACCAAGCTTTTGGACTCGATCCGAAATGCCAACGTGGTGGCCGGCGAAGCCGGTGGTATTACCCAGCACATCGGTGCCTACCAGGTTCACACCATGCACGAGGGCGTCGAGCGCGCCATTACCTTCATTGACACCCCGGGTCACGAGGCGTTCACCGCCATGCGTGCTCGTGGTACTCAGGTGACTGACATCGCGATCTTGGTGGTCGCAGCCGACGACGGTGTTATGCCTCAGACCATTGAGGCGCTAAACCACGCTCAGGCTGCACAGGTTCCAATCGTGGTTGCCGTGAACAAGGTCGACAAGGAGGGTGCGAACCCTGCCAAGATCCGTCAGCAGCTAACCGAGTTCGGTTTGGTTGCCGAGGAGTACGGTGGCGACGTTATGTTCGTAGATGTTTCGGCATTGAAGAACCAGGGCATCGACAACCTGCTAGATGCCGTGCTGCTAACCGCAGATGCTGCTTTGGACTTGCGTGCCAACCCAGACCGCGATGCTCGTGGTGTAGCGATTGAAGCCAACCTTGACCGCGGTCGCGGTTCGGTTGCCACCGTGTTGATTCAGTCTGGAACCCTGGAGGTTGGAGACGCAATCGTTGCCGGTAGCTCACACGGTCGTGTTCGCGCCATGTTTGACGAGAACGGTGTTGCGGTTGAGAAGGCATTGCCATCTCGTCCGGTTCAGGTGCTTGGTCTGCAGTCAGTGCCACGCGCCGGTGACACCTTCGTGGTGGCAGAGGATGAGCGTCAGGCCCGCCAGATCGCTGAAAAGCGTGAGGCTGCGGATCGTAACGCTCTGCTTGC
>CAZKLA010000038.1:12535-13927 GCA_964553455.1 uncultured Aquiluna sp. | reverse complement strand
TCCTGTGAGATTTCTGATATTTAGATGTGGTCTTACCATTGATAGTAGCAAAAGGTGATCCATAATTACCTTCAGCAGATACAATTCCGCTTCCGCCTTTTCCTGTATATACAATACGCATTTCCCATAATGCATTATCCCTAACAGGCATTACAAATATTTTATTTCCTTGAATTAATTGAATTATTGCCCTAGTCAATCCTTTTCCGCCACCACCAACACTATCATTCCTTCTTACAGTAATTCCATCTGTAAGCCATACAGAATCAGATTGTTTTTTATATTGGACTGTATATGATCCTGAAAAGCCAACATCATTAACACCAATTTGCATCTGATATACAGGCTGATTTGCTTGAGCCAAAGTAGATGAAACAATATTAATTACAGAGCTTGACCATGCAGAGCCAATAATTTGCGGATAATAACCACCGCCATTAGATTGCACATCAATGGCATATTGCACAGATGTTCCATTTAAATCACCATTTTGGACATTTTGCTGAGTAAGAACAGGAATCCCAATAGTAACCCTAACAGCATCCACATCAGAATTAGAAATTTGCCGAACAATAGGAGTTGCAGCTTCTACTTGAGTAGATACACCAATCTCATTCTCAACCGCAGGGAAGCCTTCAATATAAGATTGCCCCTGTGAGCCAGTTGTAGCTACAACTGTAGCGCCTGTGAAGTTAAATGAGTTATTAGGATTCTGAAGTGGAGTTTCATTGAAATATACTGATTTCAAACCATCAGCTAGACCCTCAATCTCTCCCTCACAAACTAAATCCAAAACAGAAGCATATGCAATACTTCTTAGGCTATCAGGGGCTTCTTGCGCAACTCTACCGCCACCACCGCCACCACCTTTACCACCGCCACCGCCTGCGCCCCGAATCTTGGCATTTAATCTGCCTTCTCCGCTTCCAGTATTGTGAACCCTAATATTGTTTGCAATATAGGTATGGTTTACAGCTATAGTAAGGTTATAAACTGCGCCTTTACCAATAGACTTAGCGCTTATCAATGGTCTTAGATGCCCATCTCCATCAATGATGGCATCCTGATTTGTAAGTGTGCCGATCTCAGCAAAATTGCCAAATTGATTTAAGACCCAATGATTAGGAGTAGCATCAATACTAACACCATTCCAAAAGGTAAATTGCCAAATATCTTCTTGCTCATGGAAATGGCAGATCTCAACAGCTTGCTCAGATAGATTGCCTTTATCATCAAAGGTAATGACCTGATCGCCTACCTTGATTTCTTCAATATTCTTGAATCCATCAGGAGTAGCAATCTTAGTTCCTGCTGCAAAGCAACCACCACCGCCAGCGCCCCTTATTTGCTTTTTTGTCATATTGGCAATTCCTCTGCAACAATGCCAGCGCT
>CAZKLA010000038.1:0-12435 GCA_964553455.1 uncultured Aquiluna sp. | reverse complement strand
CTAAACTCAGGAAAATTAGCGCATAAAGCCCTTACAGCTTCAGCAGGAGATTTAACATCCAGCTTATAGCTCTTTCCGAATTTCTTTCCCAATTCACCTAATAGCTTAACTGTTTTCATAAGTTAAATACACCATTGCATTCTTTAGCCAATAACCACCAAAAATATCCCTAGTAGATAACCTTCCATGCACATGATGAAGAATCATATTATCCCCTAGATAAACTGCCCCATGATTAGGAACTGGAGAGTTGATTGTCATTAGTATGACATCCCCTTTTTGTAGTTTATCTAAAGAAGTTTTTCTAAATCCAGCCTTCTCAAAGTTATCTAAATAGAGATTCTCCCCTATTTTCCACCATTCATCCCTTCTTTCAAAGTCCAAAAGCTCAATATTTCTTTCTAACTTATACCAATCTCTAATGATGGCATAGCAGTCTAATACCCCATGCGACCATTGCCGACCTACTAAAGGCGCTACATAGCCTGTAGGCTCTATATATTCCCAATGCTCACTAGGTATCCCACAGATAAACCAAGGCAAACCGCTTGCTTCACACCCTACTAAATCAGCTTGAGAAGGCTTTGCGCTGATATTTGGATGTGAGTGGATTACAGCTACAATTTCCCCTTCCTCATCCGCTTTTGCATAATCATTGGGATCTAAGACAAACTGATCTGTAGATCCAGCTAGATTCTTGCATGGCTTATAGACTTGCCTACCATTCTTAATAATTACTAATCCGCAGGCTTCTCTAGGGGCTTCTGCCTTTGCTTGTTCTACAAAATTAGCCTTTACTACATCAGATAAGATCATTTTATTAAGGCTGCTGCTGGAAACCCGCCAAAAGGTAATTCTGCATTTGTGCCAAATCTAAGTTCGCAGGAAGTAACCCGCTTACCGCAAATATCCTCACCCAATGAGCCTACTGGCTGATCATTAGAGTTAAAGTAGTTGCTGCCTGTGTATCCACACTCTGCGCCCCTGTATTTCCAAGGGCAAATATTTTGAATGATCTGCCTTCTTGGAAGTTTGACCCCTTGCACATCAAAGGAAGCAGAAAGCTCAAACTCTACAGCAGATTTATTCTCATTGGTCTTTCTCTCAATGTAGTAAATATCATCAGGAAACTCTGCTGTAGGATCTGCATCAGGGTTTACACCGCCTGCAAAATTGACCGCATCTAGATACTTCTGCATGGTGCGCTTTCTAGTAACCTTTGCGCCCAATAGATCATCATAGGCTAAAACCAGCGCAGTAATGATGCCTGATAGATTAGAAACCGCCATCTTAGGTCTAGGAATCTGACCGCCTGTAGTGAACTCAAATCCAGTTATCTGCACAGGATAAGGCTGATATTCCTGCCCTTGCCATACTACTGCTTGAGTAAGACCATTAGTGCCAGCATGGAAATAATAAACACTTCCGCCAAAAGTGGAAGCATCAAGCTGAAAAAGCTCAATAATGGCATTGGGCGCTAGTTTCTGTAGCTCAGAAGAAATCTTTAATGGATAGCTCATATTTAGCCGAGATCAAACACTTCTTCAAAAGTAGCTGTAATGTTATAGCAGTCAATATCAACCAAAGATATATCCCAATTCCTGCAAATCCATTTTCCTGCTGCGCCCTGTGGGGGTGTCCAGTTAAAGTAGGTAACACCTTTCTCAGCAGTCAAAAAATTGTCTATAGCATCTGCTTCTATTTCTGTTTTGCCATTGAATTGCAGATCCCACATCCTAGGATTCTGATTGATACCAAATTGCGCCCTCTGCTCATAGCCATCACCAAATTTAACAGCTAAAACTTTAGGCTCTTTTTTTACTGCAATTCCATAAGAAGGATCAAATGTAAATGTTGCCATTATGCTAATAAGCCCCCTGCTCTTTTCTGTTTGACTAATTCTTGCTTAACAGCATTGCCAATTAAGATGCCCAATCTGCCTGCATCACTACTGTTCACAGTTCCGCCTTCCATATTAACATTGACCACTACATTATTGGTTTGACCCATAGCGCTATTAGGAACAATAGTGCCATCCACACTAGGAACAAACTTCTCTGCGCCTTGCTCACCAACTAAATAAGCTGTGCCAGCATTGACCCTTCCGCCTAATGCTCTACCGCCACCATAGCCAAGCCCATCAAATGTCATTAAGCCAGTAGAAGTAGTTGTAGGTGTAGGACTAAAGAAAGACCCTACTGCGCCTGATAAGAATCCTGCTAATGGCGCAACAATAGATCTCTGAATCATTAGCCTTGCAATATCTTTAAGAATGGATGTAACCATAGAGCTAAATGCTTGAGATGCGCTTTGGCTTCCAGTAACCACACCAAAAAGAGCATCTTCAGTATTGCGCAAAGCAGAAGTTACTATGCTGCTACTTGCATTTGCTAGATTCCTAGACTGATTGACATATTGAGCAAGCGCAACTGTAGCGCCATACTCATAAGACATATTTAACTGCTCTTGCCTTTCAAAGATCTCTCTTGTAATTCCTAAAGCATCATTGTAGGTATCTGATAAATTAGCTATTTGCTGTGTGTAGTCCTTGGCTGTCAAATTGCCATCTTTAAACTGCTTAGTAATAGCAATGGCAGCAGTTTCATAATCCTTCTGAATCTTCAGTAGGTTTTGCTGATTCTTAATCTGATTATCAGTCATAAATACAGAATCTAGATCAAGCTGCGCCTGCCTTGACATATCCCGCAGAGATAAAGTAAATCTAGCATTAGCATCAATAGCAGATGCCAATCCCATCATATACTTCTTCATCTGAGCTTCATCTTCAGGAATTGGGGCTTGCTTCTTAACAGGCTTATCATCCTTCATAAACCTTCTTGAGATTTGATCCTCATAGGTTTTGCCAGTTAGAGCAGCAGCAGATTGTAATTCCTGTAATGCTTTCTTCTGTCTTTCAAGCTGCTTTAATCTCTCATCTTTTCCGCCTGTGAGATCAAAGATACTGAATCTAGTCTGTAAGCCTTCAATTTCTTCATTAATCTTTTTGATCTGCTCTCCATAGTTGCCAAAGCGCAAACCCATATCAAGCATATCCATGAAGCCAAGCCCATTAGCTCTAGCCACTAAGAATTCTTCTGCCAATCTATTTAAGAATGGAATAATGTCATTGGCAATGGATTGCCCCATTGCTGTGCCGACTGTCTTAATTCTGTCTAAATTATCACTAAACTTAGCAGCATTAGCAGCAGCTTCAGTAGTAACTACAGCGCCAAATCTTTGAAGCTCATCACCATAAGCCTTAATTCCTTTGCTGCCTTCATTAAGCATAGGAATTAACTCTGCGCCTGCTCTGCCGAAAATAGTAGTTGCAAGCGCTGTTTTGCCTGCGCCATCTTCATAGCCTGCAAAAGCATCAGCTACTTCACCTAATACCTGAGTAGATGATTTGAGAGTGCCATCTGTATTCTTAACAGTAATGCCCATGGCATTCAGGGCTTTGTAAGCTGTGCCTGTTTCATTGGCAGCTTCCAGCATTCCTTTAGATAGCCTAGTTAAGGCTACCTGAAGCCCTGCAAGATCAACCCCTGAGAACTTTGCTGCATATTGGAGTTTAGATAGTTCTTCTGTGCTAATGCCTAGCTTCTGAGAGAGATCATCTAATTTATCGGCAAGCTGAATCTGCTGATTGATGAAATCCGCAAAAGTGCCAGCACCATATAAGGCAGCCAAAGATCCAGCAGCAGTCTTAGCAAAAGAAGTGATCTGCTGGAAGTTTTTCTGCGCTGTATAGGAAGCTCTGTTAAGGCTTTGAGTAAATTGCGCTGTTTCTGCTGTTAGAGAAACTACTAATGATCCAAGAGAGCCAGCCATTATTTTTTCTTCCTCTTAACCTTATGAGCAAATTGCGCTTTCAAAACATCAGATGCCTTTTCCTTTGGTAGTGTTTCTAACTTGAAGTATGCCATCCATTCAGTTATCTCTGCACTATCCATCCTTCTTAACATCTCCCCAACTGGCATTCCCAATTTCAGAGCTAAACTAAAGTAGAACTGTCTTTGGGGATGGGCTTTTAGTTTTTTACTAGATTATCTAATTCTTCCTCAGTTAATCTATTTAACTTCTGCGCCACCTTTACACATCTTTCAAGAGCAGTTGCCGACTTTTGACCTAGCATGATTGCATCATCATTGGAGAAGATTCTTTTGCCTTCTTCATCCACAGCAGTAAAGGCAACCAATCTAGCTCTAATATTCTCTAGGTTTGTGCCTTTACCGCTTACTAAGCTCTGTTCCCAAGCATCTCTAGCTTCACCAGTCATAATGCTGATGTAAACCTCACCGCCCCACTCAGGAACTTTTACTAACTCTTTTTTTAAATCTACTGCATTAAGTATTGCATCTCTATTTAGGATTGCCATTTTAGCTCTCTGTAATTGCCCCAGTAATTTCCAAGGTTACATTAGCTTCTACTACAGCATCCACAGCACCAGAAACAGCAAAGCCTGTTACAAATGCAGAGAAACTCCAAGTAGTAGAAGGAGAATCATCAGTAAACACTAATTTAAAATTGGTTTCCTCTCGGCTTGCTCGCTGAGTGCGAAGTAGTGCGTGCTGAGTGTTAGAAGGAATGTAGTTGATGGTAAAGCTCAACTGACCCTCATCAGCAAGACCCATGCGCTTTTCTTTAGCTGCCGAGCTTAGATCTGTTACATCAATAACAGTAGCCGAGCCACTCGGACCCGAAAAAGTTTTAATTTCTGAAATAGCAGTAAACACTTCAGGAGAAGCGCCATTGCCAATCTTTAGTTCCATCCCTTGTGCTTCTAAAGCTGCTGAACTCATATTAGTTACTCCTAGTTAGATTGCCACACATAATAATCCTGACTAACTCTATAAACCTTTAAATCAGGCTCAAATAAATCTTGATCTGTTTGTAAAGTTGCCTTTACAGCGCTGTTCTCTAGCGCAGATCTAACCGACCCTGCAAGCACTTTGGCAGCAGAGTAGGTATTAGCATAAGTATCCACCTGAATGCGAACTAAATCAATAGTAGCGCCACCATCTAAAGTATTTTCAGGGGTAGATGAAATCCTTGAATAGACCACACATGGGAAAGTAGCCTTCTCAGGTGCAACCAATGGATAAACCCTGCCATTAGCTAGACCTTGCAAAGCTGAGTAAATTGAAGTTTCTATAGTCATTTTTTAGCCAATTTCTTAACTTGATTATCAATAGCCTTCTTCATTCTTTCCTTCATAATCTCTACAGCACCAGTTTTATTATTCTCAAATGCAGGTCTTAGGAATGGTTTTTTGCTCATTTTAGCAGTTCCGAACTCTAAAAAACGCCAATAGTAGGCTTCTCCCTGAGTGTTATATTTCTTGCCTACCCTGCCTTTTCTTCTGTTATAGGCTGTGTCTTTATATTGGGCTTTGCCTTGGCGGATGCCCACAAAGAAGGTTTCTCTGCCAGTTGCAGAATTTCTCCTTGATCTGTAGCGATAGATGGCAGATTTAAGATTGCCAGTTTCCCCTACAGGAACAGCTTGCTTTGCCTTATCTCTAATCAAGCCAGCAGCAGCAGAAACAGCGCTGCGCAATGGTCTGCCTTGGATCTCTTTTGGGAGAGCTTCTAGAGCCATTCTTAGCTCTTTTAAGCCATCTACTTTAATACCTATCATGGCTTCTTAACTAAGACCTCTAGCCCATCTGCTCTGCCGATCTCGGCAATGTAAAGAATGTCATAGTCCACCCCATCATAATGAATGATGGCAGTTTCATCAAAATCTTCCCTAAAGCGCATCCGAATCTTTAGGCTTGCTTCAGGAATGAATTGGGCTGCTGCGAAGTATTCCCTGCCACTAACAGGAACTACCTCTGCCCATACTGTAGCCAAAACTGAATAAGTAAGGATCTCAGCGCCAAAGGAATCCCTTGTAGCTGTCTTTACTTTAATTTGAACTCTGCGATCTAATTTGCCTGCTTTCATGGATTTCTCACAAATACAAATGTGCCTATATCTTCCCTGCCTATTTCAGTTTCCATTAGGTTATATTCTAAAAGACTAAAGTCAAAATTACTCATAAATCTTTGTAATCCTTGCTTTGTCCAATACCAGCAATGCTCATCAGGGCGGAAATGCTTACTTCTTAGGATGTGCGCCTTATCCTCATAAACAGGGCAGGAGATAAAAGCATATTTCTTGATATAGCTCAATAAATGAGTGGGATTGTGGATATGCTCTAGGCTATCCCAAAAGCTCATAGAATCTACAGGATAAGGATCTCTATATTTGCCTACTTCTTTGAGCCAAGCGACTGCTGATGGGTTTATGTCAAAGCCATAGGCATAATCCAAGCCTTTTACAAATGCGCCTGATCCAATGCCAATATCTAGGATCTCATCCATCCTAAAGCGCTTAACTAAGTCTAGCCTAGCATTATTAAGGGTTTTCCCTATGGGTGTATTTTCCATGACTAGATACTTCTGCCAATAGGCTTCATCATAGGGCTGATCTTCTACAGGATAGTAGCCTATGCCGAACTTAGGAAGCCAAAGCAGTTTACTTTCCAAGAAGCACCCCCAAATTCTTCATCAGGGAATCATTTGTAGCTGTTTCTACATCCATAGGAATATAGACCTTGCCTAGCCTATCAGGATCAACCCAGTTAGTTTGAAAAGCCCTATGGGAGAAGTAATTAGACCAAAGCATCAGAGTTGGGGTATTTAAATGCTGGCTTACTATGGTATTTCCGCCACACCAACCCACAAAGGCAGAAGCGCCCTTAATCAATCCAAATAGCTGAGTTAGATCTGTCTTTCCGCAAAGGTTAATAACCCCATTATCTTCTAGCTCTTGGTTAAATGGCGCATCCCATGAGCTTCCAGTAAGGATCAGCTTGTAGCCTTTAATCTGTTGCATAAAACTCCTGATCTTTTCAGAAGTCATTTTGGAAACCCAATCTGTGAACATCCCATGATTAGAGAAGTATAAAATAATGTAAGGCTCACTATATGGGCTAGTGCAATCATCTACATTGATGGGGTAATTCCAATTTACTTTGTATTGGGGCAAGATATTGTCCATGCTATGCCCAATTCTTAGGCTGCCATTTACACAGATAAAGTAGTCATAGCCTTTAAAGCCAGTTACTAAATCCTTAGACCCATCCATATACATCTGATGGAATAGGCGCTTTTGTTGATTGCCCATTGGCATATTGTCATAGCCAGCAAACTTCACAAAAGGAATGCGACTGACAAAGCCATCTGCTCTAGGTCTGCCATCAAAATTCCATACAGTAATCTCAGGGATTACACCTTTGCATTCTTTCTCTATAAAGGCTTCCATCTTGAGCATGACCCAATGAATATCTCCGATCCCGCAGATGGTTAGGATTCTCATCTAAATTTCCTGCTTGCTTGATAATGCTCAATTATAGGGTTTACCCTAGGATAGTAGTCTTTAGATAGATCAAAGATAAAGCAGTATTCAGGCGGAAGCTCTAAGATTGAAATATCAGTCATAGATTTTAATGCCTGATCTAGATTTTTTTGATCAAATATCTCAGGATTTTCTTGATTAATGGCAATCCACTTATCTAATAACTCAATAGTCCTAGCTGTATTCTTAAAAAATACTGTTCCTGATAAAAGCTCTTTGCCCTTGAATCTGTGGAAAGCCACATCACAATCAAGCTCAAAGAATAGTTGCGGATGGCTTAAAACCATGCAATCTGCATCTAGCCATACAACAGCATTTTGATTCTGTATCTGCTGCTTGATAAATATTGGCTTGTAATGGGTGTTTGCATCCCATGAGCCTTGATCTTCTATGCCTGCTACATGGTATTGCAAGCCTAATGCTTCTAAAGACTGCTTTAATTTGGCAGCTTCATTTTTATACTTATAGGTATAGTAACTGATAAATTTCATAACTCTTGGGTTAAATTTGATCTAGGAATTGAGTTAATTGCGGTATCTCTAGAGCAGTTGATGATCTCCAGCCCTGCCTTTTGCATAAGCGGATAAGCATTTTCCATATGCCTAACCCATCTGCGCATATCAGGGTGTTTATTTAGACTTCCTGAATGCTTTCCATGCCAATGCTGACCTGAGTTTTGATAATCATATCCTAGTAAAAGAATGCGCCTAAAGCCATGCAAATAAGCAAGGTTAATAGCCTGAAAGCCACCATTCCCGCCTGTAGCTATCATTTCTGTTTCACAGAATATAGCCTGAGTATCATGTGGGATTAAATTTAAATTATATTTTTTGGCTGCATTCTCATTGATAGTCCATTTAGCCCCTGAGAATTCAGGCTTATAAAAATCCCACCATTCTTCATCACAGGCATAGAGAACATCTGCCCAAGGCGCAAGCATATAGGTGTTATTGACTACATAAACAGAAGCCTTGCCCCTGCAATAATCAACATCTTCTTTAGTTAGGCTAGTGCCACTAGCTATGCAAACTGCTGTTCTCACATTCCAATATTCAGGCGATAGAATTGCAGTAGGTTTTGAACTGTAGGATTGACCTGATAAGCCTTCTCTCCGCCAGCTTCCCTATTGGCATACAGATCACCAATGATAAGCATCATGGCGAACTTTAGCGGATCAGGAAGGGGATTTGTATCAGGGCTTCCGCCTGAAGTGAAGCCTACTACATAGCGGATCTTGACATTATTCTCCTGATCATAAAGATTAGGATAAGTAACATCATGCGCAGGATAAATAGCTGCTGGCTCTGAGTAGGTATCTACAAGGTATTGATTTGGGTTTAGGGTTTGCTCAACCCCATTCTCATCTAAGTATTTAACAGAAGTAACAGATTGCACAGGGGCAGAAAGATCAATCTTATCCTTCCAGCCAGTAAGAGCAAGCTCAACTGTTTGCTCTGCAATAAATCTATTAAGGTAATTTTCTAAATGCTGTCTTGCAGCAGTAATAAGCGAACTAATTAGCAAAGTATCTGTAGGGCTATCATCCAAGCGCAAATACTCAGAAACATCTGCAACTGACAAAGGCTCAAAAGAAGGTGCAGTAATTATCTTAGTTGCCATTTTTGCGCTTTCTCACTTTTTTGGTTTCTACAGCTTTCTCAATATGCGGTTTAGTTTGCAATTCTTCCCACTTCATAGGCTTGAACTCTGAAACCAATCCTGCGCCAAGCCAAAAATAAGCTATGCCATCATCACAATCAAAAATCTGCCCTGTGGTTATATCTCCCATTGTAGGGCTTATGAAATCTCTTTGGGCTTTAACTAGCATGATAAAAATGGGAAGGAGTTTCCCCCTTCCCTATTAACTACCCCTATTAAACAGTTAAGCTACCATACTGAATAGAAGCAGGGCGATAGATCGCCAATGCCAAGCGAGCTTCTGCCCGAACTGTAACTAAATTCTTTTGGAAGTTAGTATCATCGGCTTCACTCATCTCAACTACTGTTCCTTGGCGATTCCATACTTGAGCAGCCATATCAAATGCGCCAACCATGAATTTACCAGCAGTCATAGTATTAGTAGCAACTACAGGCAAGCCCCACAAAGTAGGTGCGAGTTTCTGTGGTGCGCCAAATACATAGGCATCATCTTGAGTTTTGGTGCGCTCAATAGCACCCCAATCAGCAGGATTGAGAATGATTGCAGTTGCATTGTAATCAGCAGCAGCAACAGCATAGATAGCCCGATTGATGCTATCAATAGCATTATCACCTGATGCAGGAGTAAAGGCGGTATGATTGCCAACTTTAGCAAGACCACCAATATTCTGACCAGAGCCATTGCCATTGAGCAACTGCTGATCAATGCGAAGATCTACACCATAGCGCAAGCGGGTGTCCACATAAGAAGCCAATGCAGGGGCATCATCCATAACTTGCTTAGAGAGCTTGAGCCAATGAGCAATAGTCTTAACTGGTGCGCTGACTAATTCAAAGGTCAAAGCTGCTTCAGGCTTAGTTGCGCCTTCTGCGGTTTCAGCAGCAGAATTGGTAAATGCCAATTCGCGGGTGTATTCAACTAGGTTAGAGCTAGTAGTTCCCGAAGGCATAATGTCCCGAATGCGCAAGGTGCGGAATGCGCCACTTACAATACCTACTTGGCGCTGTGGGGCGACAATGGTATCACTATTGGTAGCAGGCGAGCCTGATTGACCAGTAATGGTATTCTTGATCTCAAGGCGAGCTTTAGAAGTGCGACCTTCTGCAAAGGCTTTGAATTCTTCAGAAGTTGCAAAAGAATCACCTAAAGACTTAGGCATTTCATAGCCCTTCTTGATGCCTTCAGCTTGCTTCTGCTCAATCTCTAATAGGCGATCACCCATAGCTTTGAGTTCTTTAGCAGCTTTCTCAGCAGCTTCTACAGCAGATTTGCTTTCTGCGCCTGCGCTTTTGAGCATAGAATCAATTTCAGCTTGCTTCTTCTCAATAGCTTCTACTACTTGGTTTAATTGGTCTGACATAATTTATCCTTTAATAATATTGGTTAAGCGATTAATAATCATTGCTTGTTCAATCTCAGTCTTTACCTCATCCCGAAGCACCAACTTAATTTGCGCCAGCAATGCTTTAGCGCTTGAGTTGCTAAGGTTTGCTGCATCTCGCAGAAATTCCTCAGCTTCTCTAATACTTTTAATACTCTCAATATCTGCCTTAACAGAATCAAGAGAAATCCTAGCAGCATTATCAGCAGGATTATCAACTACTGATACTTCTACTAGGTCAATCTTTTTGAGATAGCGGATGCCATCTCTCATTTCATATCCATTTTCAGGAATTTTAAACCCAATAGACAATCCATCAATAGTTTCATTTAGCATAGATGCATAAATAGCATCTGCGGTAGGATGTCCTAAAGATAGCTGACCCTTTACATAAAGACCCTTAGCATCTTCTTCCAAGCTCATCCACTTGCCGATAGTAGCTGGCATATCTGATCTGTAGCTTGCATGGTTAAAATACATAGCTACAGGGCGGTTTCTGTTTGCCAAAGTTTCTTTATATGCGCCCTTTAGGATGGTGTCATTGTAGGAATCAACTCCATCAAACACAGAAGCATAGCCCTCAAAGACCCCTAGATCGCCCATCTTTACCTGACATGAGCTAAAGTTAGTCATTTTCTTTTCTAGCATTGGTCTGCCCCCCTGCTTTTCCTCATCAATTCTATCCATCTGCCTTCCTTTGGCATTCGCCCAAGTCTGCCCCGCATCTCCACCCCATAGCGCCCATGCAATTCTGCCAGCGCTAGGATAACCTTCTTCACCCTGCCTAAAGCCCTCTGCTTCTTTATCTACTTCATGCCGATCAAAGTAACTTATCATTCTGCGAACTGTTTCAGGTGATAGCTCTCTTTTATTAGCTAGATCCCTAGCCCTTGCTACACCTACAGCAGTTCCACCTCTATTAAACTCATCTCTCCAAGCTAATCCTCTTTTGGCTTCTTCCGCCATAGAATCAGTAGGAGTTAAATCAATTTCCTCACCTCTATAAGTAGCTTTCTCATCTCGCCTGCGCCATACTGCATAACAGAAACCAGCCCTTTGATCCTGATCAGGGAAATCCTCTAGAGCTTCTTCATCTCCCATGCATCTAGAAATAAACTCTGATTCAGTTTCATCATCTCTTGGTGTAGGCATAAAACTTCCTTATCTTTGCATATAATAAACCAAAACTATCAAGCCACCAATAGCAATAGCAATTCTTCATCATCAATTCCTAGCTGACCCTGCGCCACAATTTCATCATTTCTAATAGCAGCACTCATAGGAATAATCTTGGCAGTTGCGGAAATGTAAACCTCTCCGCTTGCATTAACTTGATTTACATCAATCTTTGCGGATGTAGAAGTAATTAGCGCAGTTACATTTCTAACTTCAAGCGGTCTTACAAACTCTCCGCCCCTGCTGACATCAGATGGGATCTCTGTTCCGCTTGCGCTTACTGAGCCTAGCTGAGTAGATCTCTGTAATCCTGTAATTTGTGTAGTTACATTAATTTGCCCATTGGCTGCGACTGTGCCAAATGCGCTTACTAGCTCTTGCCCTTCAATAACTATTGCATCATCTACTTGCTCTGCAATATTGCCAGCTTGAGCTTCTGCTTGTATCCCATTTAATACAATAATAGGGTTTTGTGTAGCATATGCGACAATTTCCCCTGCAAAACTGCTGATTTCTGTGCCTAAAACAGCTATAGAATCCACAATTTCTACTGAAATATTGCCTAATTCTGAGCTTAAATCTAAGCCATTGATAGCAGTTGTAGGGCTTTGAACTCCGCTTGCTGTGATAGATTCCGCAAAACTCTGCGCTTCAATCCCTGAAACCTGAACAGAATCCTCAACAATTACTGCAATTTCTCCTACTTCTGAGCTACTTTGTAGCCCAATAATTGCCTGATTTGCATTCTGAATGCCAGTTGCAGATATGGTTTCTGCGCTAGAAGTAAGGGTTATCCCTGATATTTGTATAGAATC
>CAZKLA010000037.1:0-13986 GCA_964553455.1 uncultured Aquiluna sp. | reverse complement strand
CCAATTCCGGTGACGACGACGCGACGCATGCTGTTACTTAGGCCTGTGCTGCGGTGATGAAGTTAACCGCGTCAGCTACGGTGATGAGGTTCTTTACTTCCTCGTCCGGGATCTTCACGCCGAACTTGTCCTCGGCGTTTACCACGATGGTCATCATCGAGATTGAGTCGATGTCTAGGTCGTCAGTGAAAGACTTGTCCATCTGAACTGCGTCAGTTGCGATGCCGGTCTCGTCGTTTACTAGTTCTGCGAGTCCTGCTAGGACCTCTGCCTGCGAAAGAGCCATTTTTCTCCTATTTGTTGTGAGTCGGTTTATTTTATGGCAGTTCAACCACTTGCGCCGCGAAGGCGAGCCCCGCGCCGAAGCCAATCTGCAGCGCATAGCCACCACTTTGAACTTTGCCCTCGGCTAGCAATCTGTGCATGGCTAGCGGAATTGAGGCGGCGGAAGTGTTGCCAGTCTCAACTATGTCTCTAGCAACGACTACCGAATCCGGAAGCTCAAGCTGCTTGGCAAACTCATCGATGATTCGAATGTTTGCCTGGTGGGTCACAAGAGCGCTTAGATCGCTAGCCTCAAGGCCAGATTCCGCTAGGGCTTGCTTTGCCACCTTTGCCATTTCCCAAACAGCCCAGCGGAAGACAGATTGACCTTCTTGAATCAAGGTTGGCCACTCGGCTTTACCTTCTTTGAAGTCCAGGATCGAGCTGGTCATGCCAACCTTGTCCCAGTTCGCGCCGTCTGAGCCCCAAACGGACTTTGAAATACCAGGGTGATCGCTAGGTCCGACAATTGCTGCTCCCGCACCGTCGCCCAGCAGGAAGCTAATTGAGCGATCGGTTGGGTCAATGAAGTCAGAGAGCTTCTCACCACCAACCACCAAGACGTACTTGCTGGTTCCAGCCCTTACCAGAGCATCAGCTTGCGCAATGCCGTAGCAGTAGCCGGCACACGCCGCAGAGATGTCGTAGGCGGCTGCTCCGTGGGCTCCGACAAGTTCAGCCAGTAGTGAAGCTGCGCTTGGAGTTTGGTAAGGGAAAGTGATGGTCGCAAGAATGACAGCACCAATCTCCGAGGGCTTGATGCCAGATTTTTGAATGGCCTCATTCGAAGCCTCCACAGCCATGTCGATTAGCGATTGCTCGGCATCGGCTCTTTTACGGGTCACAATGCCGGTGCGCTGTCTAATCCACTCATCGGAGGAGTTAATCGGGCCCGCAATTTCATCGTTGGTAACTGTTTGATGACCTCGAGAAGCACCCAGGGCGTAGATCCTTGTGAACTGGACTGTTGGGGTTTGATTCAGGGTTTTCATAACGCTCCGATTTTCTCAAGGTCCGCGCTGGTTTTGAGTGCGATTGCTGTTGAGTTTGGCATTCCGCGTTTAGCCAGTCCCGCAAGCGCTCCAGCGGGTGGAAGTTCAATAACTACGGGGGAGTGGCTGTCCATTCGGCTCATGCACAAATCCCATCTCACGGGGTTGGATACCTGAGTAACCAGCGATGCCAGGAACTGATCGCCAGAGGTGACCTCTGCGCCATCTACATTGGACCAAAGTTTGAGCGTCGGGTCCTGAGTTGACACGCCTGAAGCGGCCTGTGCCAAGTCTTCAACGGCAGGCGCCATGTATTTGGTGTGGAAGGCACCGGCAACCTTGAGTTCAATTACTCTGGCCTTCTCAGGTGGGTTTGCCACTAAATCTGCGATTGCTGTCTTGGATCCAGCGGCCACAATCTGACCGGCGCCGTTGTAGTTGGCGGCTGACAATCCGAGACCATATAGAGATTCGAGCACAGCGTTTTCGTCGCCGCCGAGAACGGCAGCCATTGAGGTAACCTCAAGCTTTGTGGCCTCTGCCATAGCGTTAGCTCGAACCGAAACAAGGCGCATTGCCTCGTCATCCGAAATCACCCCAGCAATCGCAGCAGCCGCGAATTCACCAACCGAGTGACCCACGACACCATCGATCTGTCCTAGCTCGATAGCGGTCCTCGCTGCGGCTATGGATGCCGCCACAATCAATGGCTGGGAATTCTCGGTGGCCTTGATCTCGTCCTCGGTGGCGGTCGTGCCAAGTCTCACTAGGTCAATACCTGCTGCCAGGCCAAGCTCTTCGATCTTGGCCCGAAATCCCGGTACCTGCTCAAACCAATCAACCAGGAACCCCTCAGATTGGGAACCCTGTCCTGGACACATCAAGATACGCATCTTTACAAACTACCTTTTCAATCCGTATTCGTTGTCATTGATAGCGCCTAATAGCAATGCCACCTGTAGCACAAAAGCTGTTCGTGCGTCGGTGGGGTCGGCTGCTATCTCCTCAAAAATTCGCTTCAATCGATACCTGACGGTGTTGGCATGCACAAATAGAGTCTTGGCGGTCAGTTCAAGCGAGCGTCCGCAGTTCAGGTAGGAGCGGAGTGTGCTCAACAGCTCGGGGGAGGTCTTAGCCAGCGGCAGGTAGTAGGTCTCGACAAGGGTCTGCCTAGCGAGCGCATCACCCGCGAGCGCACGCTCCGGCAGCAGCTCGTCAGCTGCTAGTGGTCTTTTATCCGGCCCAACACTTAGCGCTACTGAGTGGGCTGCTAGCGCACTGCGAGCGCTTCGGCTGGCGTCGGAAACAGTCGCCACTGTCTTACCCAGTATCAATGGACCTTGTCCAAAGAACGTCTCTAGCTGCGTCGCAATGGCTGAGATGGCTTGATCGGGTTTCTCTACGGTGGCAATTAGGCCAATAACCGCAACTTGCCTGCGTCCCTGAATGCCTAGTAGCAGGTCGCTGCCAGCTTTGCGCGCAATCTTCCGCATCGCGTCCGGGTCGGGGTTTGGATTGGCAATGCCAAGCAAGACCGCAACTTGGCCATCGCTACGCCACCCCAAGGCTGCCACTCGAGAGCTGATTTCTTGCGAAGTTTCGCCGGAGATAATGCTGTCGACTACCAACGCTTCTAAGCGGGCGTCCCAAAGACCTCTCGCCTCCGCTGCCTTCGCATACACGTCCGCTGCGCTGAATGCTATGTCGCGTGAGTAGCGGAGGACTGATTCGGTGAGATCCGGGTGCTCTGCGACAACCCTGGCTTCAACCATTTCAACTACGACACGAATTAGCTGCAGGGTTTCCTGAAGCGAGATTGATCGCAGCAGCTCTCGCGGCGCGTTGCCGAATACATCAGCGGCAACCCAGGGCTGGCTAGAGGGGTCCTGGTACCACTGGATAAAGCTGGTAATGCCATTCTGAGCAACCGAGCCAATAGCAGCTCTGCGGGCCGGCGGCATCGATCGATACCAAGGCAACGTCTCATCCAAGCGACTCAGGGTCGCCGTTGCGAGCTCGCCAGCTATGGATTGCAGCCAGGCGAGATGCTTAGGCGTCTCCACCGGCCGATCCACTGGTGCCAGCATTTACATCGTGAAGGCGGTACTTATCGATCGCCTGCTGCGGGATCGAACGGTCAATCTTTTCCTTCTCGACAAGCTGCTCAAGGATTCGAACGGCAATCGAAGGGCCGTCAATCTTAAAGTGACGTCTCGCTGCTGGACGAGTGTCTGAGAATCCAAAGCCATCCGCTCCGAGGGTGGCATACGATCCTGGGACCCATGGCCTGATCATGTCTGGAACAGCATGCATAAAGTCAGACACACCAAGCTTTGGACCCTTGGCATCTGCTAAGCGCTGCGCAACATAGGAAATCGGAGCCTCTTCATTCGGGTAGAGGAACTTGCGCTCATCGCAAGCAAGTCCGTCACGGCGAAGTTCTCCCCAGCTGGTTACCGACCAAACATCTGCCGATACTCCCCACTCAAGGAGAAGCTGCTGAGCTTCTAGTGCCCACGGCACAGAAACACCAGACGCCAAGATCTGCGCCTTGTGCCCATCGGCAGAGTTCTTCGAGATTAGGTGCATTCCCTTGAGAATGCCATCGATGTCAACGCCCTCTGGCTCAGCAGGCTGCAGCATTGGCTCGTTGTAGACAGTGAGGTAGTAGATCACGTTTGGATCTTCGTGCTTGCCGCCGTACATGCGCTCAAGACCAGCCCTGGTGATGTGCGCAATCTCGTAGCCGTAAGCAGGGTCATAGGCGACCACCGCTGCGTTGGTGCTGGCAATCACTAGTGAGTGACCATCAGCGTGCTGAAGACCCTCACCGGTAAGTGTTGTCCTACCCGCGGTCGCTCCAATCATGAAACCGCGTGCCATCTGGTCGCCCGCGAGCCAAACCTGGTCGGCGGTGCGCTGGAATCCAAACATCGAGTAGAAGACGTAAATCGGAATGATTGGCTGGCCATGGGTGGCATAGCTGGTGCCCGACGCGGTAAACGCAGCCATGGAGCCGGCTTCATTGATTCCGGTGTGCAGAATCTGTCCGTTCGTTGCTTCCTTGTAGCTCAGCAGCAGGTCACGGTCTACCGACATGTACTTCTGACCGTTCGGATTGTAAATCTTTGCGGTTGGGAAGAAGGCATCCATACCGAAGGTGCGGGCCTCATCCGGAATAATCATCTGAATACGCTCACCGGTGCCGTCGGCCTTCAATAGGTCCTTCAGCATTCGGACAAATGCCATGGTGGTGGCAACCTCTTGGTTGCCGGAACCTGCGCGCGGAACCGCGTAGCTCTTTTCATCTGGGAGTGCAAAGTCAACGTACTTGGTGCGCCTTTCAGGCAAGTAGCCGCCCAGCTCTCTGCGACGCTCGTGCATGTACTGGATCTCTGGGCTGTCAGTTCCTGGGTGGAAGTAAGGAGGCTGGTATGGATCAGCCTCAAGCTGCGCGTCCGAGATAGGAACTCTCATTGCATCGCGGAAGTCCTTCAGGTCTTCCAAAGTCATCTTCTTCATCTGGTGGGTTGCGTTGCGACCCTCGAATCGCTTGCCGAGACCGTAGCCCTTGATGGTCTTGGCGATGATGACGGTTGGCTGGCCCTTGTGGTTGGTGGCAGCCTGGTAGGCAGCAAAGATCTTGTTGTAGTCGTGGCCACCACGCTTGAGGTCCCAGATCTGGTCGTCACTTAGGTGCTCAACCAATTGGAGAGTCTTTGGATCGCGGGCAAAGAAGTTCTCGCGAACAAACTTTCCTGACTCGGTTTTGTAGGTCTGGTAGTCACCATCTGGGGTGCGGTTCATCAGGTCAACCAAGGCACCCTCGGTGTCATTCGCCAGCAGGCTGTCCCACTCGCGACCCCAAATAACCTTGATAACGTTCCAGCCAGCGCCGCGGAAGAACGACTCCAGCTCCTGAATGATCTTGCCGTTACCTCGAACCGGGCCGTCAAGGCGCTGAAGGTTTGCGTTCACAACGAAGGTCAGGTTGTCTAGGCCTTCATTGGCCGCTAGCTGCAGCGCGCCGCGGCTCTCAACCTCGTCAAGCTCGCCGTCTCCGAGGAATGCCCAAACATGCTGGCCGGAGGTGTCTTTGAAGCCGCGACCTTCAAGGAATCGGTTGAACTGCGCCTGGTAAATCGCGTTGATAGGTCCAAGACCCATCGAAACCGTAGGGAACTGCCAGAAGTCCGGCATAAGCCTCGGGTGTGGGTAGCTCGGTAGACCGCGACCAGGCTTTGGGCGTGACTTCTCCTGACGGAAGTTGTCCATTTCATCAGCCGAAATACGACCCTCTAGAAAAGCACGTGCGTAAGGCCCAGGGGAGGCGTGCCCCTGAACAAAGATGGAATCCGGACCCTGCGGGTGGTCGTGGCCCTTGAAGAAGTGGTTGAAACCAACTTCATAAAGTGATGCGCTTGAGGCAAAAGACGAGATGTGGCCACCAACGGCGATGCCAGGACGCTGAGCGCGGTGAACCATGACTGCGGCATTCCAGCGCATCCAGGCACGGTAGGTGCGCTCGATTGCCTCGTCACCTGGGAACTGAGGCTCATCTTCTGGACTGATGGTGTTGATGTAGTCGGTGGTTGGGACCAATGGCACATTGAGCTGCAGTTCGTGGCTTCTGCGTAGTAGTGACTGCATGATCTCGCGGGCACGGCCTCGGCCGTGACGCTTGGCAACTGCGTCGAGTGACTCTAGCCACTCGGCGGTCTCCTGAGGGTCTAGGTCTGACACTGCTGGAGCGAATGCATCTTGGTCGTTAAACGACATCAAAGCCTCTTTTCGTGGCTGCTTTACCGAATTTGCCCTTTTAGAGCTCGATAAGTCTATTCGGCTTGGAATCATTTCGGGTGCGTTGTAGGTTTTATTGAGAATCGAAAGGCAGACATGATTACCGTTGGCGACCTAGCACCAGATTTCACACTGATGAACCAGCACGGCGAAGAGGTGACGCTTTCGGATTTCAGAGGCGTGAAGCCGGTAGTCGTGGTTTTCTATCCACTCTCATTTAGTGGAATCTGCACCGGCGAACTCTGCGAGCTAAGAGACAACCTGCAGCTTCTGGAGTCAGATGGCATCGAGCTGCTTGCGATCAGCGTTGATTCCAAGTTCGTGCAGGCCAAGTTTGCCGAGTCTGAGGGCTACAAGTTCAGCGTGTTGGCTGACTTCTGGCCTCACGGTGAGGTGGCCACCAAGTACGGTGTGTTCATTGCGGAACGTGGTATCGCTACTCGAGCAACCTTCGTGATAGACAAGAACGGGGAGGTCGCAGCCAAATTTGAGACCAGCCCGGGCGAGCCGAGAAAACTTTCCGACTACAAAAATGCACTGGAGTTGGTTTAGCGGTTAAAAAACCACTAAGCTCTTCTGCGGGCCTTTAGCTCAGTTGGTAGAGCGCCACGCTTACACCGTGGATGTCATCGGTTCGAGCCCGGTAGGGCCCACTCGACCCCCTAGTTAGGCAAACATGGTGGAATTCGAGCCCCCTAAGCCAAAAGCGCTTAGTGACGCTGAATTACATCGCGCCATAACCCTCCTCGGTTCTTCCGCGGAGGGTCTTGCCAATTCTGAGCGACTTATCGCCGAACAAGCTGCTCTCAGGGAGCAAGACTCCGAAGCACTGAGTGCCTGGATCTCACAACTTCAAGCCGATGGATCCCCAGCCGCTCTAGCAGCCTTGAGAAAACTCGCCGTTGATGTTTTGCCTGCCAATTTGGAACCCGTTGAGCCAGCATCGCTGATTGAGCTGAACAAGCCCGAGGTTCCGATTTTTACAACGGAGATACCAATCATTGGAAGGCGCAAGGTCTCGAGACGCAATGAGATTTCTCGCAAGCTAGTGCCGGGTCTGGCTGGCTGGCTTGTTGTTGGTCTAGTTAACGTGTTAATTGCGAGCTGGCTAGAACTCAATACCCTGGAGGCAATTTACGCTTTCGTGTTTGGTTCGTTGGGTGCTGGGTTGGTACTTGGTTTCATCAAGTCACACAGTCTGCACCCGCTAATTCGCTCAGCTTCTGTCTTTGGCGGGTGGGGCGTATACGTGGGTGCCGGGTTGGCAATCGCCCTAACCTCTCTGGTGATCCTCGAAGGTGTGCTGCATCTGGTTGATCAGGATCTGATGCTTTCGTTTATCCCTGGCTACCGAACTGATGTCTTGGTTTGCGCCCTAGGCGCCCTGGTCTTGGGTCAGGTACTGCCGAGATCTTGGCACTGGTGGATGCTTCTGCTAGTCGGTTCGGCCGCTGCCGCCTTGCTTCTTGTCTCAGGTCAGCACGTACCGGCGGGCAACAGTTGGATCGCTCTAGCGCCACTTTCAGGCTCGGTGTTTGAAGTGACCGATAGCGTGGCATGGGACCAGATCGGCTGGGCGAGCCTCGCCGTTGGATTGATGTCGATTGTCATACTCGCATTTGGCTTGCCTCACAGCCAGACCAAGGCTTGGTCCTTCTCGCTGCAGATCCCACTGGTCATCGGTATAAGTATTGGTTTGCTGTTTCTTGGGCAGAGTCCAATCACCTCGATGGCGACCCTTTTCGCGGTTTTCTTAGCCATGACCGTATCTGGTCGTGACCTCTCGGCCCGAGCTATTGGCCGCTGGGCTGGAGCTGCGTTCCTGATTCCGGTTCTGGTTCTGCCTGTTCTCGACTATGTCAACGGACCTGCGGTGTCGATACTCGCAGCTTTGATCGTGCTGCTGTTTGGCGATCAACTTGTGCGCAGAACGCCATTGCACATCCCGTCATTGGATACCAGCTACGGCTTCTATGGGTCTTTCCAACCTGTTACCTGGAGCGGATTACTGTTGGCAGCGCCGCTCGGAGTCGAGCAGGTTCAGGAGCTTCTGCTCCCCGGGTCAACCTTTTCCGTTCACGAACTGGCACTAATCTTTGGCCTTGCCATCGGAGTCACTTTCGCAACGCTCAGGATTTTCGTGGTCCGAAGCCAGGACCGGGAGATTCGAAATGTCGAGATTCGCAACATGAATCTCGATAATCTGCTTGGCTTGTAGTCATGTTGCTTGAAAACCTGATTTCTCAATTCGATGCGCTTTGGCCGCCTGCCTCAAAAGAGGAGTGGGACAAGCCAGGGCTAATGATTGGCGCACCTTCCCAAGATGTAAGCAAAGTGTTGCTAACGGTTGATGTGACACGAGACGTTATTGAGGAAGCAATCGCGGCTGGCTGTCAGCTCATCCTGAGTCACCACCCAATGTTCATGCGCGGCGTCTTCGAGCTCTCCGAGCTCGGTGCCAAGGGCTCGATTAGCGCCTTGGCGATCCGCAATGAGTTGGCGGTCTTCTCCGCCCACACCAACGCAGATTTTCAGCCAGGCGGGGTTACTCAATCTCTGGCGGCACGACTCGGGCTTTCGAAGCTTCGTGCCATGGAATCAACTAATTCACATGTGGTGCTTGGTGAGATTGAGCCAGTCACTCTGGTTGATTTTGCGCGGAGGATAGCCAAGAAGCTTCCAGCTGTTGCTCAGGGCGTTAGAGTTTCGGGCGATCCAGATCGATTGATCTCAAAAGTCGCAGTGCTGGCTGGAGCTGGAGATGGCTACTTGAGCATGGTTGTTCAAAGCGAAGCCGATGTTTACATCACTTCGGATCTCCGCCACCACCCAGCTCAAGACTTTGCCGAGCAGTCCAAACTAAGCAACGGACCTGCTCTCATGGACATTGCTCACTGGGCCGCTGAATGGGTTTGGCTGGATAGCGCCAAGGCACAGCTCGATAAGTTGATTCCGCAAGTAGAGTTTGTGGTTAGTGAAATCAATACTGACCCTTGGACATTTGCGGTGATGCAATGAAAGCAACAAGCAGCGAGCTAGAGAACTTACTGGCACTGCAGGAACTCATTATTCTCAACCGCAAGCTTGAGGCTCAGGCCAAGCAGCTTGCTACCGGGGTTGACCTCGAGACCGCCAGAAGTGCTCAACTAGCTAACTCTGCTGAGATTAGCCAGGCTCGTTCTGAGCATGAGGCACTGGTTAGAGAGCTTGATCGTTTAGAGGCTGATCTCGGCCTGGTTCACAAGCGCATAGCGACCGACAAGGATCGACTCACCAAGACTGCTGTAGCAAGAGATGTGCTTGGTATTCAGCATGAGCTAGAAACCCTGGCCAAGCGAGCATCTGACCTTGAAGATGTGGAGCTGGAGCTACTGGAGCGCAAGAGTGAGTCGGACATGCGGCTCCACGAACTTGAGGCACTTGGAGACAAGCTTGAACAGGAGCTTCAGCTCACCAAGGCCAGAGTTCAGCTCGAACTAACGGATCTAAAGGCTCAGTTCCAGGCCAACCAGCAGCTTGCCTTGGAGCTTCGCAAGAAGCTACCTGAAGATCTTCTGAGCCGATTCGATTTGAAGCTCACCCGTGGCGTTGCTGTTGGAAAGCTTCAGAAAAACACCTGCACGGCCTGCAACATGAGCATTACCGCAACCGCACTGGCTGACCTCCACCAGGTTCCTGGGGACGAGGTGGCTGCCTGCCCAGAGTGCCAGGCGATTCTGATTCGATGAACTTCGTTCTATATGCCGATGGTGCTTCAAGGGGAAATCCCGGCCCAGCCGCCTACGGTGCGGTGATCTTCGACCCCTCAGGAAATCTCATTGCCGAGCTGGGTGAAAATTTAGGCATTAGAACCAATAACTATGCCGAGTATCAAGGAGCTATCGCGGGCCTTCGCCACATCGAAGCCAACTGGCCCGGAGCCGAGGTTTTGGTTCGAATGGACTCCAAGTTGGTGGTTGAGCAGCTGAGCGGTCGCTGGCAGATAAAGCACCCCGAACTTCGCGAGCTAGCCCAGGAGGCTATTCGCATTATGCGCGGGCTTTCAGTCAAGCTTGAATGGATTCCCAGAGAGCAAAACTCCGCCGCAGATGCCGCCGCTAATCGAGCGCTGGATGAAGGTGACTTTGGAGATAGCGCAGAACTGGTTCTCAGCGCAGTGCAGCCAAAGAGCATCCGAGCGCCTAGGCAGGGCGTTGAACCGACCACCTTTGTCCTAATCAGGCATGGCCACACTCAGTTGACAGAGTCCAACCTAATCAGCGGTAGCAATGGGGAAGACCCCAGTCTTAGTGAACTTGGGTTCCTGGAGGCCGACCTTGCCGCGAAGGCGGTGAACGACCTTCTAGCGCGGTTTGGCCTGGGCGAGGTGTCGACGGTGCTGCATTCTCCACAGCTTCGTACCACCCAAACCGCCGAGGCGCTAGCTAAGCATTTTGAAGTCGGCATGCAAGCCGATGCCAGATTCAAGGAAATTGGATTTGGTGATTGGGAGGGCCACTCGATGGCTGAGATGGAAGCCTCTAGCGCCTCAGAGATCGAGAAGTGGCGTGGTTCTATGACTGCCAAGCCACCAGGGGGAGAGTCTGTTGACGATCTGGAGTCACGGGTCCGAAGCGCATTAACTGAGGCTATTGATGAATTTAGCGGCCAGACCGTTGCGATTGTTAGTCACATGATGCCACTGCGGGCAATTCTCAGGCACGCACTTTCAGGCCCGAACTCGCTCAGTTGGACCCTGCAGTTCGCACCCGCATCTGTATCGGTGGTTCGCTACTTTGGACCGAACTTCGCTGAGGTGTTTGCCATAAACGCTTGCCAACATCTTCCAACTAAGTAGGCTTTAGCTAGATGGGTCAACCAGGCGATCGCGACATTGTCGAGGAACGTCCGGGCTCCAAAGAGCACGATGGTGGGTAACGCCCACCCGGAGTAATCCGAGGGACAGTGCAACAGAAAGTAAACCGCCCGCAAGGGTAAGGGTGAAACGGTGGTGTAAGAGACCACCAGCAATCCAGGTGACTGGGTTGGCTATGTAAACCTCATCGGGAGCAAGACCAAGCAGAAGGCGCTATGAGCTGCTCGCTTAGCCTTCGGGTAGGTCGCTAGAGCTCGCGAGCAATTGCGAGCCGAGATAGATGATCGTCCACGACAGAACCCGGCGTATCGGTTGGCCCATCTACTAGTTTTCGCTGGAGGCATATGCCAATGAGGCCGCCCCGATGATTCCCGCTGAGTTTTTGGTAGTTGCGGGCACGATTTTCGTCCTTAGATCAAGCAGCGGCAAGAACTTCTCATGGTGCTTGGAAACCCCACCACCAACTATGAACAGGTCTGGCACCAGCAGTCTCTCTAGTTTCGAGTAGTACTTCTGCAGCCGTTCTGCCCACTGTTCGTAACTCAGTTCTTCGCGCTCCATTGCGCTGAAGGCAGCTTTGGTCTCATAGTCAACACCTTCGATCTCGAGGTGTCCGAGTTCAGCGTTTGGAATCAACACACCGTTGTAGAAAAGTGCGGTTCCGATTCCGGTTCCCAAAGTGGTCATGATGGTGAGGCCGTGCGAACCGCGCCCTGCTCCGAACTTGAGCTCGGCCAGGCCTGCCGCATCCGCATCATTAATCACGTGCGTGTGACGATCTAGCGTGTTGTCGAATAGCTTGTCGGCATTCAGCCCAATCCAGCGCTTGGAAACATTGGCAGCAGACTGAGTGAAACCATGCTTCACAACAGCAGGAAAACAGATGCCAACTGGATAGTTTCGGTGTGAGACTCCGAGAGTCGCAATGATCTGCTTGCAGGCGTCTGCGATTGCCTCGGGTTCACCGCCCTCTGGAGTTTCAACTCGAACTCGATCGGAGACCAGCTCACCCTTCTTGATGTCGACTACTGCGGCCTTGATTCCAGTTCCGCCGATATCAATCCCGATTGCTTTCTTTCCCACTATGCCTCCGTAAGGATTTCTGGACCATCTTCGGTAATCAAGAGGGTGTGTTCAAATTGTGCGGTGTGCTGCTTGTCTTTGGTGGTCACGGTCCAGTCGTCCTGCCACATGTCCCAGTCAGCGGTACCCAGCGTGATCATTGGTTCCACCGTAAACACCATCCCAACTTCAATGAGAGTGTCATACTCCGGCTCGTCGTAGTGGGGGATTATCAGCCCGGTGTGAAAGCTCGGTCCAACACCGTGACCGGTGAACTCCCTAACCACGCCATAGTTGAATCTCTTGGCGTAGGTCTCAATCGCTCTACCAATAATGTTTACCCGACGTCCTGGCATCGCAGCGTTGATTCCTCGATTCATCGCCTCCTTGGTCCGGGCAATCAAATCCACCAGTTCTTGAGCACCTTCGCCAACCAGAACCGTTCCGTTGGTATCGCCGTGGACGCCGTCTATGTATGCGGAGATGTCGATGTTAATTAGATCGCCGTCCTCAAGGACTGTGTCATCGGGTATGCCGTGGCAAATAACTTCGTTCAGAGAGCTGCACAAAGATTTAGGAAAGCCTCGATACCCGAGAGTCGAGGGGTAGGCATTTTGGGAAATGAGAAATTCATGGCCAATTCGATCTAGATCATCCGTTGTCATACCAGGCTTTGCGCTCTCAAGCACCAGTTCGAGCGCTTGCGCGGCGATTTTGCTTGCCCTGCGAATCCTTGTGATGGTTTCCGGATCGTACTTGTCCCCGCCTTTGTGAGGTGCGGGTGCTGGTTTGCCAACGTACTCCGGTCTTTGGATGTTAGCCGGCACTGCCCTTAGGGGGGAAAGCTTCCCAGGTATTAGTTTTCCAGCTTTGTCTTTTGGCACGTGGGCAAGTCTATTTTTGATTCTCAGTAACTAGGCTCAAACCATGGCGAAAGATGAATATTGGTTTAACACCAAGACAAACGAGGTCGAGATCGGAAAGCAATCTCTTTCTATGGATCGCCTCGGTCCCTTTGACACTTTCGATGAAGCCAAAAAAGCGCTCGAGATAATCTCAGCGCGCGCAGCCAGCTTGCGCAAAGAAGACGCTGAAGACTGGCCTAACTAAAGCTTTGGTCGGCAGCCGGAAACTCGCCCTTTTGAACCTCGGTGCGGTATTCCTGGGCCGCCTGAGTCAGGCTAGCTCGAAGATTTAGGTATTGCTTCGCAAATGAAGGTGACTTTTCACCTAGACCAGCAAAGTCAGTCCAAACCAAGATCTGGGCGTCTGTCCCGCTTCCCGCTCCAATGCCGATGGTTGGTATGGCTAGTGTCTTTGTGATGCGTTCGGCAAGTTCAGCCGGCACCATCTCAAGAACGACAGCAAATGCTCCAGCCTCTTGAATCGCAAGACAGTCCTCAAGAATCTTGTCTGCGGCTTCGCCGCGACCCTGGACCTTGAATCCTCCGAGGGCGTGTACAGACTGTGGGGTGAACCCAACGTGCCCCATAACGGGTATTCCGGCCTCAACCAAGCCTCGAATCTGTGCGGTGCGTGCGCCTTCAATCTTGAGCGCTGCCGCACCTGACTCCTTCATTGCGCGAATTCCGTTTTCAAGCGCCTGGGTGACGGAAATCTCGTAGCTACCAAAAGGCATGTCCAGCACCACCAGTGCGCTTTTCGCACTTCTGGCTACCGCTCGCCCGAAGACCAGCATCTCGTCGAGAGAGATCGGGACGGTGCCATCGTTAGCAAGTACGGTGTTGCTTGCTGAGTCTCCAACCAAAATCACTTCAATACCAGCGAGATCAAAGATCTCGGCGGTGAGTGCGTCATAGCTGGTCAAGCAAGCAAAGCGCTGGCCTTTTTGCTTGAGCGAAGCAAGCGTGGAAGTTCTAATTTTCATAGCGCACCAAATCTAGTGGTGAGTGGCACCCTGCGACCTCGCCCAAATGCGATCTCGGTGGTTTT
>CAZKLA010000036.1:11735-14071 GCA_964553455.1 uncultured Aquiluna sp. | reverse complement strand
CAGGAGGCACTACTGGATGCCAATCTGGACTTTGACCCGAAGTGGGTTGCCGAGGCTGACTTCACCGTTGGCGGTGGCTATGTCGCCGCCAAGCAGATGCTGGGAGATCCAAGAAATGCTCCTACCGCTATCTACTGCGCATCCGATGAAATGGGCTTTGGCGCTATCCAGGCCGCTCGTGACCTAGGGCTGCGGGTGCCGCAGGACATCAGCGTCATCGCAATGGACGGACACCCGATGGGTGAGTTCTATGGCCTTTCCACTATTGACCAGCAAACCAATGCTCAAGGCGCTAGGGGTGCGGACATGCTGGTGGACATCTTGGAGTCGGGTGACGACAAACTGTTGAACAATATCGAGCAACTCACCACCTGGCCAATTGATTTGGTGGTGCGTTCTTCAACAGCACGCCAGGCAACTAACTAGAATTTGCCCTATGGCTGATTCTTCATTTGACGTAGTTTCCAAGGTTGACCACCAAGAGGCAGACAATGCCCTAAACCAGGCTGCCAAGGAGGTCGAGCAGCGCTACGACTTCAAGGGCACCGACGCATCTATCGCTTGGAGCGGTGAGAAGGTCATGATCAAGGCCAACTCCGAGGATCGCGCCATGGCAGTTTTGGACGTCTTCGAGACCAAGCTCATCAAGCGTGGCATCTCTCTAAAGTCTTTGGATGCGGGTGAGCCGTACCCATCCGGTAAAGAGTTCCGCATCGAGTGCAGCCTAAAGAACGGCATTGACCAGGAGAACGCCAAGAAGATCTCCAAGTTGATTCGCGACCAGGGACCAAAGAGCGTGAAGGCACAGATCCAAGGCGATGAACTCCGCGTTAGCTCAAAGTCAAGAGATGACCTGCAGGACACCATGGCGCTGCTTCGAGGTGCCGATCTTGAAGTTGACGTTCAGTTCACTAACTTCCGCTAACCAAGCGCGATAAAGCCGGTGCCGTTTCCGGTAACCGAGAACAATCTGGCATCTGCCATAAAGGCTGCTTTGCCGCGTCCGATGGTTAGGGTCTCATCTTTGCTGGTTGAGATCGTGATTTCGCCCTGGGTGCAGACCACGATGCCGGTGTTTGGAAGCTCTAGGTCCATCAGCATCACGCTGGCAGAAGGCTCGACTCTGTAAACGTTGAAATCCTCGGCGGCAGTTGGATACTCCCAAATGCCGTTGCTTAGCTTTTTCACCGCAATCTTTGGCTCTGCCAGTTTGGTGTAGTCCAAAACTCTGAGAAGCTCACGGACATCAATTGGCTTTGAGGTCAGTCCCCCGCGCAGCACGTTATCGCTCGAAGCCATGACCTCGACACCTAGTCCCTCTAGATACGCGTGGATGTTGCCGGCCGGCAAATACAAAGCTTCACCGGGCTCAAGGGTCACCAGGTTCATGAACACTGAAACCAGAATTCCCAGGTCTTGGCCATATTGCTGGAAGAGCTGCTCGATAAGTCGATCACGCTTGCGACCAAGCACCGAAGCATTGGCAACCAAAGTCAAAATCAGCTCTGGCTCAGACTCATAAACCCACTGCATGGCTGGCTGGTAGCCACCAAGCGCGAAGACTTCGGCCAGCGGCACAAAACTCTCGTGCGCCTTTGCCAGCGCCTCCAGATCTGCCTGAAGCTCGACCTCTGGCCTAAAGCCACAAAGTGCTCGGAAGTCGGTGATGGCAACAATCAACTCTGGTTTGTGATTGGCATCCGAGTAGGAGGGGTGGTGGTTTAGAAACTGCTGAGCGGCATGCGCCTTGGACGGGTGGGCCTGAATCGACAGCGGGTTGGCAGCGGCCAGGAACTTGACCAAATACCCCAGTTCACCAAAGCGTTCAGTAAGCGTGCCGCCAGCAGCATCCAGGACCTGTGAGGGTGCGTTGGGGTGCGTGCCAAACCACTGCTCTGCGATTGGATAATCCGGTTCTGCTATGCCCAACAGATCCGAAAGCAACGCGGAAGATCCCCACGCGTAGTTCATTGGCTTATTGCCCAGTGCGAAAAGTGTCATCGATTACCTGCGCTTGTCTTCAATGACGATGATAGGCATCGGGGAGGTTGGCGGCGAAACTGAATCCAGGTCCACCTGTTTCGCCTTCTTAGCAAACTGGTAGGCAATCAATCCGGAAACAACTGCGAGGGTGACCGGGAAGAAGAATGCCAGTGACAAACCAACGCCTTCGGCCAGTGCACCCATCAACGTCTTTGCCATCACCGACATAATCGAGCTCATAAGTGATAGTCGTGAAACCGCCCAAGCGGTTGAGACGCCCGGGATGTGACCTGCGGCAGACATAAAGGTTGGAGCACCTGGGGCCAGGCCAAGACCAGCAATCAGCCAAAGCA
>CAZKLA010000036.1:6781-11635 GCA_964553455.1 uncultured Aquiluna sp. | reverse complement strand
CCGATGATGGTTCCCCAGGCGGCGAAAGAGACGCCCAGTCGATCAATGAACTCCGGCACCCAAGCCACCGAGCTAAGCGCGATGTGACCGGTAAAGGTAAAGGTGATAAGCATCGCAATTTGTGCCTTGCGAAGCCTCTTACCGGAGAGCTTTTCCAACTACCTGGAGCCTTCAATAATCGAGGAGATTTCCTCGCGGTCAAATAGCTTCTTACGTTCGCGACCATCCTGAGCACCCAACGCCAACTCTTTGGCATCCAGGGTTAGCCAGTCTTTCCAGTCCAGGTACTTCACGCCACGAGCATCCAGGGTCTCTAGAATCTCAGCCTCAGCCGGCTTGGCTGGCTGCCACCACATGGTGCGGTCGGCAATAACGTGAGAGATGGTCTCGATGGCATCCGCCTTGGTGTGACCGATTAGGCCAACCGGACCGCGCTTAATCCAACCGGTGCAGTAGACGCCAGGAATCTGCTTGCCGGCGTCATCCAAAACTCGCCCTTCGCTGTTTTGAATCACACCGTACTTGGAATCAAAAGGAATCTCATCTACCGCAGAGCCAAAGTAACCCACTGCGCGATAAACCGCTTGAACCGGGAAGGTCTCGTACTCATCGATTGGAGTGACATTGCCGGTGCCATCAAGCTTGGTGCGCTGAACCTTGAGTCCAACCACCTTGCCGTCTTCACCAAGCACCTCAACCGGAGCCGAGAAGAAGTGCAGGTGGAGCCTGCGCTCTTCGTGCTCCTGAGGGTTTTGACGCAGGTCTTCCAAGGTCTTTACCATGACGCGCACCTGGTTGTTGCTGTCGATAGCGGCCTGCGATCCCTCGTCGTATTGGAAGTCATCTTCGTAAACGATGGACTGCACTCCTTCGACGTGAAGTGCCTCACGCAGTTCTAACGGGCTGAACTTCACCTGAGCAGGTCCACGTCTTCCAAAGACGTGGACGTCGGTGACTGGAGATGCCTTGAGGCCTTCATAGACGTGGTCCGGAATGTCAGTTGAAAGCAGATCGTCTGGACGCTTGATAAGCATGCGCGCGACATCTAGTGCCACGTTGCCGTTGCCGATAACCGCAATCTGCTTGGCATCCAATGGCCAGGTGCGAGGGAAGTCTGGGTGAGCGTCATACCAGTTCACAAAATCCGCAGCTCCATAGGAGCCATCGAGCTCAATACCTGGAATCTTTAGGTCGGCATCCTTGATGGCGCCGGTGGCAAAGATCACGGCGTTGTAGTGCTGCTTTAGATCGTCAAGTGTGATGTCGGTGCCGTACTGAACATTGCCGAAAAAGCGAATGTCTCCGCGGTCCAGCACCTCGTATAGCGCACGAATGATGCCCTTGATTCTCGGGTGGTCCGGAGCTACTCCGTAGCGAACCAAACCGTAAGGTGCTGGCAATAGGTCAAAGAGGTCAATCGAGACCTCGAAGTCACGCTCTGCCTTGAGAATCAAGTCGGATGCGTAAATACCTGCCGGTCCTGCCCCGATTACCGCCAAACGAAGTTTTGCCAATTACTTTCCTCTAACCTTGCCGATCAACAACTGCGTCGGCGAATGCAATAAGTGCCGACTTCACGCTTGAGGCTGGCAATGGATCCAGAGCAGCCTTAGCTCGCTGGGCCCAACCGTTGGTGATGCTGAGTGACTCAGCCATAACCTCATGCGCACGCAGTTTATCCAACACATCTTTTAGGTCTTCTTCTTCCAAGCCGCCGCTGATTTTTGCGTAGAGCGCTTGAGATGCTGCATCCTTGTGGTTTGCCAGCAGCAAGACCGGCAGGGTTGGAACCCCAGCCAAAAGGTCTGTTCCTGCCACCTTGCCGGACTGATCCTTGGTGCTCTGGATGTCGATGATGTCGTCGATCAACTGGAAGGCGACGCCGATGCTCTCGCCGAACTGCTTGAGTGGCTCTTGATATTCCTGCGGTGCCCTGGAAACCAAAGCCCCGATCTGGGCAGATAGTGCGATTAGCGAGCCGGTCTTATCGCGCAACACCTCGTAGTAGTGCTCAAGCGGATCTTGACCATCCTGTGGTCCGATGGTCTCGTGAAGTTGGCCGAGTACCAGCTGCTCGAAAACCTTGGCCTGAAGTTTTAGTGAGTCATCACCCAGTCCGGAAACTATGTTCGATGCGCGAGCAAACAAAAGGTCACCGGTCAAAATCGCTACGTTGTTTCCCCAAACCATGTGTGCGGTGTCGACACCGCGACGCTTAGTTGCCTGGTCCATGACGTCATCGTGGTAGAGGGTTGCCAGGTGAGTGATTTCCATCACCACTGCCGCGTCTAGCACCTCTGGCTCAGTGGCATCACCAAGGTGTGAAGTCAGTAGGGTCAAGACTGGGCGAAGTCGCTTGCCGCCCGCGCTGGCGAGGTGGCTGGAAAACTGGTTTACCAGTTTCTCAGTGTGAGCGGTGGCCTGAGCAATGCGCTCTTCCACAATCTTCATGCGAGCCTCAAGGTCTGCGATGAGCGCCTTGTCGGAGACTTTGCGCAGCTGGCTCGGTAGTGAGATCTTCATCGCTTCACCGCCTGGTGTAGCGCAACAATTCCAAAGGACAAGTTCTTGTAACCAACCTGGCTAAAGCCAACATTTGCGATGTCCTGAGCAAGTTCCTTCTGCTTAGGCCAGGCCTGGATCGACTCCGCTAGGTAGTCGTAGGCCTCTGGACTCTTAGAGAAAAGGGCCGAGATCTTTGGAAGGAAGTGCTTCAGGTAGAAGCGATAGAGCACACCCAACAGACCTGGAACGTGAGAGAACTCGCAGATCACCAAGCGGCCATTTGGCTTTAGAACTCGCAAGAATTCGCCGAGTGCGACTTTGTGGTCCTGCACGTTTCTCAAGCCAAAGCTCATGGTCACCACGTCAAACTCTGCGTCCTTGAATGGCAACTTCATCGCGTCGGCAAAGACAAACTCCAACTCTGGATACTTCTTTTTGCCGACCTCGAGCATGCCCTTGGAGAAATCTGCCGCCACCACGCGAACACCTGGGGAGAGAAATGCCATCGAGCTGGTGCCGGTGCCGGCAGCGATATCAAGAATCTGCTCACCGGATTTAGCATTCACGGCCTTGGCAACCTTGCCTCGCCATAGCCGAGACTGCCCAAAGGAAAGTAGGTCATTGGTTTTGTCGTAAGAATCTGCGACCGAGTCAAACATTGCCGATACGGCTTGAGGTTGTTTGGATAGGTCGGCCTTGCTCACCAGTAGAGTCTAATCTCTATCCTCTACCTTGGAACCACGGTGGATGGTGTAAATCACTAGCCCGACCGATCCCGCCGCCAGCGCAATGACCAAAGGCGTCGTCGCCATCACAAACTGATCCGCTGGAGTTTGCCTGGTGATCACAATCTCAGAGATGTCGATTGGTTCTGACTTTGGCTCGTAACCTGAGGGGCTGAGCACCTGGGGTCCGATTACCTGATCTTGAGACTCTTGCTCTTCGCGTTCATTGGACTCCTCGTTCGCCAGCGCTGCCAGGGGGAACAGGAAGATCGGTAGCGCAAGGAATACCGCGACAACTTTTCGCATTGGACTCCTCGCCTAGACTTAACTCAAGAATAGGTAGTGCTCGAGCAAGTGCCCAGCATTAGCTAATGCTCACAGCCAACTCTTAGCAAAGGACTCCCATGCCGCTCAAGGTGACCTCGCGTCTAATTGAGCTAACCGGCATCCCGACCGGAGAGTTTTTGTTTGCCCGCAGTAACCAAACTCTCGTGGGTCAGGGAGTTGCGCTTCGACTCAGCGCAACCGGCAAAGATCGAATTACAGCCCTGGCCGCGATGTGGCGAGAGGTCTGCGCTGAAGCTGAAATCCTTGACCAGGTGAAGCTCCCAGGTAGCTCGCTGGTGGCCTTTAGCTCCATAACCTTCTCAGAAAACTCGGCCATTGAGAGCGTCTTGGTAGTGCCCAAAACTCTCTATGTGATCAGGCCTGAGGCAAGCTTCGTAATCGAAGTTGAGGGCCACGAGCCACAGCCAGTTGCCACCTCAAAGCCGACTCAATTCCAGGCTGGAAAACTAAGCCCAGCGGGTTTCCAGGCAGCAGTCGCCGAAGCAATATCCAAGATCAAGGAAACCGACCTTCAGAAGGTTGTGCTTTCTCGAGACTTGGAGATGGTGCTTGATTCGCAGCCTGACCTGACCGAACCACTGGAACGACTGCGTGCCAGGTATCCGGATTGCTGGACCTACAAAGTTGAGGGAGTCTTTGGAGCCTCTCCAGAGCTACTGCTTCGAGCAGAGCGTGGCGAGGTGTCAGCCCGAGTGTTAGCAGGCACCGCTGGTCGAGGCACCGACCCCGATGTCGATCGCGCCATCGCCGATGGGCTTTCGCACTCGATCAAGAACAAGCATGAGCATGGCTACGCGGTGCAGTCCATGGTTTCTGAGCTAGAGCCATTTTGCGAGTGGGTGGAAGCGGATGCTGAGCCTTTCTCGCTAGCCCTGCCTGACCTCTGGCACCTTGCCACCGATGTTCGAGGCAAGCTCAAGCCTGCCACCAGCCTGCTGGATGTGATCGCCAGACTCCACCCGACTGCCGCTGTGGCTGGCACCCCGAGAGATTTGGCAATCGCATTGATCGAAGAATTAGAGCCTTACGACCGTGGCGGCTATGCCGGGCCGGTGGGTTGGGTGTCGGCTGATGGTTCGGGAGAGCTGGCGATTGCGCTGCGTGGTGGCATCATCGAAACCCACGAGGACCACGCCGTGGTTCG
This sequence comes from uncultured Aquiluna sp., assembly GCA_964553455.1. GTDB lineage: Bacteria > Actinomycetota > Actinomycetes > Actinomycetales > Microbacteriaceae > Aquiluna. The sequence continues at coordinate 6,913 of CAZKLA010000036.1, read as the reverse complement.
TGCCATCGCGGGTTGCGGAATTGTCGCCGAGTCTGATCCGCAGGCAGAACTGGCAGAGACAGATCTCAAGTTCCGCGCGGTTCGCTACGCCTTTGACAGCTAGAGCTTGTAGTCGATAAGCAGCTGGCCAGA
>CAZKLA010000036.1:3366-6681 GCA_964553455.1 uncultured Aquiluna sp. | reverse complement strand
CCAATTGCGGTAGAAATCGTGCCATCGATACCCGCTAAACCTCGGTTCGCAAACACTGCTATTTCTTTGGCGGGGAGAGCTCGGTCAGCCTCGCGAATAATCTGCGAAGCTCCGAACAAAAGCTGTTCGTTCGACTCGGTTGCTTGCCAAACCGAGGTGGCAAGGGACGCTCTTTCAGAGTTAAACGGCTCGTGAGCCCGCCACCTTTCGAGCCAATCTTGATCTCCGCTACCAATCGGGATGAGCTGATCGGCGTATCCCAGGGCTTTGCCGCTCGGGTCAAAGTGTCCGTGGGTGTGGCTTGCGCAAACCCAAGTCTTGGTATTGGCAATCAAGCGCTGAATCGGTCTTGAAAGCGTTGGCTTACCGAAGACAAAAACTTGATCAACCTGCTCACCCAGCTCACCGTTTAGTCCAGCGATGTAATCCACCACTACGCGCTCAGAGTGGCGAGCGCCGGAGGTTGGCTCGGCAAACAGCGGAAGATTGGCTGCCTTAGCAAACTCCACGGCAGCCTGCCCGGCACCTGCCCCGGCAACCACCACTGCGTGGCTAGAGATCACAACCTCAAGGCTTGATGTTTCCGAGCTAGCCGGGTTGATGACTACCTCACCCAGCGCTAGCTGAGCGGCGTTAGGAGTGAGGTCGCTCAGTGGTTCTTGAAACTGCAGGTTGAGCTGCACAGGGCCAGGGTTCTCCCCGGTGGCAAGCTCAATGGCCTCAATCGCTAGCGCCCTTGGGTCAAATTCGCCCAGTTCGGGGACGCTTACGTCGATGCATCGAATAACCGCATCGGCAAAGATGCCAACCTGGTTGGTGGTTTGGTTTGCCCCTCGACCCCGAAGTCTGGCTGGACGGTCTGCGGTGAGCAAAATCATCGGGACGCCGCTGTGGTGAGCCTCCAGCACCGCTGGGTGCAAGTTGGCAACGGCGGTGCCGCTGGTGGTTATCAGCACCGAGGGGGCGCCAGTAGCCATCGCTCTCCCGAGAGCGACGAATCCCATCGAGCGCTCGTCGAGTCGGACTGTGAGATCTGCCAACTTGGCTTGTGCCAATTGGTCAGCCGCAATCGCTAGCGACTGAGATCTTGCTCCCGGAGCCAGGTAAAGGTGCTTAGCACCTGAGGCAACCAGGGTTGCCAAAAGCTCTGCTGCGAAAGATTGAGAGCTGGCCTTTGTCACTTCTGGTCGTCTTCGTCTTTCTTTAGCTTGCGCTGAAGATCGCGAAGGAAGTTTGGATCATCGTCTGGCGCGACAATCTTGCGGTTCTTGCCAGGTGTTGCCGGGCCCTTGCCCAGTGGTCTTCCGACCATAAGGTAAAGCAGGCCACCAAAGAATGGGACTACCAGGCACAAAAGCACCCACGCCCACTTCGGGAGCAACCTAACCTCGTTCTTATTCGCCGCAGCGGCAAAGACCGTGGTGAAAACCGTAAAGATCACCAAAAAGGCGATCGAGGCAACTGCCAGTCTTGTCATACCCTCAACCCTAATTCAGTCTCGCTTAGACTAGTAACGTGAAGAACCCTTGGCTTGGCTACACCCTGATGCGACTAGGGCTGTTCTTCGGCATTTTCTTTTTGTTTTTCCTACTGAATTTCAACCCATATTTCGCGGCGATTATTGCAGCGGTGGTCTCTTTTTCGCTTTCACTGCTGTTTCTAGATCGCCAGCGCAATGCGCTGAGTGAATCGGTGGCTGAAAAGCTTGCTCGCGACGAAAGCGGTAGCTACAGCGACCCAGAGAGCGATCTTGAGAATGAACTTCTCGACCTAGAAGGCGACAATAAAGAGCCCAAGGCCGACAAGTAACCCAAAGCCCAAACCGGCCAAGCTAGTTAGCTTCAACGCCGAAATGTAGTCCTTGGCCGTCTTGCCCTTGACTCCCGCCATAAAAGCCGGGAAGACCAACATCAGGTTTGCCAAGCCAAGAATTGTTGCTGGGTATAGCGAAGCCAAAAGCAAATTGAAGATCACCGGCAAAACCAAAAGAATTCCAAATAGCCACTTTGAAGCTCGAACTCCGATTCGAACCGACAGGGTGTTCTTGCCGCTTTGCCTATCGGTCTCAATATCGCGGATGTTGTTCACCAGCAAGACCGCCGTGGCATAGAAACCGAAGTTGATGCCGAGCAACACCGCCATCGGGTCGATGGCAAGAATCTGGATGTATGCGGTTCCAACCGTGGCAATCAATCCAAAGAAAATAAATACCGCTAATTCACCAAGTCCGGCATACCCGTAGGGAGACTTGCCACCGGTGTAATACCAAGCCGCCACAATCGAAACTGCGCCAACCGCCACCAACCACCACTGCCCGGTGAGCAGCACAATTGCCAAACCTGCCACAGCAGCCAGACCAAATGTGATTGCCGCGGCCAGCTTTACCGCCTGCGGCCTAACCAGGCCGGAGCCCGTTAGGCGCAAAGGTCCAACTCGGTCAGCATCGGTACCGCGAATGCCATCTGAGTAGTCATTGGCGTAGTTCACGCCAATCTGAAGTAGCAGCGCTACCAGCAAGGCCAAAATGGCAAGCAACGGGTCAAAGCGATCAACCAGATCCGCGCTTGCCGAGCCAAGCACGATAGGTGCGACAGCAAGTGGCAGGGTTCTTACCCTTGCGCCGGTTATCCAGTTCTTGATTGTCATATAAAGCAAATGCTATTCGCTCAAAAGTGCTGCAATAGCCACTAGGTCTGGCTTGCCGCTTTGCAGCCTCGGCAGCTCGGCAACTTGAAGCACTCGATATGGCTTGGCGGCAAGGGAAAGCTCTTGAAGACTCTTGAAGTCAACCTCTGGGCTACCCACATACGCTAGGCCTACCGACTCTCCCCAGCTGGTTGTAATTGCCGCGGCAGCCACCTCAAGAACTCCTGGTATCTCGCTGGCTCGCTGTTCCACTGCCTCAAGTGAGACTTTGTGTCCGCCTGAGATTACAACTCGATCAGCACGACCAAGGATGGTGAGCTTGCCATCAACCAGCTCCCCCAAATCATTGGATAGAAACTCTTCGCCCAGGCCATTGGCCAAGGTCGGGCCTGAAATGGCAATACGGCCATCGCGAATCGCGACCGAAACTCCATCAAGAGGCACACCGTCATAGACGCATCCCCCGGCAGTCTCCGCCATGCCGTAGGAGATGACGATATTTACTCCAAGCTCGCGAAGCTCTGCCACCACCAGCGGGTCCGGCATTTGACCGCCAAGTAACACCGCGTCGAAACGCCTAAGCAGCGCGAGCGAGTAAGCATCTGCCCTAACCGCCTCAAGCAACCTGGCAAGCTGAGCTGGAACCAGCGAGGTAAAGCGCTTTTCTTC
>CAZKLA010000036.1:0-3266 GCA_964553455.1 uncultured Aquiluna sp. | reverse complement strand
TCGATACAGCTCGAAAGTGCTCGAAAGGTGTCGTTAGCTGGGATTAGGCGAAGCGGCTTCATTAGTAGTGCCAGGGGGTGTCAGACCAGTCTGGCTTTCGCTTCTCCAAGAAGGCATTCTTGCCCTCTTGAGCTTCCTTGGTGCCGTAAGCCAAGCGGGTTGCCTCGCCGGCGAAGAGCTGCTGTCCAACCAAACCATCATCAACAGCGTTGAAGGCATACTTCAGCATTCGAATGGCGGTTGGTGACTTGGCAAGAATGTCTTCCGCCCACTCAATTGCGGTGCTCTCCAAATTGGCATGGTCAACAACCGCGTTTACTACACCCATTTCAAATGCGCGCTGAGCATCGTATTCGCGGCCCAGGAAGAAGATCTCGCGGGCAAATTTCTGCCCAGTTTGGCGAGCGAGGTATGCGCTGCCATAGCCAGCATCAAATGAGCCAACATCCGCATCGGTCTGCTTGAAGCGGGCGTGCTCGCGAGATGCGATGGAAAGATCGCAAACCACATTCAAAGAATGCCCGCCTCCGGCTGCCCAACCAGATACCAAGGCGATCACAACCTTGGGCATAAATCGAATAAGTCGCTGCACCTCAAGAATATGCAATCTGCCGGCGGTGCCTGGGCCGTATTCGTAACCGCTCTCGCCGCGCACTCTTTGGTCGCCGCCCGAGCAAAAAGCCCAGCCGCCGTCTTTTGGAGAGGGGCCATTGCCGGTTAGTAATACCACACCAACATCGCTTGAAGATCTGGCGTGCTCAAGGGTTTGATAGAGCTCGTCTACGGTTTGTGGCCTGAAGGCATTGCGAACCTCAGGTCTGGAAAACCCGATTCTGACAACTCCGAGGGTGTTGTGACGGTGATAGCTAACATCGGTCAGCTCCTCGAATCCGGCAACTGCGTGCCAGAGCTCTGGGTCAAAGGTCTCGGAAATGGAATTGGACATGCAATTAGACTAATCGGGTGTTCGGGGAGAAAATAACCCAAATCAGCGTTGTGAGCATCCCGATGCTGACTAAATTTCGCGGCCTGAGCCATCGTGAGGTTCTGATTTTCAAGGGCACCAAGCGTTGGGCAGAGTTCTCCCCCTTTACTGAATACTCGGATGAGGAAGCCAGCAATTGGCTTGCGTCAGCCTTGAGTTTTGCCAATGATGATCTGCCGCAACTACACCGAACCTCAATCGGAGTGAATGCCACTCTGCCCGCGGTGGAGCCGGATCAAGTCGAGCAGGTGCTTGGTAAGTTTGGCGATTTCTCGACCGTGAAGATCAAGGTTGCTGAGCCAGGACAGCCGCTAATCGCGGATGTGCTTCGGGTAATGAAGGTGGCCGAGAGCTACCCAGCCTGCCGGATCCGCCTGGATGCCAATGGGAACCTGACTCCTGAACAAGCTTTGGAGCTGCTAGGGCAAATCCCACTTGATCGACTCGACTATTTCGAACAGCCTTGCGCCAGCCTCGATGAGCTTGTTGAGCTCAGGCGAGCACTGAAGCACCTTGGCATGGCTGTGTTGATAGCCGCGGATGAGTCCATTCGAAAGGCCGAGGATCCTATTGAGGTCGCTAGGCGCCAGGCAGCGGACATCGTGATGCTAAAGGTCCAACCGCTCGGTGGCATAGAGCGTTGTTTAGAAATCGCTAGGCAGGCGGGACTGCCCGCCGTTGTGAGTTCCGCCCTTGAGACCAGCATTGGCTTGGCTCAGGGAGCCTATCTCGCAGCAGCCCTACCCGAACTCGAGTTCGACTGCGGTCTTGGGACATTGAGCCTGATGGAGTCGGACATAACAGCCGAACCGCTTTCACCGATTGCCGGAAGAATCACTCCGCGAGAGGTTGAGCCGGATGCGGCACTGATTGAGAAGTATCAGGCCAGCGCAGAGCGAACCCAGTGGTGGTTAGCCAGATTAGAGCGGTGCTATGCGCTTCTAGAGGCCTGAGTAAACGTGCAGCCCCTTGAAGAACATGTTCACGATGGTGAAGTTGAAGATCACCGCGAAGAACGCAACCAGGCCTAACCAGGCGGCGCGCTTTCCGTTCCAGCCCCTAGTGGCCATGGCGTGCAGGTAGCCGGCGTAGAGCGTCCAGATAATGAAGGTCCAAACCTCTTTGGTGTCCCAACCCCAGTAGCGGTGCCAGGCTCGCTCGGCCCAGATTGCGCCAGCAATCAAGGTGAAGCTCCAGAGCACAAAACCAACCACATTGAAGCGGTAGGCCAGTCTCTCCAACTGCTCAAGGGCTGGGAAGAGCTCCATCAACCGCTTGGCTGACTTTCCAGCCTTTAGCAAGTAGGCAATGTGAAGACCTGCGGCAATACAGAAGAACGAGGTTGCCAAAATCGCCACCACAACGTGAATCACCAACCAGTAGCTCTGTAGCGCCGGCATCAAGGTCTTGACCTCAACGTAGAAGAGCGAGACCGCTGCAAACAGGGTGATCAAAACAAAGCCGGTTACGAAGGTTGCGATAAAGCGAACGTCTTTGATCTTGAGTGAGGTGAGGTAAACCAGCAAAATCAATAGCGCCGAGGAAATCGCAAACTCATACATGTTGGCCCATGGGACGCGGCCAGCGGCAATTCCTCGAAGCACAACTCCGACTCCGAGCACGATGGTTCCGACGATCGTGACTGCGAAGCCGGCCTTTTCAATGCTGGAGAGCTTGGAGCGCTCTTCCGGAGTTTGACCAAGTAGCTTGGAAAGCTGCAGCGAAAACAGCAACAGCGCTACTGCGATAAATGCCATTGCCGCTGAAACAAAAAGTAGCGAGATCTGGGACAGTGGCTCATTTAGAACAATCGTCATTTACTTCCAATCTTGGATTCAATTTCGTTGCGGATCTCGACCAGGACTTCTTCAAGTCTTGGATCATCGCTGCGAGCCAAAGCAGCAAGTTCAATTGTCCCATCCCCATTGCGTCTTACCCAAATCCTGCGACGCGGGGTCATTAGCGACAGACCCATCGAGAACAGCGAAAGCATGGCAAAGAACAACACCCAAATGCCACCGGGGTTGTAAGCGACGTCCAAAGACGCGAAGCGCAACAGCCCATCAAAGCGAACCTTGCCCAGCTGGTTTGGTAGGTCAACCGTTTCACCGACTCGAAGCTGAAGTGGGTCATTTGGTCCATCACGAGATGCCACAACCTCCAGCTCTGAGGTGTCTAGTGCGTAGACGTTCTTTGGGATGCCCTCGTCAAGACCCAGGTCACCGGTGTAGACATTCATGGTCATTAGTGGATCGATTGGATCCGGGTAGATCGAGGTGTA
>CAZKLA010000035.1:8163-14328 GCA_964553455.1 uncultured Aquiluna sp. | reverse complement strand
CTATCAAGGAGCGAATTCCCTCTAAGCCTTCAATCTCTGAAGATGACGTTGACAACGTCGACTCTTTCACGATTCCAGACGTTGTAAATGAGGAGCTCGAGGTGGTCATCCTGCCTCAGCAGGAGAATGAATTCACCTGCATGAATTGCTTTTTGGTGAAGGCCCAATCTCAGATGGCTTCGAAGTCGAAGCTAGGCCCGATCTGCTCGGAGTGCTCCTACTAACTCTTGGGGTCTTCTGGTGCTTATCACCAGGTAAGGCGTTGGATCTAACGGGTCCGAAATCTGAATCTTGACGGCTGTCTTTAGATCTCCGCGAATCATCAACTGCGCTCTGGCATCCAGCTTTGGTCCGAGCTCACTCCTCAGGTCTTCCTTAGAGATAACCTCTGCGCTGGCAATCACATTCAGTGGAATAGCCATCTTTCCAGCTAGTAGGCGCTCGTCGCTAACTGCGATCAATGGGCTCAGCACAGAAGCCAACACCAGCACCGCTAGCAAGGTAATCGAACCAAGAGCTATCGCGAGCGGCCAACCAAATGGCGCAGCTGCCAACAGAACCATGGGCGATAGCAGCGAGAATGCTAGATACATGCCGGTAGATGGATAAAGGCGTTCTTCAAATTGCAGCGTTTGCACGTCAATAGATTACGCTCTAGGGGTGAGTTTTGAAGTACTGCTAATTGCCGAGCCCGGGTTTGAGCCTTTGTATGCCAAGCCGGGGGATGCCGGCTGCGATTTGCGCTCGACTGAAGAACTTGTTCTTGGAGCAGGGGAACGCGCCTTAGTAAAGACCGGTGTGCGCATTGCTATGCCCGATGGCTACGTTGGTTTGGTTCACCCTCGCAGCGGATTGGCAGCTAAGCATGGAATCACCGTTCTAAATACTCCGGGCACCGTCGACGCAGGTTACCGCGGAGAGATCATGGTGACCCTACTCAATACCTCCAAAGAGGACTTTCCAATCTCGGTTGGGGACCGAATTGCCCAACTGGTATTCCAAAAGGTTGAGCACGCGATTTTTGTTTCAGTGACTGAGCTTCCAGAGAGCACTCGTGGCGCGACTGGTTTTGGCTCAAGCGGGAGAAGTTAGTGACCAAGATCGCTCCATTCGACCGCGAAACCAACGGACCTTTTGACGTATCTGAGATTGGTCTCCTGACCCCATACTTGGATTTTGATTCGATTCGCATTGCCCCCAAGCCAGGCTTGGTTGTTCGAGCGGATATTGATGAGGTCAACAACCGTGTCGTCGCAATCACCCTTGAAGAAGACGGTCACCGTCTTCAACTCCAGGCTTTTGCGGCCAGCAAGATTGATGGAATGTGGGAACCGACCCTCGCCGCGATCGAGCAGGCAATAACTGACCAGGGTGGCTCTGCGCAGCGGGTCGAAGGTGCACTAGGGCCTGAAATCAAAGCCGGAGTTCCAGTTGTGGAGGGTGGGCAAAGACTTCTCAAGGAGAGCCGTTTTATCGGTGTAGACGGTCCACGTTGGTTCTTGCGCGGGGTAATCACTGGTCCAGACCTTGCTCATCCGCCTAGGTATCAGTCACTGATTGAACTCTTTAGATCCGTTGGAGTGAGCAGGGGAGAGACCCCATTGCCTCCGGGTGACCTTTTGCCACTTAGCATTCCGGTGCAGCAGTGAGCGATGCTGACCGCATAGCAAAGAAACTCGGTGTTTCCAACACCGAGAACGGACCGGCAATCACCAAGCAGTCGCTTCTTGATGCAATCGGCGGCCCGCTGGGTATTGCTGAGTCAATCATCCCCGCGTTCGCTTTCTCGGTGGCGTTCGCAGTCTCAAAGTCAGCCGTGGTGAGCGTCTCAATAGCCAGCGGTTTGGCTCTTCTATTTATAACCATTCGTCTGATCCGCAGGCAGCCCGTTACCCAGGCAATCGCTGGAGCGCTGGCTATTGCCCTCGCCGCTTATCTGGCTCTTAGGGATGGTGGCAGCGCGGAGGACTACTTTGTTCCTGGCTTTATTACAAACGCGGCCTATGGCTCCGTACTTCTACTTTCGGTTCTTATTCGATACCCAATCATGGGCTACATCGCTCAGTTGCTATTTGGGCTAGAGCAGTGGCGTAAAAACAAGGTTGTTTTCCGCAGAGCACAGCTGGTGACTCTTATCTGGGTCGGTTTCTTTGGGCTGCGCCTTACCGTTCAGTTGCCGCTCTACTTTTCCGGTCAAGTTGAACTCTTGGCCGCCTCAAAGGTGGTGTTGGGCGCTCCCGCATACGCGGGCCTCCTGGTCTTAACCTGGGTGCTGCTAAAGAGCCTCGGCACCAAGGAAAAGCAGTAAATTAGTCAGGTACAACTTCAGGAGATCCAAACTATGACCAATAGCTTCAATTCCGCTAAGCACCTAACTGTTGGTGACAAGAGCTATAAGTACTTCTCGATGCCAGAGCTCGGAGTAAGCAAGCTTCCTTACAGTTTGAAGATTCTCCTTGAGAACATGCTTCGCACCGAGGACGGTGCCAACGTAACCAAGGACCACGTGAACGCGCTGGTCAACTGGGACCCACAGGCTGAGCCTGACATCGAGATTCAGTTCTCACCGGCCAGGGTGATCATGCAGGACTTCACCGGCGTTCCATGTGTTGTCGACCTAGCAACCATGCGCGAAGCAGTTCTAGCCCTAGGTGGAGACCCACAGCAGATCAACCCGCTGGCTCCAGCCGAGATGGTCATTGACCACTCAGTTGTTATTGATGTCGCGGGTAGCCCAGATGCCGCCGAGCGAAATGTTGAATTTGAGTACCAGCGCAACGCAGAGCGCTACCAGTTCCTGCGCTGGGGTCAGACCGCATTTGACAACTTCAAGGTCGTACCACCGGGAACAGGAATCGTTCACCAGGTGAACATTGAGTACCTAGCCAGAACCGTAATGACCCGTGAGGTCAATGGCGAGCTTGTTGCTTACCCAGACTCATGCGTTGGTACTGACTCACACACCACCATGGTCAACGGACTTGGTGTACTGGGCTGGGGAGTAGGTGGCATTGAAGCCGAGGCAGCCATGCTTGGCCAGCCAGTTTCCATGCTGATTCCTAAGGTTGTTGGCTTCAAGCTAACCGGTCAAATCCCAACCGGCGCCACCGCCACCGACGTTGTTTTGACCATCACCGAGATGCTGCGTAAGCACGGTGTGGTTGGGAAGTTTGTTGAGTTCTATGGCTCTGGAGTTTCAAAGGTGCCTTTGGCAAACCGAGCAACCATCGGAAACATGTCTCCTGAGTTTGGTTCCACCGTTGCGATCTTCCCTATTGATGAAGTCACCTTGGACTACCTCAGAATCACCGGTCGCACCGAGCAGGAGATTGCTCTGGTGGAGGCATACACCAAGGCTCAGGGACTCTGGCACGACCCAAGTGTTGAGCCTGTCTACAGCGAGTACCTTGAGCTGGATCTGTCGACTGTTGTTCCAAGCATCGCCGGACCAAAGCGTCCACAGGACCGCATCGAATTGAGCAAGTCCAAGAGCGCTTTCGATACCGCAATCAAGACCTACTCGGACGCAAAATCCAAGCCAACCAGCGTCAAGGGCAAGGACTTCACAATCGACAACGGCGCGGTGACCATTGCGTCAATCACTTCCTGCACCAACACCTCGAACCCATCCGTCATGTTGGCAGCTGGCCTAGTGGCGAGAAACGCTGTTGCCAAGGGTCTCAAGGCAAAGCCATGGGTTAAGACCTCTTTGGCTCCAGGTTCCAAAGTAGTCACCGAGTATTACGAGAAGGCTGGCCTAACCGACGATCTAAACGCGCTCGGATTCCACTTGGTCGGCTACGGCTGCACCACCTGTATTGGAAACTCTGGCCCGCTGGCCGAAGAGATTTCCGAAGCCATCAATCAAAACGACCTTGCTGTGACCGCCGTGCTATCCGGTAACCGTAACTTCGAGGGTCGCATTAACCCTGACGTGAAGATGAACTACCTCGCATCGCCTCCGCTGGTGATTGCTTACGCACTTGCTGGAACCATGGACTTCGACTTTGAGACTGAAGCTCTTGGTCAGGATCAGGCTGGCAACGATGTTTACCTTCGTGATATCTGGCCAACACCTGATGAAGTTCAGCGCACGATTGACTCGTCAATCAATTCTGAGATGTTTACCACCCAGTACGCATCGGTCTTTGAGGGCGATGAGCACTGGAGATCGCTCCCAACTCCCAAGGGCGCAATCTTCGAGTGGGATGAGAAATCCACCTACGTAAAGAAGGCACCTTACTTCGACGACATGCAGCTAAAGCCATCACCGGTTAGTGATGTTTCAGGTGCCCGGGTCTTGGTAAAACTGGGTGACTCTGTTACCACCGACCACATCTCGCCAGCTGGCTCCATCAAGGCAGATTCACCTGCTGGACGCTACCTAACCGAGCACGGTGTATCGCGCGTTGACTTCAACAGCTACGGATCTCGTCGTGGCAACCACGAGGTTATGATTCGCGGAACCTTTGCGAACATCCGCCTGCGCAACCAGTTGCTCAACGACGTTGAGGGTAGCTACACCCGTGACTTCACTCTCTCCGATGGGCCACAGGCCTTCATCTTCGACGCAGCCGAGAACTACCGCGCTAACGGAGTACCGCTGGTTGCGCTTGCTGGTAAGGAGTACGGTTCTGGATCTTCTCGAGACTGGGCCGCTAAGGGAACCAGCCTGCTTGGAATTCGAGTAGTTATTGCCGAGAGCTTTGAGCGAATTCACCGCAGCAACCTAATTGGAATGGGTGTATTGCCGCTTCAGTTCCCTAAGGGCGAGACTGCGGATTCGCTGGGGCTTGACGGCACCGAGGAGTTCAGCTTCGAGGGCATCGAGGTCCTGAACCACGGCTCAACTCCAAAGACCGTGAAGGTAACTGCGAAGCCAACTGCTCACTCACCTGCCGGCAAGCAGGTCGTTGAGTTTGACGCTGTGGTCCGTATCGACACACCGGGCGAAGCCGATTACTACCGCAACGGTGGAATTCTGCAGTATGTCTTGCGGAGCTTGGTCGCCTAGGAAGGCTTTTGCCTCCTAGCTGGTTGAACACACCATGACGCAATTAGGGCGAATCTCGAAGCCGAGAGACCTGGATCAGCTTTCCAAGAGCGAGCTCCAGGAACTTTGCGCTGAGATCCGCAGTTACCTGGTGGAGTCGGTTTCTAAGACTGGCGGTCACCTGGGGCCAAACCTTGGCGTTGTCGAAACCACGGTGGCAATTCACCGAGTCTTTGATTCCCCAAACGATGCCATTGTTTTTGATACTGGGCACCAGTCTTACGTTCACAAGCTGCTAACTGGACGTAGGGACCTGTCGAGTCTTAGGCAAAAGGATGGCATCGCTGGTTACCCACAGCGCTCTGAATCCGAGCATGACATTGTTGAGTCCTCTCACGCCTCGAGTTCGCTGTCCTGGGCAGATGGAATCTCTAGGGCATTCAAGGCAACTGGAAACAAGGACAGACACGTTGTTGCCGTAATCGGTGACGGTGCGCTTACCGGAGGTATGGCCTGGGAGGCTCTGAACAACATCACTGATGACAACGACCGCAACCTTGTGATCGTTGTGAATGACAATGGTCGTTCGTATGCCCCAACCATCGGTGGATTGGCGAAGACGCTCAACGCAATTCGAACCGAACCCTGGTACAAGAAGAGCTACTCGCTCTCTAAGCGCATGTTCTACAAGATGGGTACTTTGGGCAAGGTTGTCTTCGATAGCGTTCACGCTGCCGGACAGCGAATCTTGGTGAGCAACACGGCAACCGGAATCTTCCCGAATCTCGACATCAAGTACATCGGTCCGATAGACGGTCACAACCTTCAGGACATGGAGACTGCGCTTCGCCAGGCAAAGGACTACGGCGCTCCGGTTATCGTCCACGCAATTACCCAGAAGGGTAGGGGTTATGACCTGGCAATCTCAGATGCGGCCGACCAGTTCCACGCCGTTGGAAAGATTAATCCAGAAACGGGTTTGCCTCTAAAGGCCTCCAGCGGGACATCATGGACCTCTGTTTTTGGGGAGGAAGTAACCGCAATTGCGCATCAGAACCCTCGAATTGTCGGTATCACTGGAGCAATGCTGATCCCGGTTGGGCTGGATAAGTTCGCCGCAAAGTATCCAGACAGAGTTTTTGACGTGGGTATCGCCGAGCAGCACGCAGTCA
>CAZKLA010000035.1:0-8063 GCA_964553455.1 uncultured Aquiluna sp. | reverse complement strand
CCAGACGGCGCGTCCCACCACGGCATGTGGGACCTTTCGATTCTTCAGGTAGTGCCAGGCATCCGCCTTGCGGCTCCGAGGGACGAGAAGACCCTCCGAGAGCTTCTCAATGAGGCCTGTGCCGTAGATGACGCGCCAACCGTGGTGAGATTCCCGAAGGGAAATGTTCCGCTTCCGGTGTCTGAGATTAGAAAGACCTCCGATGGCGCTGATGTCCTGGCAGAAGCAGCATCCAAGGATGTACTACTGGTGAGCGTTGGAAGTTTTGCCCAGACTGCCCTGGCTGTTGCCGACCTACTGGCTGCCCAGGGAATTGGCTGCACCGTGGTAGATCCAAGATGGGCACTACCAATCAAGAGTTCGCTGGTGGAAATGGCAGCCGCTCATCGCCTAGTTGTCACCCTTGAGGATGGCGTTCGAGTCGGTGGATTTGGATCTCGATTGCGTCAAGAGCTTCGAGCACATGGCGTGGACACTGGACTAAATGAAGTGGGTATTCCTGCTGAGTTCCTAGAGCACGCTGAGCGTGATGAGATTTTGGAGCGATTGGGGCTTACCCCGAAAGCTATTGCCCGAGACATCGTCGCTCAGGTCGTCGGATCAAAGGTTCCGCACGCTAAGCCGATTGAGACTGAGCAGCAGCTAGCAAACCCTTCTGAATCACTTCAGTAACAGCTTCAACCTGCCAGTTTCTCGCGCCGTAAGAGCGCAACTGCTTAGCGATATCTTCCTGAGGCTCAAAACAAACTCGCCTGAGATAGTCGGGGGTTAGCAGGTTCTCAATCGGGACATTGAGCTCGGTGGCAACCTCAAGCACAAGCGGTCGGATCACTTCTAGCCGGTGGTGCGCCTCCGGAAAGCGACGCTCCCAGCTCTTGTGGTTGGGAATCCCATTACCCTTCTCAGCAGGCTCAATACTGATCTCAAGCTCTGGGGATCTGGCTATCGCGTCCCACCAGGTCGAGAGAAGGGTCCTGGAGGCGCGACCTTGAAACTCTTTGTTGTTGGCCAGTTCACCACGGGATTTCGGGGCCTGATTCACAGCAGCCATGATTGACCGATCGGGAATCAAGCGGCCAGGAGCTATGTCCTTCTCGACGGCTATTGCGTCACGGGCGGTATGGAGACTTGCCGCAATCTTTAGCTTGGCAAGGTCCTTTATTCGGCTAATGCCTGGCAAGCCACGCCATGGCTCTTCAAGAGCGGGCTTTGGTTTGAAGTCAAGAAGGTGAGCGAACTCTTCCTCGAGCCAAGTTTGTTTGTTCGACGCGATTGCCAGTTCGGAGAGTTTTTCCCACAGCTCAAACATCACATCCACGTCAAGAGCTGCGTAGTCAAGCATTTCTTGAGTCAACGGTCGTTGCGACCAGTCAGCTGCGGAATGCTCTTTGGCTAGCTCAATGCCCAGCAGGCTCTCGCAGACAGAGCCGAGCCCAACTCGCTCCAAGCCAACGATTCGTGCTGTCAGTTCGGTGTCAATCAGCCCGTTTGGCTTCAAGCCGAGCTCTGCGAGGCAAGGTAGGTCCTGCGTTGCCGCATGTAGTAACCAGGTCTTTGAATTCAACTTTGGAATCAGGGGAGCCAGGTCCGTCTCAGCAACCGGGTCAACCAGCCATATCCCCACATCCTTGATGGCGATCTGAATCAGATATGCGCGTTGGCTATAGCGAAAGCCGCTTGCTCGTTCTGCGTCAATTGATACCTGCTGCACTGCGTCAAGCGCCTCTACCAGCAAGTCGAGCGATGCTTCATTGTCAACGGTGTAGACCGGTAGGCGCGGCTTGTCTAGCCTCAAGAAAGCCTCACAACTTTAGAGTCTTTTGGTGGCAGACCGGAGATCAGTGCCAGCAGCTCTACCCAGCCTTCCAGATGTGGGGTTAGGTCAAAATCAAGCGGTGCCCAGGAAGCCCTGATTTCAAGCTCAGCATGCTGCGGCTGTGAGATTAGAGCACCGTGTCCCGTGGAAAGCACCGTGGTTGTGGTGCCGGCATCAAAAGCAAAGTTTGCCCCTGCCTGAGTCAGCGAATCCTTCAACCATTCCCACGGTAGGGCTGACAGGTACTCATCCTTTGCCATATCCAGCTCGATGGGGCTTTTGGCGTAGCCGATTATGCGGAATTCCGAGTTCCACCCCTCTGGCATGGAAGGGTCTCGGCAAATCACAAGTCGCGATACCCCGTGATCAGTCGCAGTCTCGTGATTAACCTCTGCCGCGATCGCAATCGCTTCTGGAGCAATTCCCTGTGGAGATGGGATCTGGCTCAGCGTGATCTCAGGCCGAGATTCAACCTGCTTGAACCTCTCGAGCATGCCAGCGAATGCTGGGCTCAGGGGAGAGAGGTCGATTTCCACCTCGCAAACTTATCTTGAGGTTCAGCGCAGCGCTGGTTGCCACGCCACCATGCCAATGTAAAGGTCTTCCAGCTGGTAAATGGAAGGTGTAACGGCGAGGTTCCTGGCCAGCTTGTCGACCCCCGACAGAGATTCTGAAGATAGAAACAGCGCGTCCAGCTGGCGATGTGCCACCAGCTCTCTAATGCCTGTGATGCCGTACTCAATGTGAATGCGTGAGTAGCCTTCAGCGCAAAGTTCAAGTACCGCTTTGGTGTAGCCAGAGTTCTTGGTCAATAGTCGTTGGCCAGCCGGAATATCTATTTGAATCGACTGGTTTGTGAGAACTGCCAGGTCGGCTTGCTTTGGAAAGCGATAGCTGTCTGCTCTGAAGGTGCGACCCGAGGTGAGCACCAGCTGGGACTTTCTGCGAAGCGCAACCAGCAGCGCGAGATCCGTTTGGTTGCCCAATCCAGCCGACGATCCACTTTGATTGACAGTATTACCCTCATCGTCGCAAACCAGCGAGGCCGTGATTGCGAAGCCAGCGACCAGCTCCTTTAGGTAAGCCGTTGTGAGAACGCTATACGCGCCGAATGGGTCAGTGACTAGCTGCTGCAATCTCTGCCGTCTTGCGCTTGATTCTTGCCAGCATTCCACGCATGCCCCTGACGCGAAGTGGCGAGATGAGTCGATCTAGCCCGAGCATCGAAGGAAAGTCATCTGGCAAATCCAGAATCTCTTGCGCCGATTGTCCGTTGAGAGCGGCATTCAAGACTGAGGCAAACCCTCTGGTTGTTGGTGCTTCTTGAGGGGCTGAGAAGTGAAGTGTGATCTGCTCTGGATTTCCCTCAACCGCAATGAATACGGGGGACTGGCACTCTTCTACTCGCTCCAGCAGCTCTGGATTCTCACCGAATCTGGGATCTAGCGTTGGCAACTGCTCGCTGAACTCAAGCAGCAGCTGAAGCCGATCACGTTCCTCAAGGAAGGTGAAGTCGTCTACTACTGCTGCTGCGTTTGGATTCAACGAACTAGGACCCCAGGCTCTTCACCGGTGACAATTGGGACACCAACCAGGTTGCCCCACTCGGTCCAGGAGCCGTCATAGTTGCGAACGTTCTCTACGCCAAGCAGGTACTTCAGTACGAACCAGGTGTGGCTGGAGCGCTCACCAATTCGGCAGTAGGCAACAAAGTCATCGGATGGGTCAAAACCAGTGGCGCCGAAGTAAATAGCCTTTAGCGCGTCCACATCCTTGAAGGTCTCGTCTTCCAAGATCGCAGAGGACCACGGGATTGATGCTGCTGTAGGAATGTGGCCGCCGCGGGATGCGCCTTCGTTTGGATAGTCGGGCATGTGAAGACGCTCACCGGTGTACTCAGGCTTGGAGCGAACATCTACTAGTGGCTTACCCAGGTGAGCAAGGACGTCATCGCGGAAAGCGCGAATGGTGCTGTCATCCCGCTGAACCACAGGGTAGTTAGCCGATGAAACTGCTGGCACTTCGCGAGTGATCTCGCGACCCTCGGCAATCCACTTTGCTCTGCCGCCGTTGAGGATTCGAACATCCTCGTGACCAAAGAGTTTGAACACCCAGAATGCGTAGGTCGCCCACCAGTTTGAGCGGTCACCGTAGAGCACAATGGTGTCGTCACGATCAATACCCTTGGACTTCATCAACTCTGCGAACTGAGCGCCATCGAGGTAGTCGCGCTTTGACTGGTCGTTTAGTTCAGTGTGCCAGTCCAGCTTCACCGCGCCAGGAATGTGGCCAACTTCGTATAGCAACACATCCTCGTCACACTCGACGATTCTTACCTTCGAGGAATTCTCTGCCAACCAATCGGTTGTTACTAGGACATCTGGTTGGGCGTAGCCTGAAATTCTTGCGGTTTCTGACATGTCAGTCCTTCTCTATTGTCTAAACTGGCGAACCTGGGAGGATTCAAATTGCTAGAACAGCGCATTACTGGTGCTAATTCCCTCCCGACAATTGTCCCAGATATCTCACCTCAAGAGTTAATCAAGCAGCTTCTGCCTCCGCCTGAATTCACCAAGGCAAGGTTTGAAAGTTACCGCCCTGACGCCAATTTCCCCTCCCAGCAGGCTGCTGTGGAGATTGCTAAACAATTCGTAACCGGGAAGCGCGCGAAGCTATTCGGAAAGACCATGTCTGCTCCAGGTATCTATCTTGATGGCGGATTTGGCGTTGGCAAAACCCACCTGCTGGCTTCGATTTGGCATGAATTCTCAGGGCATAAGGCATTTGGAAGCTTCTTGGAATACACCAGCTTGGTTGGTTACATCGGGTTTCAAACCGCCGTCAAGGAATTCTCTAAGTTCGGCTTGATATGCATCGATGAGTTCGAGCTGGATGATCCGGGCGACACCATGCTGATGTCACGTTTTCTCAAGGAGCTTTCCGCGTTAGGCGTGAAGTTCGCAGCTACATCCAACACTCCACCAAACGCACTGGGTCAGGGTCGCTTCGCAGCAGAGGACTTCAAACGGGAGATTCAAGGCCTGGGGGAGCAGTTCGAGATCGTTAGTGTCGATGGTGAGGATTATCGTCACCGAGACTCATCGGTTGAATCTAGAAACCTCTCGATTCTTGAGCTTCAGGATTGGGTTAGCTATCAGCCTGACCCTTATGCGATGAAGTTCTCCGAGCTACTTAGCCTGCTTTCCCAAGTTCATCCAACAAAGTTTCGAAGACTCATCTCAGAAGTTGGGTCTTTTGCTATCTACGACATCTATCAACTCGAGGACCAGGTCGCAGCATTGCGTTTGGTTGCGCTAGTCGACCGACTGTATGAACAGCAGATTCCACTTAGGACCTCTGGCGACCTCAGCGCAACTCAGGTATTCTCCAGCACGATGATCGCTGGCGGTTACCGCAAGAAGTACCTGCGCGCAGTCTCTAGAATCGGTGCGCTCTGCGAGCTCTACTGAGAAGCTTGCTTGCGGTAGTAGCGGCCTCTTGATTGAGCCACAACGGCACCAATCATCATTGAGATAACAGAACCCAAGATGACGGCCAGTGTTGCCTCAGCGGCAAGATCTGGGTAGTCCTCGAACGCGAGTTTCGACATCAGTAGCGAAACTGTAAATCCGACGCCCGCCAACGCTGAGACCGCCAAGAAGTCGAGTGCCTTTAGCTCCATTCGCGCGTCCTTGTTGGCTAAAGCATTCGCTATCAAGGCGAATAGCGTGATGCCAACGATTTTGCCCACTGGCAATCCGAGCAAGATGCCCGTGAAAACGCCAGAACTTCCGCCGTCGAAGCTTGGGATGGTGATCGCAACCGCAAAGAATGCGAACAGTGGAAGAACAATCGAGTTGGTCCAGGGCTGAATCTTCCCAACCAAGCCGTGAGCCTTTCTCGCCGGAATGATTAGTCCGAGCAGAACTCCCGCGACTGTGGCGTGGACGCCTGACTGGAGGACGAAGTACCAAATCACCAAGAAGCTTGCGGCTCTGATGAGGTTTAGTGGAAGTGCCCTAACCTTCTCAAGGAAAAAGTGAAGCGCGACCATTACTACCGCAGCCATTAGCCATGAAGGCTCCAGGTCGGAGGTGAAGAACAGGGCGATGATGGTTATGGCAACAAGATCGTCAAAGATTGCAAGCGCCAAAAGGAAGATGCGTGCCTGCTTGGGAAGTCCGCGACCGAAGATAGCGAGAACTCCAAGAGCAAAGGCAATGTCGGTCGCGGTTGGAATTGGCCACCCGCGCAGACCATCGCTTCCGATGTTGAAAGCAACATAGATCAGCGCTGGCACAACAACGCCACCGATAGCGGCAACTACTGGAACCATGGCGGTCGCTGGCTTGGAGAGCACTCCGTTCTTGAGTTCATACTTAAGTTCGAGGCCCGCTACCAGGAAGAAAACAGCGAGTAGCAGGTCAGAGACCCAGTGTTCAACGCTTAGCTTTAGTCCCCAAGATTCGATACCGATGTACATGTTCTTGAAGTCCAAAAGCGAATTGCCAAGCGGGGAATTGGCTAACACCAAACCAGCAATAGCCGCAGCCATAAGCGCTAATGCCGCTGATCTATCACTCTTCATGAGGCTCTCCATCTTTTACATGCACGTAACACAAGGGCGTACTAATCCGAAACTTACCGGGTGCAAACTAACCCCACGAAGCCTTTATTGGACTCGTTTAACTTTACGAGATGGAGACACTATGGATCAGGGAAACACCGCTTTTGTTCTGTTCTCAGCCGCACTTGTGCTGCTTATGACACCAGGACTGGCGTTCTTCTACGGAGGCCTTGTCAAGGCGAAGAGCGTAGTCAGCATGATGATGCTCTCATTTGGTTCACTGGGATTGGTTGCTGTGCTGTGGGTGCTCTACGGCTACGCAATCACCTTCGCCGATATTGATGATGCTGGTTGGGTAGGAATTCCGCACATTATTGGCATCGACACAAACGCCATCGGTCTGACCGCCCAGGTTGCGGAGGCCGCCAACCCGGTTGGTTCGTTCCCAGAAATGGCGTTCGTATCCTTCCAGGCGACCTTCGCGATCATCGCGGTGGCACTAATTTCCGGCGCTGTTGCTGACCGCGCCAAGTTTGGCGCGTGGATGGTTTTCGCCGGTCTTTGGGCAACCTTGGTCTACTTCCCGGTAGCTGGCTGGGTGTTCAACTTCATTCCATCTGAGCAGGGTGGCTGGATCGTTGACAAGCTAGGCGCAATCGACTTTGCCGGTGGCACAGCTGTGCACATCAACGCGGGAGCTGCTGCTCTGGCCCTAGCGATCGTACTGGGCAAGCGTTTTGGATTCTCCAAGGGCATCATGCAGCCACACAACGTTCCATTGACGCTTATCGGTGCGGCGCTACTTTGGTTTGGCTGGTTTGGCTTCAACGCCGGCAGCGAGCTAGCGGCAGATGGCGTGGCAACTATCGCGTTCATCAACACCATCGCCGCCCCTGCGGCAGCCATGCTCGGCTGGATCACCGTGGAGAAGATCAAGCACGGCAAGGGCACCAGCGTTGGAGCAGCCTCCGGTGTCGTTGCAGGTCTAGTTGCCATCACACCTGCCTGCGCTTCTATTGATCCAGTCTGGGCTATTGCTCTTGGCGCGGTTTCAGGAGTCATCTGTGCTCTGGCAATCGACCTCAAGTTCTCGCTTGGATTTGATGACTCACTGGACGTAGTGGGCATTCACCTTGTGGGTGGACTGGTCGGAACCATGTGGATTGGAATCTTCGGTAACGGCGTGGGTTCTGCCTTCGGTTACGGCTGGGAGCAGTTCGGAATCCAGGCAATTGGTTCAATTGCGGTTCTGGTTTACAGCTTCGTGATGGCTCTGATCATCGGATACGCGATCGAGAAGACCATTGGCTTCAGAGTCAAGGCCGAAGATGAGATTGCGGGCATCGACACCGTTGTTCACGGCGAGCTTGCTTACAGCTTCGGTAAGGACAAGGACTAAGCAAAAGCAGAACAAATACTCCCTCGGCACTGCCGGGGGAGTATTTGTTTGCATCTGGTCAACTGACCAAGTTCAGCAAGATTTCACACAGCCGGATTTTTTGTGGCATAATTTTCTAGTTCTGTTCACAGAGCGTGCGGATGTAGCGCAGTTGGTAGCGCACAACCTTGCCAAGGTTGGGGTCGCGAGTTCGAGTCTCGTCATCCGCTCTCTAGCACCTAAGTACAGACGGTGGAGTGGCCGAGAGGCGAGGCAGCGGCCTGCAAAGCCGTGTACACGGG
>CAZKLA010000034.1:0-15067 GCA_964553455.1 uncultured Aquiluna sp. | reverse complement strand
ACCGCCACAAGCAAGACAGCAAGTAAAACAATTGGCCTTGCGATAAACCAACGGAAGATTGCGTCAACAAAAAAGTCATCGCGACTGTCTTCACTCTTGGTGGTTCGCCATTCGCCCTCAAGAGCAGCGCTGCGAATTAGCTTGCGCTCTAGCGGCAGGGTCGCAAACGGCACGATTGCCAAGAGCACTGCGGTGGCCAGTCGGCCAAAACTCCAACGCTGATTGATGCCAACCAAGAGGGCAGTGACCGCATAACCCAGGAATACTGCTCCGTGGATGCTTCCGGCGACTGTTACAACGTGAGGTATTGGATCTCCAGCAGCACGAATAATCAGCGCTGAAATCAGCAGCGTCCAGGTGATTGCCTCACCCTTTGCGAACAGTAGAAAAAGTTGCTTCGGTTTCACATAACTCCTTTGGTTGCCCAAAGAGTTTATGCTCGAAGCGCCTTTGCCAGCTCCCTAAAGTGCTCAACCATCTTGTCCATGTCCCTCTGGGTGTGCATCAGCGACACCAACCACTGCTCATCTAGCCCCGGAGGAGTGATGATGCCGCGGTTAATGCCCCATAGCCAACTCAGCTCCGCAACCCCAAAATCAACATTCTTGAAGTCGCGGTAGTTACGCACCGGAGTCCTAGACCAGGTAATCGCACCCTTTAGTCCAAGACCGATGGTGTGAGCAGGAAGCTCATACTCTTCGATGATGGCGTTGATCTTGTTCAGGGTATTGACGTTGATCTGCTCAGCCTTCTGCATGGCCTTTGGAGTTACCAACTCTTCGACCGCCATGACTGCTGCCATCACAAGTGGATTGCCGTTATAGGTGCCATAGTGCGCCATGCGGCCATCGACAACTGCCTGCATGTACTTTGCCTTGCCGCCGAAAGCAGCCACTGGCAAACCGCCACCGATGCTCTTTGCCAAGGTAATCAGGTCTGGCTCTACGCCAGTGCGGCCGGCAGCGCCAGCCTCACCAGCGGTCAGACCAGTCTTGACCTCATCAAAGATTAGGCAGACGTCGTACTTATCACACATCGCTCGAACAGCAGGAAGATAGCCCTCATCAGGAAGCACAATCGAGATGTTCTCCATGATTGGCTCCAGCACGAAAGCTGCGATCTTGTGAGCGTTTTCGCTCATGATCTTCTCTAGGTATTCAAGGTTGTTGTATGGAACTACAAAGACCTCGCCCGCCTCAACCTCAAATGGAACCTCTGGGGTTGGTGCGTTGCCATCACCGATGTTCTCAAGCTTTGGCTTTACCGAAACCTGAAGCGGGTCATAGCCACCGTGGTAGCCACCTTCAAGCTTGATGATTGCCTTCTTGCCATTGGCAGCCCTGGCGGTGCGAATCGCATACATCAGCGACTCGGTGCCGGAGTTAGTAAAGCGAATCATGTCCAAGCCAAAGCGCTTCTTGAAAGCCTCGGCGGCGATAGTCGCGGTTGGCGAAGGGGTAACGAACAAGGTACCGACGCGGTTGAGCGCGCGCTTTACCGCACGCACTACACCTGGGTTTAAGTGTCCAACCATCATTGCGCCAAAGCCCATGGATAGATCCAAGAGCTTGCGGCCGTCAACATCCTTGACATAAGCGCCCTTAGCGCTTGCCACTGAAATGGGGTATGGGTCCCAGTGCTGGAAGCTAGATGTAACTCCAAGCGGTAGGGACTGGCTGGCTTTTACGTTCTCTTTGCCAGATAGTTTTGTGGTTTTTTGAAATAGCTCCCACTCTTTGGCGAGCAGCTCTTTAACTCTGTCTTGATTCAAGTCACGAGCGGTGGTCGGCACCACTCGGTATCCAGCAGGGTCGTGTTTTGGGTTATTCACTTGTGACACGAGTATCACTCCTTTGTGTTCAACCACTCTCGCACACACTTTGAAAAAACACCAATTGGGGGATAGCGAGTTCGCTAATGGGTGAAGAAAGGCTTGTTTTCGGGCATCGGAAATGATTTAGCCGAGTTTTGGCATATACCTAGGGACCACTGTCGACGAAAGGGCAGACCATGCAGCTGCTGCTCGCCGACCAACTCGGACCTCATTTTGAAAAAGAAGCAAAGCTTCTTCTCCCGATCGTTGATAACCAATTCGCCAAACGCAACTACCACCGCCAAAAAGCACACCTGATTCGCTAT
This sequence comes from uncultured Aquiluna sp., assembly GCA_964553455.1. Taxonomy (GTDB): domain Bacteria; phylum Actinomycetota; class Actinomycetes; order Actinomycetales; family Microbacteriaceae; genus Aquiluna. The sequence continues at coordinate 12,928 of CAZKLA010000034.1, read as the reverse complement.
GCCCAACTAGCCAGAGCCAGGGCAGCAAATGTAGAAGTGGTGAAACTGGATAGCTATCGAGACCTAAAGGACTTCGCTGGGTTGATCTCCATGGTTTCGGGTTCTTCCAGATCATTTGACGCGCTGGCTGATTCGCTGAACTTGGTAAAACTCGAGAATCCGGGATTCTGCTCCAGTCAAAAAGATTGGGCTGATTACCTAGCTGTGGCTGGTAAACGGCTTCGCCTTGAAGATTTCTACAGACTTCAGCGCAAGCGACTCGGGCTGCTTATGGAAGCTGGCGAGCCCATCGGTGGCAAATGGAACTACGACGAGGAGAACAGACTTCCTCCGCCAAAACCTGGACTTGGACTACCTGCTCCATACACTCCTGTCGAAGACGAACTGGACGCTCAGGTCAGGTCGGAACTGGATGAACTTGAAAGAGCTGGCAAGGCCAACTTCATCGGCCAAGATGGCCCGCGAATTTTCCCGGGCGATCGAGAGCAGGCCCTTGCTTCACTAGAGGATTTCATAACCAATCGATTGGATTTGTTTGGTCCCTATGAAGATGCCATGGATCATCGCGATTGGACCATGGCACACTCCATGCTTTCGGTGCCAATGAATCTTGGGCTACTCTCCCCCATCGAAGTGGTGCAGGCCGCCGTGACCGCATACGCCGAGGGACGTGCCCGGCTTGCCAGCGTCGAGGGATTCGTGAGGCAAATTATTGGCTGGCGGGACTATGTCTGGCAGCTCTACTGGCACTTTGATGAGGACTACCAAAACCTCAATGAGCTGGCAGCCAACAATGAGATTCCCACCGGTTGGCAGGATCTGAGTGCGGAGGGCATTGACGCCAATTGCCTTGCCAGCACACTCAGGGACATCAGCGAGCGAGCTTGGAGCCACCACATTCCAAGACTGATGGTGCTGGGCAATACCGCGCTGCAGCGAGGTTTCGACCCGAAGGCGGTAAACGATTGGTTTATTGATGCCTTCGCGGATGGCACCCCGTGGGTGATGCCTGCGAATGTGATTGGCATGTCGTTGTATGCCGATGGCGGCAAGATGTCCACCAAGCCATATGCCTCCGGTGGGGCATACATAAACAAGATGAGCAACTACTGCGGCTCATGCAAATTCAAACCAACGGTGAGGGTGGGTCCAGATGCCTGTCCATTTACCGCTGGCTATTGGAACTTCCTCAGTAAAAACAGTGAGCGTCTCAAGGGAAACCACCGAATGAGCCAGCCGATGGCTGGTCTCAAACGGCTAACAGATTTAGAACAATTGCTTACGCAGGAACAAAATCGGGAATCGCTTTGAAAACGCTTAGGTTCTAGAGCAAATGCCGAACGAGATCTCTGCTGGACTCACGATTCTCAAAGATGAGACTGGGCAACCTGCGCTCTGCTTAGTGACTGGTGCCACCGGCTATATAGGCGGTCGTCTGATTACTCAGCTTTTGGAAGCTGGTTACCGAGTTAGGGTCCTGGCCAGAAATCCAGAGCGGCTGCGGAATCACACCTGGATCAACAAGGTCGAGTTGGTATCCGGTGATGCCAATAGTTCCGAGACTTTGGATGCTGCTCTCAAGGGCGTTGCCGTTGCCTACTACCTGCTGCACGCCCTATTGGTGAAGGGTGATTTTGAACAGCTCGAGCGCAATATGGCGAAGGGCTTTGGCGATGCTGCCAAAAAAGCTGGCGTGGGGAAAATCATCTACCTCGGTGGAATTATCACCCCGGGTCAGGAGGCATCGCCTCACCTGCAGGCCAGGTTGGACACCGGTCGAATTCTCGCTGAGAGCGGTGTTCCGACTTTTGAGCTCAGAGCTGGGGTGGTGATTGGTTCAGGTTCGGCATCGTTTGAGATGCTGCGCTACCTAACCGAACGACTGCCAATTATGACCACCCCTAAGTGGGTAAAGAATCGCATACAGCCAATCGCGGTCAGGGACGTGCTTCGCTACCTTGTCGGATGTGCTGGGCTAAAGGGAGCAGATGCTGGGATTTATGAAATTGCGGGTCCAGAGGTCTTCACATACGCCGAGATGATGCAGGCTTATGCCAAGGTCGCAGGGCTTCGCAAGCGCATCATCATTCCGCTTCCCGTGCTCACCCCGAGACTCTCCAGCGGCTGGGTTGGCTTGGTCACTCCGGTTCCGGTAACGCTCGCCAGGCGTTTGGTTGACAGCCTCAAAAATGAAGTGGTTGCCACCGATCAGAGAATTCGAAAGCTGATTCCGGACCCTGAAGGTGGTCTAACAAACTTTGAGCGAGCCGTAGGCCTGGCGCTGGTGAAGATCAAGGAAGCAAGGGTCGAAACTCGCTGGTCAGATGCCTCTTCCCCCGGCACTCCTTCCGAGCCACTTCCCACCGACCCAGATTGGGCTGGCGGGTCACTGTATAAAGATGTTCGCATCACACACACCCAAGACTCGATTTCCGAAGTCTGGAAACGTGTGGAAGCGATTGGTGGAGACAACGGCTACTCCACCGCAAGCTGGGCTTGGGAATTGCGCGGCATCATGGACCGAATGGTCGGTGGAGTTGGCCTAAGAAGGGGAAGACGAGACCCAATTCACCTAGAGGTAGGGGATGCCTTGGATTTCTGGAGAGTCGAGGAAATCATTCCCGAGAAGCTGCTGCGGCTTCGTGCGGAGATGAAGTTGCCGGGGCGTGCTTGGTTGGAGTTTGGTCTTGAAATCGACGAGGACACCAGCGGCACAATCTTGACCCAGGTGGCGATCTTTGCCCCGCGCGGATTGTTTGGTCAGCTCTACTGGTGGGCGGTCTGGCCGATGCACGGTTTGGTTTTCCCATCGATGGCCAAATCGCTGGCTCACTCCAATAAAGTAACCAAACGCTCCTAAAAGTTAGTTGGTTCCAAATGGCAAACGTGCGCTGGGCAATGGTGGGAACTGGCCTGATGGCAGATCTCATCCTGCGAGATTTCCCGCTAAGTGAAAACACCCAACTTGTAGCTTTGGTGTCCAGAGACACTGAGCGCGCTCAGTCCAAACTCCGAGAGGTCGGAATTGATGCGCAAGCCCTTGGCTTCGAACAGGCAATCTCAGACCCAGAAATTGATCTGATTTATATCGCATCTCCTCACTCAGAACATTTCTGGATGGCCAAGGCCGCTTTGGAAGCCGGCAAGCACATCCTGGTCGAGAAATCGTTTATGAATAATGCCGCCGAAGCCCAAGAGATTTACACCCTGGCCAAGTCCAAGGGACTCTTCTCCATGGAGGCGATGTGGACGAAGTTCATGCCACTTCACAACGAGCTAATCGAGATTGTTCGATCGGGACGTATCGGACAGCTGCGCTTGATCGAGGCCAACTTCGGTTTCTTACGCACTTTTGACGAAAGTCACAGACTGTTCAATAAGGACTTAGGCGGCGGCTCATCGCTTGACCAAGGGGTCTACACCACCACCCTGAATCGCTGGTTTGCCGACAGCCGAATCAGGTCTCAAACCACCGCTGGCTACAACTACGCAAATGGTGTTGATGCTCTCGCAATGACCAGCTTTGAATTCGAAAACGGCGTCATTGGTCGAGGCAATTCCTCATTGGGAACAGCGCTTGGCTTGGCTGCTAGGTTGGTTGGAGACTTAGGGATTATCGAGATTCACGAGGCGTTTTGGAACACCACGGAAGCCACGATCAAGACCTATCAGCCAGATAGCGACGTTGCTCACATTGAGAGAATCTCTCGGGAGCGCAAGGGTGCCGGCTACGTCCACATGATTGAGGCAGTCAGTAAGTCAGTTCTCGAAGGAGAAACCGAGAATAGCCAGCACACCCACGAATTCTCGCTCGAGGTCATGCGCTCGCTGGATAAAACTCGCGCCGATTTGAACTAGCTCGTGAGGCTCGCGCCACACTGGTAGAAGCGGTAAACCAGGTTGTCCATAGCGATTCTGTGGTTGGCATTGGCTCGATCAGCCAGGTTGTAGACCGTAAAAACTAACTCGGTTCCATCTCTAGCGGTGAGGAATCCAGCCAGCGAATATCCGGTGAGAATGTAGCCGGTCTTGGCAATTACTTTTCCTCTGGTTTCCACTTTGCTACCCGTGGCAAAACGAGATCTCAGCGAACCGCTCTGGCCAGAGACTGGAAGTCCTGCCGCCAAGGTCTCATAGTCACCGACACCTTGATCCACTAAAAGCAAGAGATCATTTACAAGTTTTGCCGGCACCTGATTCAGGCGCGACAGACCGGAGGCATCGATGACCGAAATCTTCGAGGTGTCAAGACCGCGCGCCTTGAGCACTTCCTTATAGAGCGGCGTCAGCGATGCCATGCTGCCGTCAAGGCCGTACTTGACAGCAGCGACTCGACCCAGTGCCTCTGCGATTGAGTTGTCTGAGACCCGTAGCATGTTGGCCACCAGTTCGCTAACCGGTCTGGACTGCACACTCGCGATCACAACCGAGTCGGTTGGAGCTTTCGCGGCTGTTGCCTTGAGTCCGTTGGCGATGCCCATCTTGTTTAGTGAGGCCACAAACAATTCGCCTGCCTGCTTCACAGGAGTCGAGGTGCGCCTAGCCAACCAGCTGTTTGGATTGCGGGTGCTGGTGAGGCGTGCGGCATCAATCTGTAGGGCAGATACCGGAGCCATGTAGCCCGAGGACAAACCGAGCCTGCTCCAGGTTGGGTGCCACTCCTTATCGCCACCAAAGAGCGTGCTGTCTACCGAAACGGCAGAGATTGATACGGAACTGGCCTTGGCCCAGCTAGCGATTTGCCTAGTCAACGAATCTAGCTTGGGGGCTTTGGCGTAGTAAGAGGTTATGTTTCCCGGCATGCGTGAAAGCGTGACGTCACCGGCTCCAACCAGGTAAAGCCTGCCAGGTTCACTTGGGCTAACCATCACGCTGGTTGTGATGCGGTAATCCGGACCCAATACATCCAACGCCACGGCAGCGGTAAGCACCTTCATTACAGATGCGGTGCGCGCCGGTTGCTGCTCTGCCTTAGAAAACAGCGTCTTGCCACTGGCCGCATCCCTCACCTCAACGTGGAGCTGCTTTATGTTTTTTGAAGTTAGCTGCTTATCGACGGTGCAGCTGGCGTGAGCGGGGGTTGGAAAAAGCGCCGTGACCGCTAAAGCTATGGCGAGCAGGATGGATTTGGATCGAGTTTGCATGGTTGGCCAAAACTAACAGCTTGCGCTAAATACCAGCCTCTGGCTCGCCAAAGTAGGGTAACCTAATAGAAATTTCCGCCCATTGTTGCGCGTGTAGCCTGAGCAGTTTCCACTCCCATTTCTCTAAGGAATTTCATGTCAGACAAAGCAAATATTGGTGTTGTAGGTCTTGCCGTTATGGGCTCGAACCTAGCCCGCAACTTGGCTTCACGCGAGGGCAACAGAGTTGCCATCTACAACCGTTCCGTTGAGCGCACTGACCTATTGGTGAAGGAACACCCAGAAGCAAACTTCATCCCGAGCGAAAACATCGATGCCTTCGTTGCCTCACTCGCGCGACCTAGAACCGCCATCATCATGGTTCAGGCCGGTGCTGGCACCGATGCTGTCATCAGCCAGCTGGCTGAGCGCTTCGAGCCGGGAGACATCATTGTCGACGGTGGCAACGCGCTTTTCACCGACACCTTGCGTCGTGAAAAGGAAGTTAGCGCCAAGGGCATTCACTTTGTTGGTGCCGGTATTTCAGGTGGTGAAGAAGGTGCCCTAAAGGGTCCTTCGATCATGCCTGGCGGAACCGCAGAGGCCTATAAGACTCTTGGTCCAATCCTTTCCTCCATCGCTGCCATTGCCGAGGGTGAGCCATGTGTTACCCACGTTGGCACCGATGGTGCTGGTCATTTTGTAAAGATGATTCACAACGGAATCGAGTACGCCGACATGCAGCTGATTGCTGAGGCTTACGACATCCTGCGTCAGGCTGGCGGCTTCTCCCCAGCTGAGATCTCGGAGATCTTCAGCGAGTGGAACCGTGGTGAGCTGGAGAGCTACCTAATCGAGATCACAGCAGAGGTTTTGAAGCAGGTGGATGCCAAGACCGGTAAGCCATTTGTAGATGTTGTGTTGGATGCCGCTGGCTCTAAGGGAACTGGCGTTTGGACCGTGCAGACTGCACTGAATCTGGGCACTCCAGTATCTGGAATCGCAGAGGCTGTTTTTGCTCGCAGCCTGTCCTCACAGGGAAGCCAGCGCGCTGGCAACCAGGGCATGGCAAGCCACACCACCGCGTGGTCGGTAAGCGACAAGGCCGCATTTGTCGAAGATGTTCGCAAGGCACTTTACGCATCCAAGATCATTGCCTACGCCCAGGGCTTCGACGCCATTCGCGCCGGAGCTCAGGAATACAACTGGAACATCAACCTAGGTGCGGTGTCCAAGATCTGGCGTGGCGGATGCATCATTCGCGCGCAATTCCTAAACCGCATTGCCGATGCCTACGGCAAGAACGAGAACCTGTTGAGCTTGTTGTTCGACGACTACTTCGCCAAGGCAATTGACGCATCACTTGCCTCCTGGAGATCTGTGGTTGCTCACAGCTCGCTAGCGGGTATTCCAAACCCTGCGTTCGCATCCTCACTGAGCTACTACGACGGCCTGCGCGCAAAGCGCTTGCCTGCCGCACTGGTTCAGGGCCAGCGTGACTTCTTTGGTGCTCACACCTACAAGCGTGTGGACCGCGAGGGCGTGTTCCACACCCTTTGGTCGGCTGATCGCTCGGAGATCGAAACCACACCATCTAGCCACTAGATTTCATTAGGTGAAATCACACTGGATTTGGAAGTTTCTTCCAATGGCCCTGATCTGGGGCTCCAGCTTTCTATTCACCGAACTCTCTCTTAGATTCCTGCCTTTTTATGGGGTTTCTTTCTGGCGCACCTTCTTGGGCGGCTTGGCGATGTTTGCCTTGGTATTTGCGCTAAAGCTTCAGCTTCCAAAGGGCACGCAGTGGTTTCACCTGTGGGTGGCTGGGGTGTTTATGTCCGCCATTCCCTTTTCGCTTTTTAGCTTTGCTCAGCAGTACACCACCTCTTCGCTGGCTGCCATCATCGGGGCTGCTACCCCGATGTTCACCCTGCTTGCGATTTTGACCATCTACCGCACCGAGAAGGTGACGATAGTGGCGACCATTGGACTGATGGTTGGGCTGATAGGCGTGGCGATCACCCTTGGCACCTGGGAAGGCTTTGGCCAAAACGAACCGCTGGCAATCGGAGCACTGGTTTTGGCCACTATTTCCTATGGCATTGGCGGTCCATACATCAGGAAATTTATAACTCCCATGAACCTTTCCGGCACCTCATCGGCAGCCGCTCAGGTTTTCTCAAGCGCGCTAACGCTGCTGCCTTTTTACCTTTTTTCTGGCCCGCTAGTTACCGCAGCACCAAGCATCGAATCATTGCTTTCGATAATCGCGCTGGGTGTCCTGGGCTCGGGATACGCCTACCGGCTTTTCCACGATGTGATTCGAGACGCCGGCTCCACCGTCGCCTCAACGGTTACCTTCACCAACCCGGTGGTGGCAACCATCTGGGGAGTATTGCTGCTGAGCGAGGAGCTGCACTGGTATGAGCCAGTCGGTGGCGTGGTGGTAATTCTGGGAGCTTGGCTAGCTCAGCACAAAGCCACTAAATAGTTCTCGCGTAACCGCGCCAGACCACAGTTGGCTTGAAACCCTGGTTTTCATACAGCTGAAGCGCGCCAGATTCATTGCCGGTATCGACCCCTAGGCCAATCGACTGGTAGCCCTTTTCGGCAGCGTGGGCAATTCCCCACTGCAGCAGCAGTTTCCCAAGCCCCAGTCCCCGGAATTGCTCTAGAACGCCAAGCTTGTCCACCCAGCCACCATTGACATCCGAACGACCGTCGCTGGAGATCAAAAGCCCAGCCGGCTCCCCATTCACCTTTGCCACAAAAGTGCCCTTGTGATCTAGCTGAGGTTCCGCAAGCTTTTCTGCGATCCAGTCATCGTGGCCAAGTGCGATGTAACCAAAGTGTCCCGAGAATGACTCAGTCTCAAGCATGTGAAGCACCCTGGAGTGATCTTTGAGATCAACCGACTCAATGCTGATGTTCTCGGGAAGATTGGGGAAGCCTTTGGTGATTGGTTCCTTGACCATCTTGTAGTAGTCGCGCAGGAAGCTAAGACCGCTCTCTTCAAAGAGCGCGAGCAGTTCGGTGTCCATCTTGTTGCAGAAGGTTCTAACGTCAAAGCCCTTGCGGTTTTGCTCAAGCCACTCAAAGCCAGCTTCAAAAAGCTGCTTGCTCTGCGCTTTGCTGCCGATTGTGAAGAAGTCTGGTTCAACCCGATTTCTCGGGGTCGAGGTGTGAATAAACATCACGGCCTTAATGCCGTTGTCTTCTAACACCAGGGTGTGAGCTGGCTCTTCATAGCCCTTTAGGAACTCATGAATCTCGCTGAGCGGCATCTCCTCAAAGTCAGGATCGACTCTTAGTTCGTGAGAATTGCAGACAGCCAGTAGCTCCTCGGCATCCGCCTCGGTTGCCAACCTAATCATGATCCGGGCGTGCCTCTCGAAGATCTGGAATGGTCCAGGGCCGGACCACGAAAATGATAACCACCAGGCAAATGCCAAACAAGGCAAATATCCACAAGCCAACATCACCGGTGGAGGTGGTTGAAAGCTGCGAGTAAACCACGGCCGCAATAGAAGTAGAAACAAAGTTCATGGTTCCCATCAAGGAGGATGCGGTGCCAGCCTCAGAGCCGTGCTTCAATAGCGCGATGGTTGGGATGATGGTGGCGGGTGCTCCGAAGAGGAAGATCACCACAAAGAACCCGATCTCGGCATTCATCAAGCTGGTGCCGGAGGTCAGAATCAAAAACAGTCCCCCCAGCATCGCCAGCATTATGAAGACCACCATCAGCCACTGAGCCCGGAAGTACTTCGCCATCAGGCCACCAAACTGAACACCCAACCAAAGCCCAACCGAGTTCACGGCAAACCAGACTCCAAAATCAGGTGCGCTCAGACCAAAGTGGTCCTGATACAGGTAGGGCACCACGTTTAGGTAGCCAAACAGCGCACTGATCTGCAGTGCTGAAACGATTAAGAGCCCAACGTAAATCCTGTCCTTCAGAACCGATTGGAAACCCCGCAGCATGCCGGTCACCGATGGCGAGCGCCGCTGAGCGACTGGAAGCGTCTCGTGCATGAAAAACAGCGAAAAGATGCCCAGAGCTAGCCCAAAGAGTCCAAAGGTAAGGAAGATAAGTTGCCATGGTCCGACACCTACCAACTGGGAGCCCACGATTGGTCCGATGATTGGTGAGAGGGACTGCACCATAAAGATCTTGGTGAGCATCCTCAGCATCGGCTGCCCGTGATACAAGTCACGAACAATCGCCCTTGCCACAACGTCCGCGCTGGCGGCAAAGAATCCCATCGCGAACCTAACCGCGATAAAGAAGGTTAGGTCTGGAGAGAAAAACAAGGCAATCGCGCTGATCGCAAAACCCAGGGTTGCCAATAGCAATAGCGGCCTGCGGCCAAAGGCATCGGAGAGCGGTCCCGCAAAAAGCTGACCAAAGGCTAGCCCGATTGTGACACCGGAAAGCGAGGCCTGAATGGTGCCATTTGCTACCCCGAAAAACTCTCCGATTGCCGGGAAGGCTGGGAGGTATGGGTCGATAGTGAAAGGAATCAGACTCATCGAGAACCCGAGCATCAGGATGTAGATCAGGAGATTCTTGCGATTTAGGCTGTCACCCGAGTCTACGACTAAACCCCTGGCTGATTTAGAAAGGGCTGTGGGCACCCTATGAGAATAGACCCTCGGCGATAACTTCGGTTCCGGTAACGCCCTTGGGGATTGCGAATGTTGCCGAGCCAATTGGCAAAGTCCAGCGGTTCAGCAGATCCAGTTCGGCAAGTCGCAACTGCATCGGCAGGTACTGCTGCTCAATGTTCCTCTGGTATGCGCACCAAAGTAGGCCGACATCCATTGAGCCTTCCGGCGTTATGGGCATCTCATAGCTAAAGGGCCGGCGGAAGATTCGCTCACCCTTACCCGAGTCGGAGGCTCTGCGGATGTGTGCGAACTCGGGGATTACCCGAAGGCCGCTGGCCGAGCGGGCGTCGAAGTCTGGCAGGTCGGATTCTTTGGTGCCGGTAAGCGGAGCGCCTTCTTTCAGGGTGCGACCAATGACCTCGCCCTTGCCCACGCTGCTGAGCTGATCCCAGGTGTCGAGCTGCATCGCTATCCTGCGGAACACCAGCAGGGTTCCACCCTGAATCCACGCAGGACCGTCCTTGATCCAAACCACATCACTGAAGTCTTCGGAGTCGAGGGCTGGATTAGCGGTTCCATCGACCTGCCCCATCAGATTGCGGTGGGTAACACCTTCGGGAACCATTCCTGGCGAGTGGGAGAACCCAGCCTGGTTCCACCTGACAGTGGAGAAAGGCAGTGAGTCCCGAACCAGGTTCCTCACGCCATGCGAAAGGACTACCGGGTCGTCAGCCGCCACATGAATTAGAACGTCTCCCCCGGAGAATTCTGGCTTGAGGGCATCGATGGAGAAGGCTGGGAGATCTATAAGACCCTCTGGCATTCGTCCTTCGATACCTAGCTTGCGAAATAGGCTCGGGCCAAACCCGACATAAGCGCTGAATCGAGCGGCTCCAATGGCAAGCTCTGGTGCTGGGTCCGCCAAGACTGGCTCGCCCTCACTCATCCTGCGAATGTCATCCGTTAGCAAGAACATCCAGCGCCGCATGTCCGCAAGGGTCGTGCCTTCCAAAACGTCGAAGGCCACCATGTTTGTAACGGCTTGAATCGGGGTTTCGATGCCCATCTGGTGGGCACCTTCAAACTTGAGCGCTCTGGTAGCGGTAGCGGTCTCGGCCTGGCCTTGAGCTAGTTGAGTGGCGGCAGTGGCCCCAACACCAAGGCCAGCCGCAGCCGATGCGGCTGCGGCGGCACTTGATGCTAGAAAGCCTCTGCGGGAAACCATTTAGTGGTTGTGGTCCTCTTCGTGGTAGGTCTCGTCGCCGCCATCAGATGGCTTGGCAACCAAATCCGTGAGGGTTACGTCTTCCGCACCCTCAAAATCAAGGGTAACCGATAGCACGTCGCCGGCAACAATTGGCTGCTTCAGGTCCATAAGCATCACGTGGTCCCCGCCCATCTCTAGGACATGGGTCGCACCTGGCTCAATGCTGATGCCGCCATCCTTGAGCTGCATCACCATCTCGCCGCCAGACATCACGATCTCGTGGATCTCGACTGTCCCCGCGATCTCGGCGGATCCACCAACCAACGTGATGGTCTCTGAGCCGTTGTTCTTGATCTCCATAAACGCACCGGTCATTCCGCCGACGTGGTCGGAGAAGTCAGAGGCACGTACCCAAGCGCCGGAAACCTCAACGGTTGGGGTCTGGGCGCAGCCGGTTAGGACCAAGAGAGAGGCAAAGGCGGCCAAAATGGAAACTTTTCTTAGCTTCATGTTCATCTTTTCTATTCATAAATGTCCGATGGTTGCGATGGAATTACCTGCAACAGGTACTCATTCTACAACTAGTAGAAATAACTTTTTGACACTTTTGGCAAACTTCCCGCGACACGCGGGATTAGCTACTGCCTTAAAGTTCAAGTTGTGGGTTAATGTTCGAGAAATAACTAAATAAGTGAAAAAAATCGCGTATTGCTACTACATCTAGTGGTTAAGTGCTAATGTTGTAAATCCACAGTTTGCGAGATTTTTCACAAAAATTTGCTAAAACCGGGCCTAAAAAACCCACTTATCCAGGAGGAACACCAATGGCGGTGACCGTTTACACGCTCCCAGCTTGCGTTCAGTGCGACAGCACCAAGCGCATGTTGCAGCGCAATCAGATTGAGTATGCCGAGGTCGACATGTCTCAGGACCCAGTAGCTCTAGAAATGGTCAAGACCATGGGTTACACCGCTGCCCCAGTTGTAGTCGCAGGCGACGAGCACTGGAGCGGTTTCCGCATGGACAAGATCCAAGCCATCTCCGCTTAGTTGAGGTGCCAGAGATGTTCGATGTTGTTTACTTCTCGAGCGTCTCAGAAAACACCAAGCGCTTCGTAGACAAGTTGGGCGCTACCGCCATTCGGATTCCATTGAAATCCGAAGAAGCAGCCAACTTTGTACACGATCGGGACAGCGTCCTAGTAGTCCCCACCTACGGTGGTGGAAATGACGGGTCAACTGTTCCAAAGCAAGTAATCAAATTCTTGAACAATCCGGTTAACCGGAAACACATCAAGGCGGTCATTGCCGGGGGAAACACCAACTTTGGTGCTCACTTCTGTAAGGCCGGCGACATAGTCGCCAGCAAACTCGGGGTTCCGGTGCTGTACCGGTTCGAGATCACTGGCACCCCAGAAGACGTAATTGAAGTAAAAGAAAGGCTGGCCGCACTGTGGCAAACCAACTAGTAGAAGTAGCTGACGACCAGGGAAACCTAACTGGCAAGCAGACCATTGAAAGCGCGATGTCCTACCAGGACCTCAACGCGATGATCAACCTTTGGGGTGCTGATCAGAAGCTTCAGCTAGAAAAGGACAAGCTCGCAGTTCGCAAGTACTTCCTAGACCACGTAAACCAGAACACCGTCTTCTTCCACAGCCTTGAGGAGCGTCTGGACTACCTGGTTGAGAACGAGTACTACGAGAAGGAAATCTTGGACCAGTACTCCTTCGAGTTCATCGAGAAGCTTGAGAAGCTCGCTTACTCGAAGAAGTTCCGCTTCGAGGCTTTCATGGGTGCCTACAAGTTCTACACCGGTTACGCCCTAAAGACTTTTGACGGCACCCGCTACCTGGAGCGTTTCGAAGACCGTGTTGTCATGGTGGCGCTAACCCTGGCTGCTGGTGACGAGACCATGGCAATCCACCTGGTTGAGGAGATCATCTCCGGTCGCTTCCAGCCAGCCACCCCAACCTTCCTAAACTGCGGTA
>CAZKLA010000033.1:9522-15084 GCA_964553455.1 uncultured Aquiluna sp. | reverse complement strand
ATGGCTGAGAACGGCTGCGACATCCTTGAGATCGGTGTCCCATACAGCGATCCAGTGATGGACGGTTTAGTTATCCAGCACGCAACCGAAGAAGCAATTGCCAATGGTTTTAAATTGCGAGACCTGTTTGACATTATTCGTGGCGTGCGGGAGAAGGTTGACACCCCGCTTTTAGTGATGAGCTACTGGAACCCAGTGCTCTCCTACGGGGTTGAGCGATTCAGCGAAGACCTAGTTGCTGCTGGCGCTCAGGGCATGATCACTCCCGATCTGATCCCCGATGAAGCCAAGGACTGGATCGCACTCTCCGATAAGCACGGGCTGGACAGAGTCTTTCTAGTGGCCCCTTCGAGCTCAGATGCTCGCGTTGAAAACAACTCAAAATCCTCCAAGGGCTTTGTTTACTCGGTGTCGACAATGGGTATCACCGGTGAGCGCGCTGAGCTGGACAGGCTGGCTCGCTCCGTGGTTTCCAGAGTGAAGAGCATTGGAAGTACACCAACCTGCGTTGGTGTTGGTATCTCGACCGCCGAACAGGTCCGGGAGGTAAATAGCTACGCAGATGGTGCGATTGTTGGCACCGCCTTTGTTAAGGCTTACCAGCAAGATGGACTCCAAGGATTGGTCGCAAAAACCAAAGAACTAGCAGGCGGATTAGGATAGGCCCGTGGATTTTCTAACCAGCATTCCCTCCCCGGAGATCAGCTACCTCGACCTCGGTCCTTTGCGCATTCACTTTTACGCGCTTTTCATCCTGACCGGCATTGTCATCGCATCCTGGCTAGCAGACTCGAGACTTCACGCACGCGGAGCAGAGCGCGGCTTGTTCTTGGACATCGCGCTATGGGCTGTTCCAGCCGGAATCATCGGTGGCCGTTTTTACCACGTCGTAACCCACCCGAGGGATTACTTCTACGAGGGTGCTGACTTCCTAGCGGTCTTCAGGATCTGGGAAGGTGGCATGGCCATCTACGGCGCTTTGCTGTTCGGTGCCGTGGGAGTCTGGTACGGCGCCAAGCAGGCTGGCTTGCGCTTTTGGTCGGTAGCCGACGCGGTGGCGCCTGGTCTGCTGATAGCTCAGGGCATTGGTCGTCTCGGAAACTATTTCAACCAAGAGCTCTATGGACTTCCTACCGATTTGCCTTGGGCTCTTGAGATTCCATTTGGAAACCCTGCCTACCCAGCTGGGTTGCCGGATGGGCTTACTTTCCACCCAACTTTCCTTTACGAAATGATCTGGAACTTCGCGGCTGCTGGACTGCTGATTTACCTCGGTAAGCGCTTCAGCCTGCAGTGGGGCAAGCAGCTGGCCATCTATTTCATCCTTTACTCAACCGGACGAGTTTGGATAGAAAGTATCCGAATCGACCCAAGTGAGATTATTCTTGGACTACGAATCAATATCTGGTCAGCGCTGATCGGAATCGCCATCGGAGTGACCCTCCTGATAGTTCAGTCCCGCCGACACCCCGGCCTGGAACCGAGCATCTGGCTTGAAGGCCGCGAGACTGTCGCGGAATCGGCTAAAAAGCCGCGCAAGACAGTAGAAGAGCCAAAAGAAATCTAGTTTTAGCCACCCGGGCCGATGATGTCCCCTTTCAGTTAACGACAGGAGACACGCATGCCGGCTCAGAGCCCCTTTCAGCGCTTCAACGCGGGTCCTTCCGCACAGGGTCTGTATGACCCAAGCGCTGAGAAAGACGCTTGCGGTCTGGCTATGGTCGCCACCTTGCGTGGCACTCCAGGTCACGACATTGTTGACATGGCACTGTCTTCACTTAGAAACCTAGAGCACCGCGGCGCTGTCGGTTCAGACGCCGGAACTGGCGATGGTGCCGGAATCCTGACTCAAATTCCAGATCGTTTTTTGCGCAAGGTCGTCCCGTTTGATTTGCCAGCGCAGGGCAGCTACGGCGCTGGGCTAGTTTTCCTCTCGGAGAACGAGGCAGCGGCTGACAAATCTCAATTTGCCAGGATTGCCTCAGAGGAGCAGCTGACTGTCTTGGGCTGGCGCACGCCACCAATTCGCCCAGAGGTTTTGGGGGATCAAGCCCGCGCGGCTATGCCCCTGATTGAACAGGTTTTTGTAGCGGCAGTCGATGAAGCAAATGGGCTAGAGCTGGAGCGCCGCTTGTTCCGCTTGCGCAAGCGAAGCGAGCGCGAGATTGGCATTTACCACCCTTCGCTATCGATGCGCACCATGGTTTACAAGGGCATGGTTACCACACTGCAGCTTGAACCCTTCTTCCCAGACCTTTCCGACGTCGATTTTGAATCGCAGTTGGCGCTAGTTCACTCTCGTTTCTCAACTAACACCTTCCCGTCCTGGCCGCTAGCTCACCCATTCCGCTTTATTGCTCACAATGGCGAGATCAACACCGTCAAGGGCAACGCGAACTGGATGCGTGCTCGTGAGTCTCAGCTAAAGAGTGAGAACCTGGGGAACATTGAGCAGTTGAAGCCAATTGTGACTCCTGGCGCATCCGACTCGGCCACTTTCGACGAGGTTCTCGAGCTGCTGGTGCTTTCAGGTCGCTCGCTGCCACACGCCATGATGATGATGATTCCTGGTGCCTGGGAGAAGCAGCTTGATCTCGACCCGCAGCTTAGGGACTTCTTCGAGTATCACTCAATGATCATGGAACCGTGGGATGGTCCTGCGGCAGTAATCTTCACCGACGGCACGTTGGTGGGTGCGACACTGGACCGCAATGGGCTTCGCCCGGGTCGCTTCGTGGTTACAGAAGATGGATTTATCATTCTGGCCTCGGAGATCGGGGTAGCAGACATCCCAGCCGAGAAGATCGTCCGCAAGGGTCGCCTACAGCCAGGCAAGATGTTCTTGATTGACACCGCCTCAGGTCAAATCATTGAAGATGAGCAGATCAAGAGTGAAGTTGCTGCTTCAGAGCCTTGGGGTAACTGGCTTGAAGAGAACATGATCAACCTGCGCGATCTTCCAGAGCGCGAGCACGTTCGCTACTCAAGCGCTTCAGTAAATCGCCGTCAGCGAGTCTTCGGTTACACCGAAGAGGATCTCAAAGAATTCATCGCGCCAATGGCTAGAACCGGCCAGGAGCCAATCGGAGCCATGGGAACCGATACTCCGATCGCAGCAATCTCGCAGCATTCGCGCCTTTTGTTCGACTACTTCACGCAGCAATTCGCCCAGGTCACCAACCCTCCGCTGGATGCTATCCGAGAAGAGGTTGTTACCTCGATGAGCGCTTCAATTGGCCCGGTGCTAAACCTGCTGGACGCAACACCAGAGCACGCAAAGCAGCTGGTGATGGATTTCCCCATTCTCACCAACGACGAAATTGCCCGAATCAAGCACATCGACAAGGGAAACAACATTGGCAAGGCGGTAACCATCAGCGCACTCTACCGAGTGGATGATGGTGAGGAGTCGCTGGCAAAGCGCCTCGACGCAATGGCCGATGAGGTGGACCAGGCAATCGCCGCAGGCGCCACCTTTGTGATCATCAGTGATCGCGATTCAAACCGTGAGCTTGCTCCGATTCCTTCGCTTTTGGCGCTCAGCAGCGTTCACCACCACCTAATTCGCAAAGGAACTCGCCTTCAGGTTGGCCTGGTTGTGGAGTGCGGTGACGCCAGAGACGTGCACCACGTAGCGACATTGATTGGCTACGGAGCCGCAGCGATTAACCCGTATCTGGCTCTAGAGACAGCCGAGGACCTGGTGGTCAAGGGCTTGATCACCGGTATCACTCCCGAGCGTTCTAGCAAGAACATGGTCAAGGCGCTGGGTAAGGGCATTCTCAAGATCATGTCGAAGATGGGCATCTCGACCGTGGCTTCCTATGGTGGCGCACAGTGTTTTGAGGCTATCGGCCTAAGCCAAGAACTGGTCGACAAGTACTTCACCGGCACCACCACCAAGTTAGGTGGCGTGGGGCTAGAGATTCTGCACCAGGAGATTGAGAAGCGCCATCGTGCTGCCTATCCAATTGAAGGAGCCTCAAAGGTTCACCTACCGCTAGAGGTGGGTGGCGAGATGAAGTGGCGCCGAGAGGGGCCGCCGCACCTGTTCAACCCGGAGACTATCTTCAAGCTTCAGCACTCAACCAGGCAGAAGCGCTACGACATCTTTAAGGAATACACCAACGCGGTTGACGATCAGTCAGAGCGACTGATGACCATTCGAGGCTTGTTTGCTTTCAAGAACGGTGTCCGCCCCTCGATTCCTATCGAAGAGGTAGAACCGGTTTCTGAGATCGTGAAGCGCTTCTCCACCGGCGCCATGTCGATGGGCGCCATCTCTCCGGAGGCACACGAGGTGCTGGCAATCGCGATGAATCGCTTGGGTGCCAAGAGCAACACCGGTGAGGGTGGCGAGTCGGTAGAGCGACTGCTAGATCGAAACCGCCGCAGCGCTGTGAAGCAGGTTGCGTCTGGGCGCTTTGGCGTTACTTCGATGTACCTGACTCACGCCGATGACATTCAGATCAAGATGGCGCAGGGTGCGAAGCCTGGCGAGGGCGGTCAACTACCTCCGCACAAGGTTTACCCGTGGATTGCTCAGCTCCGTCATTCGACCCCTGGCGTTGGACTTATTTCACCACCGCCACACCACGACATCTACTCGATCGAAGATCTGAAGCAGTTGATCTTTGACCTAAAGCGAGCCAACCGCGCCGCACGAGTTCACGTCAAACTAGTCAGTCAGTTTGGAGTTGGAACCGTCGCCGCTGGCGTTGCCAAGGCCAAGGCCGATGTAGTCCTGATCTCTGGTCACGACGGTGGTACCGGTGCCAGCCCACTGAACTCACTCAAGCACGCTGGCACCCCTTGGGAGCTTGGACTTGCGGAGGCTCAGCAGACACTATTGCTAAACGGCTTGCGAGACCGCATCGTGGTTCAAGTAGATGGCTCGATGAAGACCGGTAGAGATGTCGTTATTGCGGCTCTGCTCGGTGCTGAAGAGTATGGCTTCGCGACCGCGCCACTTGTGGTTGAAGGCTGCATTTTGATGCGTGTTTGCCACCTTGACACTTGCCCGGTTGGCGTCGCCACTCAAAATCCAGATCTAAGAGCAAGGTTCACCGGACAGGCAGACCACGTTGTCAACTTCTTTGAGTTCTTGGCTCAGGAGGTTCGCGAGTACCTGGCCGAGCTTGGCTTTAGGTCGCTTGCCGAGGCGGTTGGAAGGGTTGACCTACTCGATGTGAACCGAGCTGTGTCGCACTACAAGGCCGATGGCTTGGATCTATCGCCAATCTTCGCGGCCAAGGACATTGACCTAACTCAGAACCTTCGCAATATGACTGTGCAGGACCACGAGCTCGAGTCGCACTTTGACTATCCGCTGATCGAGCTGAGTGCGCCCGCACTTCGTGAGGGTAAGCCGGTGGTTCACAACATCGAGATCAATAACACCAACCAGGCAATTGGTACCATGCTCGGCAATGAGCTAACCAAGCGCTGGGGTGAACAAGGTCTTGAGCCAGGCACTTTGACCCTGAATCTTCGCGGTTCTGCTGGACAATCACTCGGTGCTTTTGTGCCAAGGGGTATCACAATCACCGTCGAGGGTGACTG
>CAZKLA010000033.1:0-9422 GCA_964553455.1 uncultured Aquiluna sp. | reverse complement strand
GGTCGCACGGGCGTAAACCTTGGTGCTGGCATGTCCGGTGGTGTTGCTTACGTCTACCGACTTTCTGAGGCCAGGGTGAACCGTGAGGCGCTTGCCTCTGGCGAAATCTCGCTCGAGAATCTTGCCGATCACGACATAGCTAAGTTGCGAGAGCTTCTAGAGCAACATGTCTTGCTTACCAACTCTCCGCTGGGGCAACAGTTGCTAGCAAACTTTGAGGCCGAGATCTCTAACTTTGTTCGAGTGCTGCCTCGTGACTACGCACGCGTGATGGAGATTCAACGCAATGCCAATGCCGATGGAATCGACTTGGATGGCGAAGAAGTTTGGACCCAGATTCTGGAGGTGACCGGTGGCTGACCCAAAGGGCTTTATCAAGGTAACCGAGCGAGAAACTGCTCCTCGCAGACCGGTTCCGGTTCGTATCAAGGACTGGAAAGAGGTCTACGCAGAGCGTAGCGGTGAGACCATCGTGCGCCAGGCATCTCGCTGCATGGACTGTGGAATCCCGTTCTGCCACCACGGCTGCCCGCTGGGTAACTTGATTCCGGAGTGGAATGACCTAACCCACCGTGGTCGCAACCGCGAGGCTATTGATCGTCTGCACGCGACAAATAACTTCCCAGAATTCACCGGAAGACTTTGCCCTGCGCCGTGTGAGAGCTCCTGCGTCCTCGGCATCAACCAGCCTCCGGTCACCATCAAAGAGATTGAGGTGTCGATCATTGATGATGCCTTTGACAATGGCTTTGTAACTCCGAGCGTTCCTGAGCGCCTCACGGGCAAAACGATTGCGGTTGTTGGCTCCGGTCCTGCAGGCCTTGCTGCAGCTCAACAGCTGACCCGAGCCGGTCACACGGTCGCTGTCTACGAGCGTGATGACCGAATCGGTGGACTGCTGCGCTATGGCATTCCAGATTTCAAGATGGAAAAGCACCACATCGACCGCCGTATTGCCCAAATGGAAGCCGAGGGAACCCGATTCAGAACCTCGGTAAACGTTGGCGTGGACATTACCTGGGATGAGCTTCAGAAGCGTTACGACGCTGTGCTCATCGCTACCGGCGCCATGATTCCAAGAGATCTTGATGTTGCCGGCAGGAACCTCAGTGGCGTTCACTTTGCCATGAACTACCTGGCTCAATCGAACAAGGTAGTAGCCGGCGATGCACTCGATGGGCAAATCACCGCTGAGGGTAAGCACGTCATCATCCTTGGTGGTGGCGACACCGGTGCGGACTGCCTCGGCACTGCTACCAGACAGGGTGCGTTGAGCGTAACAACGCTGGCAATTGGCAAGCGACCTCCTGAGGAGCGCACCGAGGACCAGCCCTGGCCAATGATGCCGAATCTTTTCGAGGTGGCATCCGCACACGAAGAGTTCGGAGAACGCAAATACCTGCAGTCGACCGTTGAGTTTGTTGGTGAAAACGGAGTGCTGACCGGTGTCAAGGTCGCCGACACTGAGTTTGTAGATGGCAAGCGCGTGCCAAAGGCTGGCACCGAGCGCATTCTGCCTGCCGACCTAGTGTTCCTTGCGCTCGGATTTGTTGGTCCGGAGACTAGTGAATTGACTTCCCAGCTGAACGCGCCACTCGATTCCAGAGGAAACGTTGCCAGAGATGGTCGCTACAAGGCCGCTGACGGATTGTTTGTCGCAGGTGATGCAGGAAGAGGCCAAAGCCTGATAGTTTGGGCTATAGCCGAAGGTCGTGCCGCCGCTGCCGCGATCGACGAATATCTCGAAGGTGAGACAGGGCTTCCCTTCCCAGTGAAGCCAACTGATAGACCGATTTCGGTTTACAGCTAACCAATTTGAAAAGGTAAGTAGTTATAAATGAGACGCGCCAAGATTGTGGCAACATTCGGTCCTGCCATTGCGGACTATGACAAGGCAAAAGCAGTAATCGAGGCCGGTGTTGATGTTGCTCGTATGAACCTCAGCCACGGCTCCCACGAAGTTCACGAGGGTGTTTACGCAACCATTCGCAAGGCTGCGGCCGATGTCGGCAAGAGCGTTGGAATCTTGGTTGACCTTCAGGGACCAAAGATTCGCCTGGGACGCTTCGCAGAGGACAAGGTCACCTTGGTTAACGGGGCAACCTTCAAGATCACAACCGATGACATTCAGGGCGATGTGAACATCTGCTCCACCACCTACAAGGGGCTTCCAGGGGATGTAAAGCCTGGCGACCAGCTACTTATTGACGATGGCCGCATTGGTCTGCGCGCTACCGCAGTCGACGCCACTACCGTTACCTGCGTGGTTGAGGTTGGTGGACCGGTTTCTAACAACAAGGGTATTAACCTCCCTGGTGTTGCGGTCAACGTTCCTGCGTTGAGCGAGAAGGACGAAGATGACCTCCGCTGGGCACTAAAGCTCGGTGCGGACATGATCGCCTTGAGCTTCGTGCGAAACGCCAAGGACATCGTTCGCGTTCACGAGATCATGGCGGAGGAGGGGCGTTTCGTTCCCACCATCGCAAAGATCGAGAAGCCACAGGCCGTCGAAGCCCTTGAGGAAATCATTGATGCCTTTGATGGCGTGATGGTTGCTCGCGGTGACCTAGGTGTTGAGCTGCCTTTGGAGCAGGTGCCACTGGTTCAGAAGCGCGCTGTTGAGCTTTCTCGCCGCTGGGCTAAGCCGGTAATCGTCGCAACCCAGATGCTAGAGACCATGATTAGCGCATCGCGTCCGACCCGCGCGGAGGCATCGGACGTCGCTAACGCTGTGCTAGATGGTGCTGACGCACTAATGCTCTCGGGAGAGACCTCGGTTGGCGAATACCCAATCGAGACCGTTCAGACCATGGCTCGAATCATCGAGTCCACCGAGGAGAACGGCCTAGACCGTATCCCGGCGCTTGGCACCAAGCCACACACCCACTCTGGTGCGGTTGTGTTGGCGGCTATGGAGATTGCTGAGCTGCTCGGATCAAAGTTTGTCTGTGTCTTCACCGAGTCAGGCGACACCCTTCGCCGAGTTTCCAGATTGCGCTCCAGGGTTCCGGTGTTGGCTTTCACCCCTAACGAGGAAGTACGACGCAAGCTATCGCTAGTTTGGGGAGCCACCACCTTCAAGGTGGACAAGGTAAAGCACACTGACGAGATGATTCGTCAGGTTGACGAGATCGTGCTCTCCAGTGGTAAGTGTCGCGTTGGTGACGAGGTCGTCATCGTGGCCGGTTCACCTCCGGGAATCCCGGGCTCAACCAACAGCCTGCGCGTGCACCGCGTTGGCGATGCGGTTCACCTAGCCGCTCCTGGTTACGGGAACTAAAGGCTTAAATGAGAAAAAGCGGTGGGAAACCACCGCTTTTTCTTTTGTACCGAGAGTGGGACTCGAACCCACACGCCCAGAGGACATCGCATTTTGAGTGCGACGCGTCTACCATTCCGCCATCCCGGCAAGCCCCTAAATTCTAGTGGATGTTGCGCGGGTAGTAATAAAGTAATGCCATGGCAGATGCACTCAGAGTCGTAGTGGTAGAAGACGAAGGTCTAATTCGTATGGACGTCGTCGCGACTTTGCGAGAAGCGGGCTATGACGTGGTTGGCGAGGGCTCCGATGGCGAAGAAGCTATCAAGCTGGCAACGGAACTAGAGCCTGACCTGGTGGTCATGGACATCAAGATGCCAAAGCTTGATGGCATCAGTGCCGCCGAAAAGATTGGGGAACTCAAGATCCCCGTGGTGCTACTAACCGCTTTTTCGCAATCTGACCTAGTTGCCCGCGCCGCAGAGGCAGGTGCGATGGCATATGTAACCAAGCCATTCAAGCCAACGGATTTACTACCCGCAATTCAGATTGCGTTCAGCCGACACGAAGAACTGGTGTCGCTTGAGGCAGAAATCGCAGATCTCAGCGATCGCCTCGAAACCAGAAAGATTATGGATCGCGCCAAGGGGCTGTTGCAGTCCAAAATGAAGCTCAGCGAACCAGAGTCTTTCCGCTGGATTCAAAAGGCGTCGATGGACCGCAGGCTAACCATGGCCCAGGTTGCCAAGGCTGTTATTGAGCAGCTTGGCGACAAGTAACTACTGACCCTTGGGTCTCAGGTAATTAGTGATCCTCACCGTTGACAGCAGTCTTCCATTCTCGTCTGTCATAGAAATCTCGTGACTCGTAAGAGTTTTGCCCAACTTGATGGCCACACAGGTTCCGGTGACAACCCCCTCGGTGATCGATGCGTGGTGGGTCGCATTTAGCTCAATTCCAACCGCATAGCCCCAGGGGTGAGCGTGAACGTTGGCGGCGAACGAGCCCAGCGACTCCGCCAGCACGACGTGAGCGCCACCGTGGAGTAGTCCGATCGGTTGGGTGTTACCCGCAACCGGCATGGTTGCCACGGCACGTTCTGCGCTGAGCTCAATCAGTTCAATGCCCATCTTCTCGGCAAGGGCACCAAGGCCACGCTGCTTCATAAGTTCGAGCGCATCCTCGGAGGCTTTGATGGGCTTATCGGACATAAATTGACTCCTCGGCGAAGTAGGCTAGCGGGCATGAGCGCTAGCGAAAAGCCTACCCTTTTACTTATCGACGGGCACTCGTTGGCATTTAGGGCTTTCTATGCCCTCAGCCCAGACAACTTCAAAAATGCCGCTGGCCAACACACCAATGCCGTGCACGGCTTTATCTCGATGATGCTGAATATTCTCGAGCTCGAAAAGCCAACCCACCTGTGCGTGGCTTTCGACGTTTCGCGAGAGAGCTTTAGAACTCAAGAGCTACCCGAGTACAAGGGCACCCGAGGCGAGACGCCACCGGAGTTTATCGGCCAGACCGAGCTATTGGTTGAAGCGCTAACCGCGATGAACATCACCAGCGTTTCACGAGAGATGTTTGAGGCCGATGATCTAATTGCTTCTTTGAGCGTGCAGGGTGAGGCGGCTGGCATGAGAGTGCTGGTGGTCTCCGGAGATCGCGACACCTTCCAGCTCATCACCGACGAGGTAACAATTCTTTACCCCGTGAAAGGTGTGCTCAACCTGGCTCGCATGGACGATGCGGCAGTTTTGGAGAAGTACGGTATCCACGCCAAGCAATACCCGGAACTAGCGGCATTGGTGGGGGAGACCTCAGACAACCTAAAGGGCATTCCAGGTGTTGGACCCAAAACCGCCGCAAAGTGGATTCAGGAGTACGGCTCTCTGGAAGCAATTCTGGAGAACGCCGACAAGATTCCAGGCAAGGTTGGCGAGAGCCTTCGAGAACACAAGGAGCTGGCGCTTAGAAACCGCAGGCTTAACCACCTGCTGCGCGATCTTGAGTTTGAGTTCTCGCTAGACGATCTTCAACTTGGCGCCGTAAATGAAGAATCGGTGAAAGAAGTCTTCGCAAAGCTCTCATTTAGAACTTTGCTGACCAGAGTCCTCAAGTTGCGCGGTACTGACGGATCTCAGCACAAGGTCATCAGCGCCAAGATCGAACCGGAAGCGGCAGCAGAATCGCTTGCCGCCCAGCCAATCGCAACAGCGGCGAGCCAGCTGATTATGGACCTTCCGTCTCAGCCGGTCGAGGCTCGACAGGCAAGCCTGGCCGAGATTTCAAAGCTTGTTTCAGCAGAAGCGACCCACGTCAAGTTAGAGATTGCCAATGGCAAGGTAGTAGGGCTCGGCGTGGCTACGCTGACCCAGCGCTTGAACTGGGACGGAAACTCTGACCCCGTTTCGCTAATTGAAACAGGTGGCTTTGGTACCTGGAACTTCAAAGAGCTCTCCAGGCAGCTAAAGAGTGTTGGCATAAAGCTCGGTCCAATTGCCGATGACCCCATGTTGGCCTGCTACCTGATCGATCCACTTACCAAAGATCTCAATCCAGACGCTCTGATTCGCACCTATGCCGGAATTGACATTGCCCGACAGGACGCCAACGAGCTATTCGCGGAGAGTGACCCGTCACTCGACGCCTGGATCTATGCCGTCTTAACAAGAATTGCGACTGCGCAATTGGAAGCGCAAGGTTCTCTAGGGGTCTACCGAGACATCGAGATTCCAGCCAGCGTTGCGCTTGCTCAAATGGAGCAGCTTGGTATTTCGGTTGACAAGGAAAACCTGGTTGAACAGTTCGAAGAACTCACAACCGAGGTGGAGAGCGTCGCCAAAGAGGCCTATGCCATTATCGGGCACGAGGTGAACCTAGCCAGCCCGAAGCAGCTGCAGACTGTTCTGTTTGAAGAACTTGGCATGCAGGGGACCAGGAGCGTGAAAACCGGCTACTCAACCAATGCCGAGGCGCTGGCGACTCTATACGAGCAGACTGAGCACCCGTTCCTTGAGCGCTTACTTGCTCACCGCGATGCCACCAAGCTTCGTCAAATGGCAGAAACGTTGATCAAAGCAATCGAGCCAGATGGCCGCATTCACACTATGTACTCGCAGGTGGGCACGGCAACCGGACGCCTGAGTAGCGAAAACCCAAATCTGCAGAACATTCCCATCAAGACAGCCAGGGGCCAGAAACTCAGAAGCGCATTTGTTGCTGGTGAGGGCTTTGAGACTCTCTTGACCGCCGACTACTCGCAGATTGAAATGCGAATCATGGCCCACCTCTCCGGTGACCAGGGACTGATCGAGGCTTTCAATCTGGGGGAGGACCTTCACAGCTTTGTGGGTGCTCGGATTTACGGTGTTGAACCGACTGAGGTGACCTCGCAGATGCGCTCCAAAGTCAAGGCCATGAGCTACGGCTTGGTCTATGGGCTTAGTGAGTACGGTCTTGCTAGGCAGCTCCGAATTGAGAGCAAGGAAGCCAAGCAGCTGATGGCGGATTACTTTGCCCGCTTTGGTGGTGTGAAGACATACTTGGACCAGGTGGTTCAAAAGGCCAAGACCTTGGGCTACACAACTACCGTCTACGGCAGAAGAAGACCTTTCCCAGATCTCAATTCCAAGATTTTCCAACTTCGAGAGAATGCTAGAAGGGCCGCTCTAAACGCACCGATTCAAGGCACCGCCGCAGACATCATGAAGTTGGCAATGATCAAAGTCCATGCTGCGATCCAAGAGGCAGGCCTAAAGTCGCAGATGTTGCTTCAGGTTCACGACGAATTGGTCTTCGCTGTCGCGCCAGGTGAATTAGACCAGCTAAAGCAGCTCACGATTGCTGCCATGCGAGATGTGGCTCAACTCTCAGTGCCGCTAGAAGTCCACATTGGAATTGGTGCCAACTGGGAACTAGCAGGGCACTAGATATACCTGTAAGCTTGCGCGAGTGCCAATTGGCACAAATCCCTGTCCAATCGCCGGACAAATCGGAAAGCTTTTCAAGTTTTCAGCTTTGCGCGGCCCGAGTAAAACAAAGTGAATAACACCATATATGGCAACCAACAAAACCGCTAAAAAGCAGGTAGCAGTAAACGACATTGGCTCAGCAGAGGACTTCCTCGCAGCTGTCGAAGCCACTCTAAAGTTCTTCAACGACGGTGACCTAATCTCTGGAACCATCGTAAAGATCGATCGTGACGAGGTCCTAGTTGACGTCGGATACAAGACCGAGGGTGTTATCCCGGTTCGCGAACTTTCCATCCGTCAGGATGCAGATCCAAACGACATCGTCAAGGTTGGCGATGCAATCGAGGCACTTGTTCTTCAGAAGGAAGACAAGGAAGGCCGACTAATTCTTTCCAAGAAGCGTGCTCAGTACGAGCGTGCCTGGGGCGACGTTGAGAAGATTAAGGAAGCCGACGGCGTGGTCAAGGGTGTCGTTATCGAGGTTGTTAAGGGTGGTGTAATCGTTGACATCGGTCTACGAGGCTTCCTGCCTGCTTCGCTAATCGAGCTTCGTCGCGTTCGCGACCTAGGACCATACCTTGGTACCGAGGTCGAGGCCAAGATCCTTGAGCTAGACAAGAACCGCAACAACGTTGTGCTTTCTCGTCGCGCACTACTAGAGGAGAGCCAGAGCGCTAACCGCACCACCTTCATGAACGACCTTGTAAAGGGTCAGGTTCGCACCGGTGTGGTTTCCTCGATCGTAAACTTCGGTGCTTTCATCGACCTAGGTGGCGTAGACGGTCTAGTCCACGTTTCCGAGTTGAGCTGGAAGCACATCGAGCACGCCAGCGAAGTTGTTGAGGTTGGCCAGGAAGTTACCGTTGAGGTTCTTGAGGTTGACAACGACCGCGAGCGCGTTTCGCTATCGCTGAAGGCAACTCAGGAAGACCCATGGCAGCTATTTGCCCGCACTCACGCCATTGGCCAGTACATCCCGGGCAAGGTCACCAAGATTGTTCCATTCGGCGCATTCGTTCGCGTTGCTGACGGCATCGAGGGTCTAGTTCACATCTCTGAGCTATCTTCAAAGCACGTTGAGCACGCTGACCAGGTTGTTTCTGTCAACGAAGACGTATTCGTCAAGTTGATCGACATCGACCTAGAGCGTCGTCGCATTTCGCTATCGCTAAAGCAGGCTTTGGACGAGGTTGACCCTGAGGGCACCGACTTCAACCCAGTGCTATACGGCATGAGCGCTGACTACGACGAGAACGGTAACTACCGCTACCCAGAGGGCTTCGACCCTGCTACCAGCGAGTGGAAGGCCGGCTTCGAAGAGGCACGTTCAAAGTGGGAGGCAGAGTACGCCGAGGCTCACTCACGCTGGGAGACTCACAAGACTCAGGTCAAGGCAACTCGCGCTCAGCTTGCTGCTTTGCCAGAGGCACCTGCAGCCCCTGCTCAGGAGCCAACCGCTTCCGCTGGAACCGCGTCAACCGAGGGCACCTTGGCAGACGACGAGTCACTAGCCGCACTTCGCGACAAGCTAGCCGGCGACAAGTAAACAGAACTAAAGCGAAGCGGGGGTGCGAAAGCACCCCCGCTTTCGTTTATCCTTAGCCAGTGCTGATTGCGCTCACAGGTGGTATTGGATCCGGAAAGTCGACCGTTGCTCGACGCTGGGTTGAGCTTGGCGCAACCGAGATAGACGCCGATGTGCTGGCTCGCGAAGTAGTAGCTCCTGGAAGCCAGGGCCTGTCCGATGTCGTCGAGAATTTCGGTGAAACAGTTCTGTCAGCAGATGGAAGTTTGAATCGAATCGCCTTGGCTCAACTGGCATTCGCAAGCGATGAGAAGCGCAGGCTGCTGGAATCGATACTGCACCCGTTAATCCAAGCCTTGGCTCTCGAGAAAGTTTCCGGGCTCTCCGGCATCATCGTCTACACCATCCCGCTCTATGTTGAGAGTAACTCCAAACTCAAGTTCGACAGGGTTGTCACCATCAGCTGCGATGAGTCGGTGCGAGTTCAGCGGTTAGTTGCTAGCAGAGGAATGTCCGAGGTTGAGGCCGCAAGTCGTATAGCGGCGCAGGCAACGGATGCTCAGCGCGAAGCGGTTGCCGACATTGTGATTAATTCCAATTGCTCACTCGAAGAACTTCTGGCAAAAGCGGATGAGGTTTATAGAGGCTTCGAGGAAGCAAAGTG